>NZ_JAAFYZ010000469.1 GCF_018274385.1 Catenulispora pinistramenti | reverse complement strand
GGGCTGTGAGGGGCTGGGCTGCGAGGGGGCGGGCCGCGAGGGCGGAGGCCATCATTCGCCGGCCTCCTTGCCGGCGGGCTTGGTTTGCGCGTCGTGGGTTTGGGCGCTGTGCGTAGCTTCGGCGTTATGGGCGGAGGCGCTGTGCGCGGCCTCGGCGTCACTGGCTGCCGTGCTGTGCGCGGCCTCGGCGTCGTGCGCGGCTTCCACGGATTCCAGCTTCTCGCTGTGGATCAGCCGCTCGGCGACGGTCAGCGGCGAGTCGTGGTCGTCGACCCTGACCCGCACCGGGTGTTCGTCGTCGGCCGGCGGCTCCAGGTCCCCGAACTGCGAGTCGAGCAGTTCCGGCGGGAAGAAGTGGCCGTTGCGCGCGGTCAGCCGGCGGGCCACGGTCTCGCGGTCGGCGTCCAGGTAGATCAGCCGGACCTGCGGCCGTCCCCGGAGCAGCCGGTCGCGGTAGGTGCGCTTGAGGGCCGAAGACGTCACGACACCGGGCCGGCCCCTGGCGGTGGTCTCGTCGATCCACTGCCCGATGTTGTCCAGCCAGGGCCAGCGGTCCTCGTCGGTCAGCGGATGGCCGGCCGACATCTTGGCGATGTTCGCCGCCGGGTGGAAGGCGTCCGCCTCGGCGTACTCCCAGCCCAGGCGGCCGGCCAGGAGCGAGCCGATGGTGGTCTTCCCGCTGCCGGAGACGCCGGTGATCAGCAGGATCGGGGGCTGGGCGCCACTGACGGCGTCCGCTGCGGGGTTTGGTTCGGCGTTCACGCTTGCAGTCTCCTTTGACCGTGTCCGCGACACCTCGTGGCGCGACACGCGTCACCGTAGGCCAAAAAGTATGACGATTGAAGAGGCGGTGACTATTCCGTAATACGAAGAGGCCTCCGCGCCGATCCCCGCCGGGAGCGCGATGATGGTCGGGTACGTCGGGCATGCCACGGGAGGAACGAATGCCGGAGTTGGGTAAGGGACTGGCCGGCAAGGTCGCCGACGAGCTCGGCCAGGCCATCGCCAGCGGCCATCACGCCCCGGGCGACGTGCTGCGCACCGACGACCTCGCGGAGCGCTTCGGCGTCAGCCGCACCGTCATCCGCGAGGCGGTCCAGGCGCTCCAGGCGAAACGGCTGCTCCGCAGCACCCAGCGCGTGGGACTCACGGTACGGCCGGTACAGGAGTGGCACCTGTACGACCCGGACGTCATCCGCTGGCGCCTCGCGGGCCCGGAGCGCGTCACAGTGCTCGACGAGCTCACCGAGCTGCGCGGGGCCGTGGAGCCGGCAGCCGCCGCGGCGGCCGCGCGCCACGCGGACCGCACGATGCGCACCAAGCTGCTGGAGAGCTCGGCGCGCATGCGCGCGGCGGCGGCGGTGGGCGACCGGACGTCGTTCCTGGAGGCGGACGTCGATTTCCACCGGCTGGTACTGGCTATGTGCGGTAACCCTTTGTTCGCCCAACTGGCGCCGGTGACCGAGGAACTGCTGCGCGGGCGCGCGGCGCTGAAGCTGCTGCCGACGGCGCCGGATCCGGCGGACGCCGATCGGCACGACGCGGTCGCGGTCGCGGTGGCGTCGGGGGATCCGGGGCGGGCCGAGGTGGGGATGCGGGCGGTGGTCGCGGAGTCGTTGGAGGACATTCACATGCGGTTGGGGGC
>NZ_JAAFYZ010000468.1 GCF_018274385.1 Catenulispora pinistramenti | reverse complement strand
AGAGCCTGTTGCTCAACCGAACGTTGTGTGTGGCGTGGACTCGTCTGAGTGATTTGGTGTCAATGTACGCATAAAGGCAGGGCCTCCTGTGTAGCTCGTGGGTGTTGAGTCCGATGAGCACCAGGAGGCCCTGTTGTCTTCTTTCTACGCGATCGCAGGCGCTGAGGCCACGCGACGCGCCGTGTCCTGTGATTGCATGGCTCACCTCCATGGCAATGCCGGTGATCGCCCGGTGCGCCAGCGTGCCTACCCGACGGATCTGACCGATGCCCAGTGGGCGGCGATCGCCCCGCTGGTCCCGGTGCCGACCTGGATGCAGGGCCGGGGCGGGCGTCCGGAGGGCTACTGCCACCGGGAGATGATCGACGCGGTGGCCTACCTGGTCGACAACGGAACCAAGTGGCGTGCGCTGCCGGTCGACTTCCCGGCCTGGCAGGCGGTATACCGGTTCTTCCGGCGTTGGCGCGACCAGGGGCTGCTTGCGGTGCTGCACGACCGGCTGCGCCGGGCGGTCCGGGTGAGCGAGGGCCGAGGACCGGAGCCGACCGCCGGGATCGTGGACTCCCAGTCGCTGCGCGCGGCCGAGACCGTGGGCAAGACCCGGCGTGGCTATGACGCCGGCAAGAAGGTCAACGGGACCAAACGGCACATCGCCGTGGACACTATCGGGCTGCTGCTCACGGTGCTGGTCACCGCCGCCGACCTGCACGACCGCGACGGCGCACAGCCGCTGCTGGCCCGGCTACGCGCCGCATGCCCGCGCATCAAGCTGATCTGGGCCGATGCCGGCTACGCCGGCCGGCTGGTGTCCTGGGTCGCCGAAACCTTTACCGGGCTGCGCCTTGCCATCGTCAAACGCACCGACAAACACCGGTTCCAGGTGCTGCCACGCCGCTGGGTGGTCGAGCGCACCCTGGGCTGGATCACCCGGCGACGACGGTGCGTGCGGGACTACGAACGACGCGCCGACACCGGCGAGGCGATGGTCTACTGGGCGATGACCGCCGTGATGACCCGGCGCCTGGCCCGCCGCTAAAGCCAGCGACGCTCACACCATCCGGAACACACCCGGCACCGCCTCGACCGCCCAGCCGCGCGCGGCGAGCCGCTTGAGCTTGGTCCGCAGCCCCTCCCGCGCCGAGTTCGTCGCCGGCAACCCCAACGCCCGGGCCAGATCCCCGGCCCGCACCCCCTCACCAGCCGACCGCGCCGCCAGCCACATACTGCGATAACCCACCGGCAACGCCTGCTCATCCATGCCCTCACCCCGCAGCGGCACCACTACCGGTTCCAGGCCCGGGACAGTAACAGGGACCTGATCAGATACCTCACCACCGGCCACCTTGACCGCGCGGACCACAGCCGCGCCCTCGGCCACGACGACCCGCAGCGTGTCCCGCGTGATGACCACATGCTCCAGATCACGCTCGGCATCCGCCAGCGCGACCCGCAGCTCCTCGATCCGCGCCCGCACCGCCACCTCGTGAGCATCGAGCAACCCATCCACCGAAACCATCACACGCCTCCCCGGCCGAACCCCGCCCCGATCCGTCACCAACCTCTACCGCCACCAACAACGGATCACACCCCACACCAGGAACTATTTTCCCAGCTCAACACCCATGTTCGGTTGAGCAACAGGCACT
>NZ_JAAFYZ010000467.1 GCF_018274385.1 Catenulispora pinistramenti | reverse complement strand
CTTCATCACAGTGGTCTGGCGCGTTGCAGCGCCGTCGTGTCGGCGCGAAAATGTGTCTGGCAGGTGCTGTTCGCGTGTAGGTCGGCATTGCTTGGCTTGTCAGCCCGCATCACAGTCTGGCACCGGGCCGCGTGATGGGGTCATGTCCTGTTGCTTCGAGCACGCCGGCTAGCTTTCGGCTTTTCCCCTTTGCGGTCCCGCGGACAGCGCCTGCTGGTGTGTCGCGGCTGGGGAGCCCGTTCGGGAGGAGTCCCGATGAACGAGGACGGCGAGGTTGTCGAGCTATTCGCTGATGAGGAGCGGCTGGCTCGGGTCGCAGCGATCGATGTGGGCAAGAACAGTGCGATGGTGTGCACCCGGCTGCCGGGGCGAGGCAGCCGGCGGGTGCAAAAGACGTTCCCGGTCGGTGCCACGACCGCCGCCATCACCGAGTTGGCCGGCCAACTGGTAGCCCAGCAGGTCGAGCTGGTGGTGATGGAGTCGACATCTGACTACTGGCGGCCCTTCTTCTACCTGCTTGAGGATCAGGGCCTTAGATGCTGGCTGGTCAATGCCCGAGACGTGAAGAACGTGCCCAGCCGGCCCAAGACCGACAAGCTGGATGCGATCTGGCTAGCCAAGCTGGCCGAGCGCGGAATGCTGCGCCCCAGCTTCGTGCCGCCACCGCAGATCCGGCAACTGCGCGACTTCACCCGGCTGCGCACCACCTTGGTCGCCGAGCGCACCCGACACCGCAACCAGATCGAGAAGGTCCTACAGGACGCCTGCATCAAGCTGTCAGACAAGAAGGACGGAGCCACCGACATCTTCGGGGTCTCCGGCCGGGCGATGCTGGAGGCACTGGCAGCCGGGCAACGCGACCCCGAAACGCTCGCACAACTGGCCCGCGGCCGGATGCGGGCCAAGATCCCCAAGCTCATACAGGCGTTGACCGGCCGGTTCACCGACCACCACGCCGACCTCATCACCACCCTGCTAGACCTGCACGACCACGTCGATACACACATCACCACCTTGGACGCGAAGATCGCCGCCGCGATCGCGCAGATCGATCCCACCCCACCCCCCGACAACGAGCACCCACACCGGATGCCGCTGTTCGCACGGCTGCAGGAGATCCCCGGCGTCGGCCCGTCCTGCGCCCAAACCATCATCGCCGAGGTCGGCGTCGACCCCTCAGTGTTCCCCACCGGCGGCCACCTGGCCTCCTGGGCCAAACTCACCCCACGCACCATCCAATCCGGGGCCAAGAACACCCACGGCCCGACCGGCAAAGGCAACGGATGGCTCAAAGGCGCCCTCGGCCAAGCCGCCAACAACGCCTCCGGCACCAAAACCTTCCTGGGAGCGCGCTTCCGGCGCATCGTCAAACACGCCCCCGCCAAGAAAGCCATAATCGCCGTCGCCCGCAACATCCTGGAGATCGCCTGGATCCTCATCTGCGATCCCGACGCCCGCTACCAAGACCTCGGACCCGACTGGCACCAGCGACACCTCAACCGCAACCGCAAAACCCGCCAAGCCGTCCGCGAACTCGAACACCTCGGCTACACCGTCACCCTCACCGAAGCAGCCTGACCCAGCCCCCACCCGCCACAACCACAAACCTTCCGGGCAGCCGGAACACTCCACCCTGCCATCGGCACCTCCATTTTCCGGCTAGCCCTTGACCTTGACCTT
>NZ_JAAFYZ010000466.1 GCF_018274385.1 Catenulispora pinistramenti | reverse complement strand
GGTGACGGTGAGGCCTATGGGGGTGACGGGCGCGGCTTTCGGGGGGACTTGGGGTGCCGGCGCTTGGGGTGCCGGCGCTTGGGGTGCCGGCGCTTGGGGTGCCGGCGCTTGAGCAGCCTGGGGTATTTGGGCGGCCTGGTCGCCTGACGTCGGCGGTACCGGTGTCGCTATCGGTGGCGGTACCGGTGCCGAAATCGGTGGCGGCTGTGCCATCCGCTGTCCCCCGTTCGCCTCGGGCACCTCGCTTGGCGATGTCGACATCTGCGAAGCTCTGGCGCCGTCCTTGTCAGGATTGCCCATGCCCGGACAGTAGCCCCGAGGTCTAGCGTCGCGACAGGCCCTCGCGGAAAGGATCGATGCCGGTGTCGGTGCCAATGACGGTCGCGGACGCGCCGGCCGAGCACGTGGAGGTGCGGCGCGGCGAGTACCACGACTCGGTGACGCTGATGCTCGCGGGCCGGGCGGTCGCCGGGGTGGCCGGGGTGGAGCGGGTGCTGGTGGCGATGGCGACGGAGCTGAATGTCGCGTTGCTCGCCGAGTTGGGGTATCCGGCGCTGGAGCCGGTCGGGCCGGGCGACCTGGTGGTCGCTTTCAGTTGCCGCGCGGATGCCGGCGGGTCCGCGGAATCCGCGGCGCTCGAAGCCCTGACCGGCGCTCTCACGTCGGCGTCGCAGCCCGGTGGCTCCATCACAGCACCCGGACATGCGTACCCTGACCAGCCCGCGCCCCGCACCACGGCCGCC
Organism: Catenulispora pinistramenti; assembly: GCF_018274385.1. Taxonomy (GTDB): domain Bacteria; phylum Actinomycetota; class Actinomycetes; order Streptomycetales; family Catenulisporaceae; genus Catenulispora; species Catenulispora pinistramenti. The sequence continues at coordinate 955 of NZ_JAAFYZ010000466.1, read as the reverse complement.
GCGCTAGGCCGAACGAGTGCACCCATCACCCTGATTTCCACCCCCGGCCTTGCCGCCGTCGCGGAGGCCATGGAATCATTGGAATACGGTGCATCGCCGATCATTTTCAGCGATAACATCCCAATACGGCATGAGATCCGCCTCAAAGAAGCGGCCCGACGACGCGGCCTGCTGGTCATGGGCCCCGACTGCGGCACCGTCGTCCTGCACGGAACCGGCCTCGCCTTCGCGAACGTCACCGGACCAGGCCCGATCAGCCTCGTAGCGGCCTCGGGCACCGGTGCCCAGGAACTGATGGCCCTCCTCGACGCGGCGGGCACCGGCATCCGCCACTGCCTGGGCGTCGGCGGCCGGGATCTGACCCGCGAAGTGGCGGGCCGCTCGACCCTGGCCGCACTGACAGCCCTCGCCGACGACCCGGAGACTGAACTCATCGCGGTGGTCTCCAAACCACCGCACCCCGCCATCGCCGCCCGCATCGAGGCGCACGCGGCCACACTCGGCAAACCGGTCCACTTCGCCTTCGTGGGCGCCGACCAACCGACGCTGACCGGGTCGGCGGAGCGGATCCTCGCCGCACTCGGGCGACGGGCACCGGCGACGTGGCCGCGCTGGGCCCCGGCGCCGGAAGACGAGGAGAACACTCGCCGCGCGCCCGGGATCCGCGGGCTGTTCAGCGGTGGCACGTTGCGCGCTGAGGCGGAGGTGGTGCTGGCCCGTGCGCAGACAAGTTCCGACTCCGCCTTCACCTTCGACCTCACCGACTTCGGCGACGACGCCTACACCCGCGGCCGTCCGCACCCCATGATCGACAACACCCTGCGGTTGCGCGCGATCGCGGACGCGGCCGCGGATGCCGCGGTCGGGGTGCTGCTGCTGGATGTGGTGCTGGGGCGGGGCGCACATGCGGATCCGGGGGGCGAGATCGCGGCGGCGATTGCGGGGCTGCGGGGTG
>NZ_JAAFYZ010000465.1 GCF_018274385.1 Catenulispora pinistramenti | reverse complement strand
AGGGCTCGTCGAAAAACAATGCGTCGGTTCCGGAAACAGGGCACGATGATGTGCTATGGCGATCGGTGAGGGTGTCGAGGTGGCGTTGGCGGCGAAGTTCCAGGCGGTGTTCCCGCATCTGGATGAGCGGCAGCGGCGGTTGCTGGCCGGGGCTGAGGCGCGGGTGCTGGGCCATGGCGGGATCAGGGTGGTGGCCCGGGCAGCCCGGATGCGGGAGGGCACCGTCTCCGACGGGGTCCACGAGTTGGAGAGCGGCGCCGAGGCCCTGGGCAGGGTGCGGCGCCCCGGCGGCGGCCGCAAACCACTGACCCAGACCGATCCCGGGCTGCTTCCGGCACTGCTGGCGCTGGTGCAGCCTACCGAGCGGGGCGATCCGGAGACGGTGTTGCGGTGGACGACCCGATCCACCCGGGACCTGGCCCGGGAGCTGACCGGCGCCGGCCACAAGATCGGCGCCGACACCGTCGGGGAGTTGCTGGCCGCCGAAGGATTCAGCCTGCAAGGCGCCGCCAAGACCATCGAAGGCACGCAACACCCCGACCGCGACGCACAGTTCCGCTACATATACGAACAGGCCACCGAATACGGCACCGCCGACCAACCAGTCATCAGCGTCGACACCAAAAAGAAGGAACTGGTCGGGGACTTCCACAACGCCGGACGCTCCTGGCGCCCGGCCGGGGATCCGATCAGAGTCAAAGACCACGACTTCCCCGACCAGGCCCTGGGCAAGGCCATCCCCTACGGCATCTACGACCTGGCAGCCAACACCGGCTGGGTGAACGTCGGGATCGACCACGACACCGCCGCATTCGCGGTGGAGTCGATCCGCCGCTGGTGGAACAACGTCGGCGCCGACACCTACCCGACCGCGACCCGGCTGCTCATCACCGCCGACGCCGGCGGCTCGAACTCCTCGCGCACCCGGGCCTTCAAGACCGAACTAGCCGCCTTGGCCGTTGAAACAGGCCTGGCCATCACCGTGTGCCACTTCCCGCCGGGCACCTCCAAATGGAACAAGATAGAACACCGGCTGTTCTCCGCCATCACCATGAACTGGCGCGGACGCCCACTGACCAGCTACGAGGTCGTCGTCAACAGCATCGCCGCGACCACCACAAACACCGGGTTGTGCGTGGACGCCGCCCTGGACACCAACACCTACCCCACCGGGACCCGGATACCCGACCGCCAAATGAACGCCCTGCCCCTGACCCGCCACCACTGGCACGGCCAGTGGAACTACACCCTGAACCCGATCGAGCACCCCCGCCAGGACCCCTACAAACCCACCCCCCTCGACCAACCCAGCCCACACCTGGCCTGGCTGCGCCACCAGGGCCTGACCGGACTGGCCGCAAACGACTTCGACGCCCTAATCGCCACCCTGGCCGAACTACACCACACCCAACACGAAGCCGACCTGGACAAACGCCGAGGCCACCCACGCAAGACCAGCCAAAGCACCGGCCACCACACCGGCCTCACCCTGGCCGACCGCTACCTGGCCACCATGCTCTACCAGCGCCACCAGCTCACCCAGGGCGCCATCGCCGACCTGTTCGGCGTCCACCCCGTGACCATCAACAGGCACACAGCCGAAATCCGGCGACTCCTACAGGCCGCAGGCCACCAGATCACACCAGCCGGCGACCACCCCACCACCTTGAACGACCTCCACCAACTCGCCACCGACACCGACACCG
>NZ_JAAFYZ010000464.1 GCF_018274385.1 Catenulispora pinistramenti | reverse complement strand
GGTCGGGGTTGGTGCGGAGGCCGGTGCCGGGGCCGGGGCTTCGGCCATGGCCGGCGCCGAGATCGGGCGCGCTCAGGTGATGCAGGCGCAGGCCGCCGGGGTCGAGCCGGAAGTGGCGATGAACCCGGTGCTGCTCAAGCCGGGCAGTGACCGCAGCAGCCAGGTGGTGTTGCTGGGCAAGGTGTTCGGCCAGGCCTCGGCGACCTCCTACCAGGAGCTGAAGCCCCGGCTGCGGGAGGCGGTGCTGGCGTCGTATCAGGACTTGAAGTCGCGGTTCGACGTGGTGGTGTGCGAGGGCGCCGGCTCGCCGACCGAGATCAACCTGCGCGACGGGGACCTGGTCAACATGGGGCTGGCCCGGCCGCTGGGGATGCCGGTGGTGGTGGTCGGGGACATCGATCGGGGCGGGGTGTTCGCGGCGTTCCACGGGACCGTCGCGTTGCTGGACGCCGAGGATCAGCGGCTCATATCAGGGTTCATCATCAACAAGTTCCGCGGCGATCCCTCGCTGCTGACCCCCGGGCTGCGGCAGATCGAGGGCTTCACCGGGCGGCCGGTGCTGGGCGTCGTGCCGTGGCTGCCGGGGATCCGGCTGGACGCCGAGGACGCGCTGCCGATCGAGGCGTACGCGGCGGGCGCCGGCGGGTCCGACGGCGCGCCCGGCGGGGCCCGGCTGCGGGTCGCGGTGGTGCGCTTCCCGCGGGTCTCGAACTTCACGGACGTGGACGCGCTGGCGATCGAGCCGGGCGTGGACGTGGAGTTCACGGCGTCGGCCTCGGCGGTGGCGTCGGCGGACCTGGTGGTGCTGCCGGGGACGAAGTCGACGGTCGCGGACCTGGCGTGGCTGCGCGAGCGCGGCCTGGACGCGGTGCTGGCCAAGCGCGTGGCCGAGGGGCGGCCGGTCCTGGGGATCTGCGGCGGCTACCAGATGCTCGGCACCGAGATCGAGGACGAGGTCGAGTCGCGGCGGGGGACCGTCGCAGGGCTCGGACTCCTGCCGGTGCGCACCGTCTTCGATCCCGTCAAAACCCTGACTCGCCCGACGGGTTTCGGCCTCGGCGAACCGGTGGCCGGCTACGAGATCCACAACGGCCGGGTCCACGTCACCGGCGGCGACCCGCTGTTCACCGACGCCGGCGGCGCGGCCCTGGAAGGCTGCCGCGACGGCGCGGTCTGGGGCACGATCTGGCACGGCGCGCTGGAGAGCGACGGCTTCCGCCGCGCCTACCTGACGGAGGTCGCGCGGGTCTGCGGCCTGCGCTTCGTGCCGGACCCGGCCACCTCGTTCGCGGCCGAGCGGGAGAAGCAGCTCGACCGGCTCGGGGACGCGGTGCAGGAGCACCTGGACACCGAGCGGCTGTGGCGGCTGATCGAGGGCGGGCCGACTGCGGGGCTGCCGCTGCTGCCGCCGGGGGCTGCGGCGCGCTGATCGGCCGGACGCTGATGGGTCGCGTGCTGATCGGCCGCGTGCTGATCGGCCGCGTGCTGATCGGCCGCGCGCGATCGCTGATTTTCGCTTGCCCCCAACACACCCCGCCCCTACTCCGGGGGACACCCGCCCTCGATCAATTGTCGCAAACTGTCAACCGCTGAAGTAAGTACCCGGCGGCCGGATTCACCCGATCGGCCGCGCCGTCCCTACCGCGTCGCCGTCCCTACCGCGCCGCCGCCGCTGCCACTGCCGCCGCTGTCCCTACCGGCCCCGCCCCTACCGCAC
>NZ_JAAFYZ010000463.1 GCF_018274385.1 Catenulispora pinistramenti | reverse complement strand
GTGCGGCTGGGGGCTGGGGGTGCGGTGCCTGATGGGGGCCTGCCCGACGCGGCGCTGTCCGGCTCCGACCTGTCCGACGCTGCGGTCTGGGAAGCACTGCGATCAGCTGCGGCGGCGGACTTCGTGGCGGCCCTCCCCGGCGGCCTGCACGCGCGCATCGGCGAAGGCGGCCACGGCCTGTCCGCGGGCCAACGCCAACGCCTCGGCCTGGCCCGGGCCTTCCTGGCGGCCCGCCCGGTGGTTCTCCTCGACGAGCCGACCGCATCCCTGGACCCAGCGGCTGAAGCGGAGGTCGTCGCCAGCATCCGCCGCCTGGTCACCGGCCGCACCGCGATCGTCGTGGCCCACCGCGCGGCGCTGCTGGAAGTCGCGGATCGGGTGGTGGCACTCGGGCCCGCCGCCGACACGTACGCGACACACCCGGTTGACGCCCCGCCCACCCAGGGGGCGCACCGCCTCAATAAGAACAATCTTCGCAATTGTGAACCCTGTCAAGACCCCTCCGCCCAGACTCGCGCTCGAATTCGGCCAGATGAGCGACCGGACGACCGCGGCCGACTCGCCGCAGCCGCCCCGCCCACCGACCGCCGACCCACCGCGCGCCTCGCCCTGGCCGCGGCCCTCGGCGCCGCGGCCCTCGCTTCGGCGACCGGCCTCGCGGCGACCTCCGCGTGGCTCATCTCCCGCGCCTCGCAGCAGCCGCCGATCTTCGACCTCATGATCGCGATCACGGCGGTACGGGCGCTCGGCATCGGCCGCGCCGTGTTCCGCTACGCCGAGCGCCTGGTCACGCACGACGCCGCGTACCGCATCCTCGGCACCCTCCGCGCCCGCACCTACGACCGCCTCTGCCGCCAGGCGCCGGGCCGGCGGCGCGGCGAGTTGCTGGCACGCTTCGTCGCCGACGTGGACGCAGTGCAGGACCGCTACGTCCGCTTCCTGATCCCCGCACTCGCCGCGACGGCCGTGGGCACGCTGGCGGTGGCAGCACTCGCCGAAGCCCTCCCGAGCGTCGCGCTGATCACCGCCCTGGGCCTGCTCACGACCGGCATCGCGATCCCCCTCGCCGCCGCCCGCACATCCGCCACCGCGGATCGGCACGTGGCACCCGCCAAGGGCCACCTCACCACCGAATTCCACGACCTCCTGCGCGGTGCCCCCGACCTGCTCGCCGCCGACGCGGTCCCACCGCGCCTGGCCCGCGTCCAGGCGGCCGACCGCGACCTCACCGCCGCCGAACGCCGCTCAGCCGCCGCCCGAGGCCTCGGCACGGCCCTGACGACCCTCGCCACCGGCGCGACGGTCTGGGGCGCCGCCTACGCGGCTCTGGGAGCTGTCGACGCGGGTGGTCAGGCCACTCAGCGAGCTGCTACCAATGCGAGCCAAGCTTCCGGCGCCGCTCACCGAGCCGCCGCCAACGCCGACCAAGCTTCCGACGCCGCGCACCAGCTCGGTGCGCCAGCCCTGCAAGCCGCCGCGCACCAAGCCGCCGCGCACCAAGCCGCCGCCCAACAAGCCGCGTCCGGCACTGTGCACCAAGTCGGCACCACGGCTCTGCAAGCCGCGCACCAAACCGCGTCCGCCACCGCCCACCACCTCCCGGCCACCCTCCTAGCCGTCCTCATCCTCACCCCGCTAGCCCTCCTCGAAGCCACCGCCGCGATGCCCCAGGCGCTCCAGCACCTGCGCCGCGCACGTGCCGCCGAGCGCCGCGTCCGCGAAGTCCTCGCCGCCCCCGACGCCGTCCGCGAG
>NZ_JAAFYZ010000462.1 GCF_018274385.1 Catenulispora pinistramenti | reverse complement strand
GATTTCTTCGGGCTTGGTGGGCATTCGTTGTCGGCGATGCGTTTGGTGAATCGGGTGCGTGGGGTTTTCGGGGTGGAGGTGGCGATCCGGGATCTGTTCGACCGTCCGACGATCCAGGCCCTCGCCCGCCACATCGAAAACGGAGCCGGCGGCAGCACCCGATCACGGATCGAACCCGCGCAGCGCCCGAGTCATCCACCGCTGTCCTCGGCCCAGCGCCGCCTACACTTCCTGAACTGCTTCGACGGTCCGAGTGCGGTGTATAACGTGCCTGTCGCGTTGCGGCTGGTCGGCGCCTTGGATGTGCAGGCGTTGCGTGCCGCGCTGCGTGACGTGGTCGGGCGGCATGAGTCGTTGCGCACGGTGTTTCCTGACCGGGACGGTGAGCCGTATCAGCGTGTCCTCGACGTGGGTTCGGCGGCCATCGAGCTGACGGTTGCCGATATCGCGCCGTCAGATCTTGATGGTGCGGTGCAGGCCGCCTCTGGAGAGCCGTTCGGGTTGGCGGAGGATCTGCCGATTCGGGCTCGCGTGTGGCGGGTCGGGCCCGATGAGCATGTGCTGTTGTTGGTAGTGCATCACATCGCTACAGACGGATGGTCGCAGGGTCCGTTGTTGCGGGATCTGACGCAGGCCTATGACGCACGCGTGCAGGGCAGCGCGCCGGGGTTTGCGCCGTTGCCAGTGCAGTATGCGGATTTCGCGTTGTGGCAGGCGGATCGGGCGGCCGATCAGCGGGACCTGGAGTTCTGGGCCGAGCAGCTTCGAGGCGTGCCGGAGGAGACGGTGCTGCCGTTGGACCGCCCGCGTCCAGTGGTGCGCTCCCAGCATGGTGCGCAAATCCGGTTTGACGTCGATCAGGATACGCATGCCGAGCTTCAGGCCCTGGCGCAAGGCGGGAATGCCACGTTGTTCATGGTGTTGCATGCGGCGGTGGCCACAGTGCTGCACCGCTACGGGGCCGGTACGGATATCGCGGTGGGCACTGCGGTGGCTGGCCGCAGCGATCACGCGCTCGATGATCTGGTCGGCTTCTTCGTCAACACTCTGGTGCTGCGTACCGACCTGTCCGGAAATCCGGACTTCCAGACCCTGATCGAGCGGGTGCGCGATGCGGATCTGCGGGCCTATGCCCATCAGGACATCCCCTTCGAGGAGCTGGTCGCCCACCTGGCGCCGGTGCGGACCCCGGCGCGCCACCCGCTGTTCCAGGTCATGCTCTCCGTCGACCAGACCGACCCGGTCCCGCCGGCCCTGTCCGGCCTGACCGTCGAGAACGTCACGGTGCCTACCGACACCGCGAAGTTCGACCTGGCCCTGGTCTTCCAACCCAACCAGCACCCCGACGGCACTCCGGCAGGCATCACCATCCAGCTGACCTATGCCACCGACATCTTCAACCCCAACACCATCGAAGCCCTGACACACCACCTCAGCACCCTGCTCACCGACGTCACCCGAAACCCCCACGCCCCGCTGCGTGAACTTGAGATGACGACGGTGCAGGAGCGTGCCGGGTTGTTGGAGTGGGGCGCCGGGCCAGCTGCGGTGCCGTCGTCGGCGGGGTTGGCGGAGCGGTTTGCGTTGCAGGTGCGTCGTACGCCGCTGGCGGTTGCGGTGGAGGCTGCCGATGGTACTGCGGTGACGTATGCGGAGTTGGATGCGCGTTCTGATCGGTTGGCGTGGTTGTTGCGTGGGGCCGGGGCTGGTCCGGAGCGGTTTGTCGCGGTGGCGATGGGGCGTTCTGTGGATCTGGTGGTGGCTT
>NZ_JAAFYZ010000461.1 GCF_018274385.1 Catenulispora pinistramenti | reverse complement strand
GTGGGGGAGGGCGGGGTCCGGGTGCTGATGACGCGGCGGGAGATCAAGGGGCTGTCGCCCTGTGAGGTGGTTGATTCTCAACCAGCTCGATGAGATTGCCCTCCGGATCGTGGACGTAGGCATAGCGCACGCCTTCACTGACCCCGGGCCCCGGCTCGACCACCACCGGCGCCGTGCATTCGGTGGTCAGCCAACGGAAGGCGCCCTCTAGATCAGCCACCTGAAGTGCCAGATGCGTGTACGTCTGACGAGTCGTGGCCGCGAACGGATCCGGTGTCTCGACCGGCGTGGAGCCGGCCCGCTCAGTGAACTCGACGCGCAGCCCGGCGCCGTCGCTCAGGATCGCGGTGCGGACGCCCGCGTCGGGGAGGTTCAGGCGCTCCTCGACGCGGGTGAGGCCGAGGGCCTTGCGGTACCAGTTCTCCTGGGCGTCGAGGTCGGCGACCGAGAGGCTGACGTGATGGACGCGGAAGGCGGGTGCGGTGGGCATGCCGTGCTCCTTCTTGAGGTCGGTGACCTTGAGGTTGACCACTTGAGGTTAATGGCGTTCACCTAGTGAATGATGTTAACCTTACCGGCATGACGCCACCTGTCAAACGCCGACCGAGCGGCCACCACCACGGCGACCTGCGCAACGCGCTGGAGCGGGCGGCGCTGGAACTCGTCGCGGAGAAGGGGCCGCACGGCTTCAGCCTGAACGAGGCGAGCCGTCGGGCCGGGGTGAGCGTCGCGGCGCCCTACAAGCACTTCGCCGATCGCGAAGCGCTGCTCGCCGCGCTGGCCGTCACCGGATATCGCGAGCAGCGTGAACGGTTCGCGGGGGCCGTATCAGCCCTCGATGACCCGGCTGATCAGCTTGCTGCTTTCGCGGCTGCCTACGTGCGCTTCGCCGCGGAGAGGCCGGCACTCTTCGACGTCACCTTCTACGCCGGTCTGGACAAGGCCCGGCATCCCGAACTCGCCGAAGCCGGTGACGCCCTGTTGGCGACGTTGCTGCCGGTGGCGGCCCGCATCACCTCGGGCGAATCAGCAGCCTTCGACCTGCTGCTCCGGATCTCGTCCGCGGCTCACGGCCTGGCCGTGTTCCTGCGCCAAGGCCTGTTCGGCGTCGCGGCGGACGCCCTGGAGGAGACAGCGCACCGAGCGGCGCATACCGCACGCGCGCTCATCGCCGACGCGAAATCGTCAGCGGCATGAACCCGTCGGCGGCATGGACCCACCGCCGACGTGGCCCCGTCGCCTCCGCGAAACCGGCCGAGCCCTCAACCCAACTGCTCAGCCAGCCCGATGATGATCCCGCTCGGCCCGCGCAGGTAGCACAGCAGAAAGCTGTCTTCGAACCGTGACACCTCGCCGATCAGCTCGCCGCCGTGCGGCCGCAACCGCGCGAGCGTGTCCTCGATGTCGTCGACCGCGAACATGACGCGGTGCACGCCCATCGTGTTCGCCGGAGGCACGGCCGGTGTCGGGGTGACCGGCTCAGGGGTGTGATACTTCGTGAGCTCCAGCCGGCCCGGCGCGCCGGGGATCGCCATCATCGCGATCTCGCTGTGCATCCCTTCGAGCCCGACGACCTTCGCGGCCCAGTCCTCCTCGATCTGCATCCGGCTGCCTTGCAACTCCATGCCGAGTTCGATGAAGAAGGCGACAGCGGCATCCAGGTCCTCCACGACGATGCCGACGTTGTCCATGCGCTGAATCGTCATGCCCCGAGGATAGGGGCCGATGGACCCGCCGACCAGCACCGGACCCGCCCCCGCCGCGCCTACC
>NZ_JAAFYZ010000460.1 GCF_018274385.1 Catenulispora pinistramenti | reverse complement strand
GCGGGGCAGGGATGGGCGGCCGGGCCAGAGCTGGAAGAGGTATTCCTCGCGTGGCCTGTACTGCTCGCCTTCTTCGGGCTCGAGGCCTCCGCCTTCGAGGCCGCGCATCCGTTCGTGGCCGCGGGAGTTGACGCGGAAGTGGTAGACCATCGGCCCGCCGCCGAGGTCGAGCGGTGCGGTGCGGTGGTCCCGCATCCCGTCGACGGCGATGATGGTGCCGGATCGGAGAACGACCTCCGAGTCGGCGGTGAACTCCCAGAGTTTGTCTGGTTGTCGGGCTGGTTCCTCGGCCCAGGCTTGCATGGTCACGATGGCCTTGTGGGTGTGTCCCGGGCTCCACATGTAGACAATGCCTTGGCGGACCGTGAGGTTTTCTCGGGGGATCCGGTGAGAAGACGGAGGTTCCTCGATGTTCGCTGGGTCCGCGTCTTCGAGGTCGAACCTGCGGAACTCGACATAGACCTGGTCGGTCACGGCGCGAAGCGGCTGGTGGCGCGCCGTCCCGGCGTGCGCCGAACAGGCCGGCGGCCTGCCGACGCCACGACCGCCCGCGGAGATCGTCGGCGGCGACGGGAACGACGTCCTCGACGGCACCGCCCCACATCGTCACCGCCGACGGAGAAGACGTCACCGCCGCGTTCGTCGCCGGCGCCGAAGCCGTCGCGAAGTTCGCCGCAGACCACGGAATCGCCCGCGCGGTGCTCCAGGACCGCAGCCCGTCATGTGGCTGCGGACGCATCTATGACGGCACCCACACCGGTGAACTGGTCGACGGCGACGGTGTTCTCGCCGCGCTGTTGAAAAGGCAGGGTGTCGAGGTCACGGCCACGTCACCGCGACGGCTTTGACGGCAGGCGGGGTTCTAGCCCGCAGTTCTTGCAGGTGGCGTTCAGCATGCGGCCGCGGTCTTGCTGCTTGCCGGGGGCATCGCTGGTTACTGCGGTGGCAGAGGGCTGGGCTGGCTGGCCGCGCAGCGTGTGACGGACTGGTACGACCTGGCGCCCGAGAAGGCGGACAGGCTTCGCAGCCTGCTCGGCCTACCGGAGTACGCCCCTGACGGACAAGGGAGCCGCAGGCCGGACGGGGCGACCCGCCTGGTGGTGGCCACCGCCGATCCGGCCACGCTCCCGGCCAAAGCCACCTGGTACCTGGCCACCAACCTGCCCCGGCCCGACGGACCCCGCCAGGCCGACAGCCCGCACCCGGCCGCCGACCTGGCCGAGATCGTCAGGATCTACGGCATCAGGCACTGGATCGAGCAGAGCTGCAAGCAGATCAAGGACGAGCTGGGCTGGGCCGACTTTCAGGTCCGCTCCGATGCCGCGATCCGCCGCCACCAGACGTTGGTGAACTGCGCGTTCTCGTTCTGCTGGGACACCTGGTTCGCCGAACCGGCCCCGCTGCACGCCCCGACGACGACCGAGGCCGCCGCCGGAGAGAGGGGGTCCCGAACCCGACCGCAGGTCCTCACCGCCGTCCTGGCCGAAGGCGATCCGCGCCGTCCGGGCATGGCTGGCTCCGTGGATCGCGCTACAACGTTGGTGGCAGGCTTGGTCGCCCGAGCCCCCGCCACCGGACCTCCAAGCCCTGATCAACGCGGTCAGCGCAGGACGAGGCTTGAACCTCTACCTCCCGCCTTAACAAACCACCGATGCGTGGTCACGTCGATGGCGACCACGTCCTTGTCCCCATAGGGTGCTAGATGAATGAGTCCGAAGTTCAGGCATGTCAGTGGTAGCTATGCGGTCTGGCCGTTGGTGTCGTGGGTGTCGTCTAGGGTCGGTTGTATGAAGATCGTCCACGAGGTCGCGATCATTGTTCTCA
>NZ_JAAFYZ010000046.1 GCF_018274385.1 Catenulispora pinistramenti | reverse complement strand
CCTGAGCACTGGCGGCAGGTGCAGGGACTTCCTGGCAGCGGGACCGGCTATGTGGTGTCGTTGTCCGTGGTTCAGGCAGGTGCCGCGTTGTTGACGTTCGTCCTGATCCGGCCGGGTGCGGACCGGATCCCGCGGTGGAGCCCGCTGGCTCCCGGGCGGCGGCTGTCGAGGCGGGTGGTGGTGGGGTCGAGTGCGGCCGGGGTCTGCGCCCTGACTTTCTTGTGCATCGCTTCGGTGGCCAATTGGGCGAAGGTCAATCCGTTCGCGGGGGCTGAGATGACCGGTTGGGCCTGGCTGTGCCTCGGGAGTTACTTGGCCGCGCTGGCCTGGCCGGTGGCGCTGGCCGCCACGACGGTCGGTTACGCGAGGTTCCGCCGCACTCCGTGAGGTAGTACCCGGCCCGGCTACGTCCTTGGACCACCCGGATCGGGGGAGTAGCTTCCACAGTCAAGGCAGTGCGGCGGGAACGGGCCGATGCCGTGCTCTAAAGCCCGGGCTGCTCGGCCCGAGATTGCGTGGCGGCCCAGATGGCGAGGAGTTTGAGCCGGTCCTCGGACGCGGTGCCGGGTTCGGCGGTGTAGATGATCAGGTCGTGCCCGGCTCGGTCCGACAGGTGCAGGTCGAGGGACTGGAAGGCCAGTTCCAGGCGGCCGACCTCGGGGTGCTGGAGCCGTTTGACGCCGTCGTGGCGCATCAGGACGTCGTGCGCGGCCCAGCGGCTGCGAAACTCGGGGCTGAGGGTGGACAGCTCGCCGACGAGTTCGCGCAGTGCCCGGTCGTGGGGCTCACGCCCGGCCTCGGCACGCAGCAGTGCGGCGGTGGCGGCGCCGGCGGCGTCCCAGTCGATGAAGAAGTCATGGGCGCCGGGATCGAGGAAGATATAGCGGGCGAGGTTCGGGCGGCCGCGCTTGTCGACGGTGACGCTGTCGAACATCGGCGAGAACAGGGCCCGGGCCAGCGGGTTGCCGGCCACGATGTCCGTGCGGCCGTTGCGGACGAACGCCGAGGACATCGTCATGGAGTCGAGCATCCACTGGACCCGGGGCGGGACCTCGACGTCCTTGCGGCGCGTCGGCGTGCGGCTGCCGTGCCGCGATGACCGGGCCAGGTCGAACAGGTAGGTGCGTTCGTCGTCGTCCAGTCGCAGGGCGCGGGCGACCGCGTCGAGGACGACTTCGGACACGCCGCCGATGTGGCCCTTCTCCAGCCGCGTGTACCACTCCGTGCTCACGCCGGCGAGGACGGCGACCTCCTCGCGCCGCAGCCCGGCGACCCGGCGGCGGGTGCTGGTCGGCAGTCCGGCCTGCGCCGGGGTGATTCTGGCGCGTCGGCTGGCGAGGAAGTCCCGGATTTCGCCGCGGTTTCCGGGCTGTTGCTCCATGTCGTTCAGGGTAGCCGCTGGTCATGGCGCGAGGGGGGTTGAGGTTATGCCCCTATAGACGCGACCTTCTCCGGCGGCGGCGATCGCGGTCTCCTGGGACCGAACGTTCCGACCCGGAATCCTGAGCAACGGAGTTGAGACATGACGAGCAACGCGCTGACTGTGCCGGCGGTGGCGCTGGGCACGTGGGCCTGGGGAGACAGCGGTCAGCCGGGCGACGGCTACTTCGGGAGCCGGTTGAGCCAGTCCGGTCTGAGAGAGGTCGTGGAGAAGGCGCAGTCGAACGGGTTCACCTTGTGGGACACCGCCGTGGCGTACGGCATGGGCCGCTCGGAGACGGTCCTCGCGCAGGCGCTGGCGGGCTATGACCGCAGCGAGTACCAGCTGTCGACGAAGTTCACCCCGCAGCTCGCGGGCGACGGCGCCGATCCGGTCGCGGACATGCTGGAGCAGAGTCTGGAGCGATTGGGCGCGGACTATGTGGATCTGTTCTGGATCCACAATCCCGCCGACGTGGCACGGTGGACGCCGCCTCTGATCCCGCTGCTGGAGAGCGGCAAAATCAAGCATGTCGGCGTCTCGAACCACACCATGGAACAGATCGCTCTTGCCGATCGGATCCTCGGCGAGGCCGGCTTGCGCGTGGAGGCGGTCCAGAACCATTTCAGCCTCCTGTACCGGGGCTCTGAGCGCGCGGGCATCCTCGACTACTGTCGCGAGCACGACGTGCGGTTCTTTTCCTACATGGTCCTTGAACAAGGAGCGCTGACCGGCAGGTACGACCCGGCCAATCCGTTGCCGGAGGGCAGCAGCCGGGCGGCCGTGTACAACGGCATCCTGCACCGACTGGGGGCGCTGACGGACCGGATGGGGGCGATCGGCGCGGATCGAGGCGCGTCCGCCGCCGATGTCGCCACCGCCTGGGCCATCGCCAAGGGGACCACCCCGATCATCGGGGTCACGAAGGCGGGTCACATCGACGGGTTGGTCCGCGCTCGCGGCATCGAGCTCGCCGACGCGGAGGTCGCGGAACTGGAGGCGCTGGCCGATGCCGCAGACGTCGACACGCGCGGCTGGTGGGAGCAGGAGATGGAGTAGCAGTCGTCGGATTCCGCCAAGACGCCTGCGGCCAGCCGCACGGCACGCTCGCCCGGCCTCGCCGCCGGATGGGGCGCTTGGCGCCGGTGACGGCACACGCGCCGACGCCTGGTGGTCGACGCGTGTGCGGAGTCGTTCGGCGGCGTCGCGTTCCCCAGAGCGGGGTTCGCCGCTCGCTGTCTTAGGCCTCGATAGCCGTCAGGACGAAGATCGGCATCGTCCTGGTGGTCTTCTTCCGGTATTCGGCGTAGTCGGGCCAGGCCGCGACGGCGCGGTCGAACCAGGCCGCGTACTCCTCGTCGTGGACCTCCTTGGCCTGGTAGTCCTTCTTGACCGGGCCGTCCTGGAGTTCCACGTGCGGGTTCGCGACCAGGTTGTAGTACCAGACGGGGTGCTTGGGCGCGCCGCCGAGTGAGGCGACGACGGCGTATTGGCCGTCGTGCTCGATGCGCATCAGCGGTGTCTTGCGCAGCTTGCCGGACTTGGCGCCCACCGAGGTCAGCACGATCACCGGCTTGCCCTGGTTCTCGGTGCCCTCGGTGCCTCCGGAGCGTTCGTAGAGGTCTACCTGGTCGCGGCTGAAGTCGAAGGTGCTGGGTTCGTACTCCCCGGTGAGAGGCATGGTCTGGCCATCCAATCCGTAGATCCTCTGGGCTGCCGCGGGGGCGGCAGGTCGGCACTGCGGGCTTAAACGGACCTTACCCCGTTTCGTATTCCCGAGGCCAGCGGACGCGCGGATCGGTCCCCCGTCTGGGGGAAGGGGGCAGTCGGGGATAGTCGGGGACGGTCGGGGACGGTCGGCGGTTTTGCAGGGTCACGTGCCGCACAGGCGGCGCAGGAGGTCCTGCCACGCCTGGCCGATCCGTTCCTCGATCCCGGTGGGCTCGGTGAAGTCGGAGGCCGACAAGTAGAGCAGCGGGGGCCCGTCCAAAGCCGCGGTGAGCTGGATGGCGAGCATCTCGAGGTCGGCGCCGTCGAGCCGCATCTGCCCCAACAGCATGCGGATGTGCGTGCGGGACAGCGGCGACTCGGTCCCGGCCGGAATCGGCTGCCGACCGTCGAGCGAGGCGCGGGCGATGTCGCGGTGTCTGATCATGAACGCGACTCTGGCCCGGCCGTACGCGATCAGGCGGTCCAGTGGGGCGGCGCCGGGGCCCAGCGGCGCGGGTCCGGCCAGCACCTGCTCCTGGAAGGCGTGCTCGTCGTCTTCGAGGAGCGCCTGGAAGATCCCCGCGCGGGTGCCGAACCGGCGGAAGACCGTCCCCTTGCCGAGCCCGGCGCGCTCGGCGAGGCCGTCCATGGTCAGGCCGTCCGCGCCGCACTGCTCGGCCAGCATCTCCCGGGCCGTGGCCAGCAGGTGCTTGCGGTTGCGCACGGCGTCGGCGCGCTCGGTCGGAGGTGAACCCAGAGGCAGAGCGGGTCTTTCCATGGGGCCATCCTACCGGCGGGAAGATTAATCGGGGTAAAGTCCGTTTAGCATCGTGCGCGGCGAACACCGCCCGCGCCAAGCACTTTCACAGATCGGAAGCACCCATGAGCGACTTGAAGATCGCGATCATCCTCGGCAGCACCCGGCCCGGCCGCAACGGCAAGGCGGTGGCCGACTGGGTTCTGGCGAAGGCCGCGGCGCGCACCGGCGCCAAGTACGAGCTGGTGGACCTGGCCGACTACCCGCTGCCGCACCTGGACGAGGCCCTGCCGCCGGCCATGGGCCAGTACGCGGGCGAGCACACCAAGGCCTGGGCCGCGACCATCGCCGGGTTCGACGGGTTCATATTCGTCAGCCCCGAATACAACCACTCCACCTCCGGCGTGTTGAAGAACGCGATCGACTACCTGCACGCCGAGTGGAACAACAAGGCGGCCGGCTTCGTCTCCTACGGCTCCCTCGGCGGCGCCCGGGCCATCGAGCACCTGCGGGCGATCGCCAGCGAACTGCAGATCGCCACGGTCCGTCAGCAGCTGTCCTTCTCGCTGTTCACCGACTTCGAGAACTTCTCCACCTTCAACCCCGGCCCGCAGCACGACGACCCCGCCACGGTCCTGTTCGACCAGCTCGAGGCCTGGGCCGGGGCGCTGAAGCCGCTCCGCGGCTGAGCCACACCGGCACTGACAAGCCGGATCGAGTCCGGATATCGATGAGGTACCGGCCTCGGTCCCGCCATCGCGGCGGGGCCGAGGCCCGATCGACTGTCACGAAAAGTAGTCATAGCACAGCGGAGAGTGAATCAGAAGACTGTCTTTGTCCGCTTTCCGGTGGGAGTGTGGAGACGTTCCCGATCGGGATCCTCCCCTCACGGAAAGTGGGTACATCCATGCCCGGCGACACCTACGCAGCCAGCCCGTTCGCCCTCGACGACGACAGCCTCCACCAACTCGACGCGATCCGCGAGGCGCTGCTCGACCCCTCGCCGCGGCGTATCGGCC
This sequence comes from Catenulispora pinistramenti, assembly GCF_018274385.1. Taxonomy (GTDB): domain Bacteria; phylum Actinomycetota; class Actinomycetes; order Streptomycetales; family Catenulisporaceae; genus Catenulispora; species Catenulispora pinistramenti. The sequence continues at coordinate 51,898 of NZ_JAAFYZ010000046.1, read as the reverse complement.
GCCTGGACCAGTGGGGGCTCGCCGACACCTACGAGACGTACGCCGAGGTCGCCGCGTACCAGGAGACCCCGATCACGATGGCGGACGGGACGCGGATCGACGCGGCGTTGAGCGTCCCGCGGAACCTGGCGCCGGGGCAGAGCTGCCCCACGGTCGTGATGCCCGCGCCGTTGGTCGGGATCGGCCGCAAGGCCTACCTCGGCATGTTCCCGCGCCTGGCGCTCGGCGGGTACGCCGTGCTCGCCTACAGCCAGCGCGGCCTGGCCGACTCCGACGGCGAGATACAGGTGGCCGGGCCCACGGACTGGTCCGACGGCGGCGAGATCCTTGACTGGGTGAGCCGGCACGAGGCCGTCGACCAGGATCGGATCGGCTGTTTCGGCGCCTCCTACGGAGCCGGGACCAGCCTGCTGCTGGCCGCGCACGACGCGCGGGTCAAGGTGGTGGCCGGCGCCAGCGCCTGGGGAGACCTGTTCGCCTCGCTGTACGAGAACGACACCCGGCACCTGGCGGCCTTCGAAGCGCTGGTCACCCTGTTCGGCGAGGACCGCTGTTCCAAGGAGTTCCGGGAGGTCATCGAGAAGATCCGCAACAATGTCATCGACGACGACGTCCGCGAGTTCGCCCGGATCCGCTCGCCGAAGGAGTACCTGTCGGCGTACTACGAGTACCAGACGCCGGTCCTGATGGGCACCTACTGGCACGAGACCATCTTCTCGGTGCCGGCGGTCGTCGACTTCTTCACCCGGCTGCAGACCCCGAAATCGCTGCTGATCCAGATCGGCGACCACGGCAACGGCGAAGGGCCCGGCCTGCTCGGCCTGATCGCCAAGCCGACCGAGACGGCCTACCGCTGGCTGGACCACTACCTGGGCGGCAACGCCGGCGGCGGGGGCGAGGCACCGCAGCTCGGCGTGCGCTCGGAGTACATGCACAACCTGCTGTCCGAGGTACGTCACGACAGCTGGGAGGACTACGCCCTGCCCAAGCAGCGGTTCCACTTGGGCCCCGTCCAGCCGGGGGAGACCGACGCGACGATGGCGCAGGGCAAAGCGCAGCCGGGGTGGACCCGCGCGCTGCGGGCGACCGGTGCCGAAACCGAAGTCGTCGTCGCACCGAAGCTGGTGCAGACCGGCATGGCCGAGCGTATGGGGCTGCCGAAGGTCTACAAGACCCCGAACGAGGACCGGGCCCGCGCGGTGGTCTGGACCTCCGCGCCCCTTGAGCAGCCGATGCGGGTCCAGGGCGACCTGGAACTGCGGGTGACGGTCAAGCCCGCCGCCGGCCGCACCGAGGCCACCATCGTGGCCTACCTCCTGGACTGCAACCCGGCCAACGGCAACGCGTACATCATCACCAACGCGCCCTACACACTCGCCGGCGGCAAGGCCGGCGAAGCCCACACCGCGACCTTCCCCCTGCAGCCCGCGCACTACGTCCTGGCCAAGGGCCGCCAACTCCAGCTGGTCATCGACACCCACGACCCGTTCTTCGCCGACGCCAACGGCGGCACCGAGGCCAAGCCCACGGTCGTCGAGATCACGTCCCCGAAGGGCGCCGAGTCCTACATCGACATCCCCTTGCACCCGCTGGCGTAGCCGCCGACCCGCGAGCCCAGCCCACGACCGTGGGCTGGGCTCGTCTGCGTGTTTGAACCGGCATCGCTCCGCCGGGCGGCGGACCGCTCGGGGCGACGCCTGGGGTCCCTTGGGCGCCTCGTGCTGTTGCCGGTATGATACCGGCAATAAATTGGCGCCATACCGATTTCCGGCTGACCTACTGACCAGCTGGAGCGAGGGCGAGCTGGACGTCCTCGGCGCGATGTCCGACAAGGACGACCGCGATAACCACGACAACTGCGATAGCCGCGACAACCGGGCGATCGCGGCGAAACACCTCACGGGGAGCACGGACGAGGCAGGTCAGCCTGTCGCGGCACACTCGGCTTAGGAGGAGCACGGATGTCTACTGACGAGCGGGAGCGCACTTCGGAGCAGACGACGCGTAAGACGGCCGCAGAGCTGTTCGATCCGCTGCTGCGCGCGGTCCTGGGCGATTCGCCGCCGGTGCGGTTCGAGTTCTGGGACGGCAGTTCGGCCGGTCCGCGGGACGGCTCGGACAGCGTCAAGGTGAAGTCCCCGAACGCGCTGCGCCGGCTGATGTGGTCGCCGGGGGAGCTGGGTCTGGGCCGGGCATACGTCGCCGGCGATCTGGACGTGGAAGGCGACGTCTTCAGCGTGCTGCGCACCCTGCAGGGCGCGGCGTCCGACGACGCCCACCTCGGCATCGGTGCGGCCGTGTCGGCCCTCGGGGTCGCCCGTCGGCTCGGGGCGCTCGGGCTGCCGCCGTCCCCGCCGCCGGAGGAGGCCCGCCCGCACGGCCGCCGCCACTCCAAGCGCCGGGACGCCGACGCGATCAGCCACCACTACGACGTGGGCAACGAGTTCTACCGGCTGTTCCTGGGGCCGAGCCTGACCTACTCCTGCGCCCGCTTCACCGGCGATGACACTTCACTGGAAGCCGCCCAGTCCGCGAAACACGAGCTGATCAGCCGCAAGCTGGGACTCGGCGAACGCCCGGGGATGCGCCTGCTCGACATCGGCTGCGGCTGGGGATCGATGGCGCTGCACGCGGCCACCCGGCACGGAGCCGAGGTCGTGGGCGTGACCATCAGCGCGGAGCAGGCCGCCGCGGCCCGGGAGCGCGTGGCCGAGGCCGGACTGTCCGACCGCGTCGAGATCCGCCTGCAGGACTACCGGGACCTGGCCGGGGAGACCTTCGACGCGGTCAGTTCGATCGGCATGTTCGAACACGTCGGAAAGGCGCGGACCGCCGAGTACTTCTCCGTGGTCCGCTCGCTGCTGGGACCGCACGGCCGACTCCTCAACCACGCCATCTCCTCGGTCGGCGGCTCCGTGATGGGCCGCAAGTCCTTCATCGCCCGCTACGTGTTCCCCGACGGTGAGCTACTCGACGTCGGCGAGGTCGTGCTGGCCATGGAGCGCGCCGGATTCGAGGTCCGCGACGTCGAGTCGCTGCGCGAGCACTACGCCAGGACCCTGAGGTGCTGGGTCGCCAACCTCGAAGCGAACTGGGACCGGGCCGTGGCGCTGGTGGGCCCGGCGCGCGCCCGGATCTGGCGGCTGTACATGGCCGCCAGCGCGCTCGGGTTCGAGGACGGCGGCATCGCGGTCCACCAGGTCCTCGGTGTCGTGCCCGACAGCTCCGGCGGTGCGGATATGCCCGCTACCCGCGGCGATTGGGAGTAGACGGGCGGTGGGGTGCGGGACGCGTCAGCTATCCGGCTGAGGCGTCCCGCGCCGGTGGTCCTCCGCCGATGGAGATCGTGTCCGTGCCCCGGTGTCGGCATCGCCCGCGATCAGCAGCAGCACCCTGCCCAGGAGGTCTTCGGGGACGGCATCGGGATCGATATCGGCTTCGACCGCGAGTCCGTTGCTCAAAGCGAGCATCACCGTCGCCATCTCGGCGGGGGTGAACGGCAGTTCGGTGTCGAGGCCGTCGGCGACCCGGGCCACGGCTCGGGCCACGGCGTCGCGGACTTCGCGGCGGCGGCGGCGCAGGCCTTCCCGGCGTCGGGGGTCGTGGGAGGACATCGCGAAGTACTCGGCGAGGAGCCGGTGCCAGGCCGCGTCGGCGCGCATCGCGTGGACCAGTGCGGCTGCCAGATCCACCAGGCCGTGCCGGGAGTCGTCGGCGCTCGCGAATCCGGCCAGGGCGGCGTCGGTTCGGGCCGCGGCGTGTTCCTCCATCAAGGCCAGTACCAGGTCGTCTTTGGAGGCGAAGTTCGAGTAGACGGCCCCTTTCGTGAGGCCGGCGGCCACGGCGACCTCGTTCAGGCTGCTGGCCGCTATGCCGTGTTCGCTGAACACGGTGAAGGCCGCGTCGAGCACCTGTCGGCGAGTCTGTGACCGGTGGGGACGTTTCCGTGTGGGCACGGCGTCCGCAAGCCGGTCCGCGTGCTCCGGGTCGCGGTTCGCCCCGTCCCCCGACCCGCTGGGCGGATACGCCACGTCGGCCTCCAGAAGGGCGTCATCGAGTATTGACTTTCAATCTAACAGGTCGATACTTCCGAGTATCCGATACCGCACGGTATCGAGTTTTCCGCGCACCATCGCCACCACGGCAGGCCATCCCCACCCCAGCAGAAGGGATCGTCATGAGATCGAAAGGCACTCGCTCGCCCTCGTCTCGTCGCGCCTGGAAGATCGCGGTCCCGTTGGCGGCCGGCGCCCTCGCGCTGGCGACCTCGTTCACGGCCGGCGCGGCCCAGGCGGGGGCCGCGACCGGCGGCGGTGACAACGATCCGTCCTGCAAGCCCACCGCGGCCCATCCGTATCCGGTCGTGCTCCTGCACGGGCTCGGCGCGACCTACTACGAGGACTTGAACTTCCTCCAGGCCGATCTGGCAGCCAAGGGCTATTGCACCTTCAGCGCGACCTACGGCGCCTACCCCGGGTTCCCGCTGGTCGGCGGGCTGCGGCCGATCAACGACTCCGCACCGGAGATCGCCGCCTTCATCCACCAGGTGCTCACCGAGACCGGCGCGACGAAAGTCGACCTGGTCGGCCACTCCGAGGGCGCGTTCCAGGCGCTGTACGTGACCAAGACCCAGAACCTCGCCGGCGGCATCGACAAGGTCGTGGCACTGGCACCGCCGACCCACGGCACCACCTTCGCAGGGCTGTATTCCATCGCCCAGGCGCTCGGCATCCAGCCGCAGACACAAGCCGTACTCGACGCGTTCGGCTGCGGAGCGTGCTCCGACCTCGTCACCGGCGGAACGGCCGTCACCACGCTCGACAGCGGTCCGATCGCGCAGCCCGGCGTCCACTACACGGTCATCACCTCGCGCACCGACGAACTCGTCACACCGACCGGCACCTCCTTCGTCGGCGAACCCGGCGTCACGAACGAGTACGTGCAGGACACCTGCCCGTTCGACCCGGTCGGGCACATCGGCGAGGCCTACGACACGAACGTGTGGCACCTCATCGAGAACGCGCTCGACCCGCAGCACGCAACCGGGTTCCTGTGCGTTCTCGGCTCGCCGGGCTGAGTTGGCCGGGCCGTGAGCTGGTGCTGTATCAGGCAACGTTTGCCCGGGAGTTTTCGCGATGTGGTTCGCGATGTGGTTCGCGGCGTGGTTCGCGGCGTGCCGGTCGGCGGGCGGGATTCGTTGGCGGGTGGAGTTTGGTGGGGGCTGGAGTTTGCTGGGGGCTGGAGTTTGTGGGCCGGGTTGCGGTTGGGCTGTGGGTTGAAAGGCGATTTTTACGGCCTTCGGTCATAGTTGTGCCGGTTCGGGGTTCGGGGTGGTGGGTGTGTTTGTCGGCTGCCGGTTTACGCGTTCACAACCCCGCCCCACCTCAGGCCTCTTCAACACCGGCAAGTCAGAGCAAGGGCAAAGGGCCAGATCAAGAGCAAGATCAACAGCCACAGTCAAGGTCAAGGTCAAGGTCAAGAGCCATGGTGAAGAGCCGGGCCTCCGGCGGGCCTCGGCAACCTCAGGGAAACTAGCGCGGTTCCCTCGGGTGGCCGGGTTAGTCTCAGCGGCTGCGGTCCCTGAGGTGGTGCGGTCCGTTCCCCTCGGTCGCGTCGTCAGCCCGGGGGGTACAGCACCGGTGTCCGGGGGTAAAGTCCGCGCGCTGCGGTGGTGCAGGTGGGCGGCGGTTTCGCACGGCGCGAACTTGACCCCCGGCCACCGGCACTGTAGGCGAAGCCCTGCCGACGCGACCGAGGGGAACGAACCGAAAACCAGCCGGAGAAATACAAAACGGGTGGTGCGGGTACCGGCGGCTCGGCGAGTTCGGCTGCCGGTCGGGGTACTGGCGGCGCGGCAGTGCCGAGGGCGCGTATTCCGGGCTGGCGGGTGCAGGTGTGGGCGCGGGCTCGCGTGGCCGCCAAGATGGCTGCCGCCGGATAGCTGATTGGCCTGGCCGCCATGGCCGATGCTGGCGGATGGCATGGTCTGCCCGGGGGGATGTTGGCAGTCGGCGCCTGGCTGCTGCGAGCACAACCAGTCCATTACCGCATAAGGCATATCGGATACCGGGTACCGGACCGCACTCGGGCATGTTCTCGACCAACTCCCCACCGGCCCGCCGCCACGCCCTCACCGGCAGCCGTATCAACCAACCGGTGTCCTCGTTCCCTGCGTTTTGTATTTCTCCGGCTGGTTTTCGGTTCGTTCCCCTCGGTCGCGTCGGCAGGGCTTCGCCTACAGTGCCGGTGGCCGGGGGTCAAGTTCGCGCCATACGAAACCGCCGCCTACCTGCATGTCCGCCGCGCGCGGACTTTACCCCCGGACACCGGTGCTGTACCCCCCGGGCTGACGACGCGACCGAGGGGAACGGACCGCACCACCCCACAAACCGCCGCCGCTGAGACCGACCCGGCCACCCGAGGGAACCGCGCTAGTTTCCCTGAGGTTGCCGAGGCCCGCCGGAGGCCCGGCCCTTCACCACAGCTCTTGACCTTGACCTTGACCTTCAGCTCTTGATCTTGCCTGTGCCCTTGCTCTGACTTGCTGGAGTTGAAGAGGCCTGAGGTGGGGCGGGGTTGTGAACGCGGGAACCGGCAGCCGACAAACACACCCGCCGACCCGAACCCCGAACCGGTACAACTATGACCGAAGGCCGTAAAAATAGCCTTTCAACCCACACCCCAACCGCAACCCGGCCCACAAACGCCAGCCCCAGCAGACTCCACCCGCCAACGGATCCCGCCCGCCGACCGACACGTCACGAACCACGTCGCGAAAACTCCCGGGCAAACGTTGCCTGATACAGTACTAGCCGTGGTGCGCGAGGACCGGTCCTGGCTCAGTGCCTCGTGCGGCGCCACGGCACTGCACAGGCTCCACGGGATCGCCGAATCGGCCTACCCCCAATGCTGAAACGGGAAGTCCCGACCGCGACAAGTCGGCCCAGTTGACCGTGAACCCTGTGGGGCTCGGAAGCGCGATTGCGCCTGTGACCCGCACATGGGGCTCTAGCGTCCGGCTCCGGTAACCGCCAGCGCGGTGGTCCAGTCTGCCGCGATCGCCTGCTGTGCTGCCGTGAGCGTTACCTTGTGTGAACACACGGCTTTGTGCAAGGCGTTCTCAACGGTGTCCTTCGGGTTGGGGAGCGGGCCCGGCTCGGGCCACAGGTTCGCCGTGTCGTTGCTGCCGCCGAGCTCAAGGCTGACTAGATGGTCCAGTTCGCTGGGGGTGCTGTTAGCGATCCCGTATGCGGCATACATGGCACGCTTGATTTTGTCGGTCGCGGATGCCGGCGGCCGGACCTTCGTGGTGTACCCGGAGCTGCATATGGTGGAGTCGATGTTCGACTGCGTTATCGCATCGTCCACCGCGCCTGGGGTGCAGGCCTGGTCGGGCCGGTACGTAGTGGGGCCGCTGCCGGTCATGTGGCAGTGGAGCCCGGCCGGGACGGTACCGACCTGGCCCGGTGCGAGACGGGACCGGACGAGCGGTGAGTGTGTGCCGGCTGCTGTTGTGCTTGTAGCCGGTCCGGTGCCTGGTGTGTTGTGGGTGGCGGTCGATGAGTGGCTGTTGCAGGCAGCGCAGAACGCTGCGATGGCTGCGCAGGCGGTGAGGGTCTTACGCATGGTCGTCAACGATTACTCCTTCGGCCAGGGCCATCACGTGCGCCGAAGGTCTCGTTCGAAAGCTTCAGCGACTCCTGCCTATACCTCGAACGCTGACTCCAAACCGTTTTCGGGGCGGTAGTCACGCCTGTCTGAAAAAGGGGCCGACACAGAAGGTGCCGGCCCCGTTCGAGCTACGGATGACAGATCAGAAGGCTGAGAGTCCGTTGGGCGTGCCCATGCCGGTGGGTCCGTCGTAGCCGGCGACGGCGTTGCACTGGTAGTCGCCGCCGCAGTCTTGGAAGGTGACGTTGTTTCCGCCGACCACGTCGTTCAGCCCGCTCTGGGCTGTCGGTGCGTAGAACGGCGAGGCGTTGTTGTATTTGGCGGGGTTGCCGGCTAGAGCGATGACGCCGGCGATGAAGGGTGAGGAGGCGCTGGTGCCGCCGACGATGTTCCAGCCGGAGGGCAGGCCTTCCAGGTCGGGGGTGTCGGTGACGTAGATGGCCGGGCCGGTGTTGGGGTCGGCGTCGGCGGAGACGTCGGCGACCATGCGGCCGGGGCAGTTGGGGTCGGTCTGCCAGGCGGGCTTGTCGACCCAGGCCGAGCAGCCGCTGCCGGCGCCGCCTCCGTTGCCGCCCCAAGCGGTCTCGGACCAGCCGCGGGTGTTGCCGGCCTTGGTCAGTGAGGTGCCGCCGACGGCGATGACGGAGGAGAACACGGCCGGTGCGTTGGGAATGCCGTAGCCCTGATCGCCGGAGGAAACGGTGATCGCGACACCCGGGTGGTTGTAGTGGGCGGCGTCGCTGGGGGTGATGCTGGATTCGGTGGCGCCGTAGCTGTTGGACACTTCCGTCGCGCCGAGCTTGACCGCCGTGTCCACTGACGAGCCCAGGTCGGTGTCACTGGCCGATGCGGCTGTCACCAGCAGGATCTTGCACTGCGGGCAGGCCGCCGAAACCATATCCAGGTCCAGGGCGATCTCCACGCCCCAACCCTGATCCGGCGGCAGCGGGGAGGCCTTGCCGGTCTCGTTCACCTTGGAGAAGCAGCCGTTGGCGGTGGTGCACGCCGGAAGGCCGTAGGTGGAACGGTAGACCGCCAGGTCCGCCTCAGCCGTCGGGTCGTCACCGGCGTCCACGATCGCAACAGTCTGGTTCGCGCCGCCGATGCTCGGCAGGTTGTAGGCCGAGTGCAGGTCCGCCGGACCGAATCCGGCCGGCACAGTGGCAGCGGCCGTGTTCGCGGTACCGGTGTGGCCGACGTGTGCGGGCTCATGCACGTCAGTGCGGATCTGCGCGAAGCACCGGTCGAAACCAGGCTTCGCCACACCGCACACGTTCTTGACATTGCCTGCGCCAGTGCTCTTGGTGGTGGCGTTCGCCGGCGCTACCGCCGCCGCGATCGTGCCGACAGCCAGAACAGCAGCCCCCGCCACAGCCAGCAGCCGATGGCTCCCTCTTCGATTCATGATCCTGATCCCCTTCAGCCGATGGTGTAGGCGTTGGCGACGGTCTGCGTGATCGAACCGCCCAGCGTGTCGGTCGCGGTCACCTTCAACCACGGCGTGCTGCCCTTGGCACCGTTCTTCCACAACGCCACAAAGTGGTTCGCCCCGGCTGGAACCACCGAAGCGGCCGTCCACGTCACACCCTTGTCGTAGGACACTGACACGGTGGCGCCGGTCGCGGCGGCCGTCGCACCGGCACCGTTGTAGCTCTGGTGGCCGACCTGCAGGTCCAGCGCCGCCAGCGGGCCGTGGCCGGTGTTGGTGTCGTCGGTGGCCAAGTGGTAGTCCAGGTTGATCACCGGCAGGATCGAGCACGGCGTGGTACCGGTGCCCTGCGCGTAGCAGGGGTCAACGGCCGGCAGTGTCCACTTCGGGTCCGGGGCCGGGGTGTAGGGCACCGTGATGTCGGTGTGGCTCACCGTGGACTGGGTGATCGGGAACTGGCTCAGGTCCTGGTCGTAGACGAACCGGTAGGTGCCGGGCTGCTGGGCCTGGCCGGTCAGCTCGGTCCCGAAGGTGTTGTCCTGTGAGAACACCTGGTTGCCGTCGCGGTAGGCAGTGAAGTGGCCGGTGATCGGGCCGAGCGGATCGCCGAGGGTGTCCGGCGAGCTGTCCTGGTACGGGGTCAGGGAGAGATCGACCGTGCCGCCGTCGGCGCACGCGCGGCAGTGGATGGGGCCCTGGTACTGGCCGGCCTGCGGCGTCAGCGGACCGCGGCCCCAGGTGCGCCAGGTCTCGGTGTGCCCGGCATACGCCGGGTCGGTTGCCTGCAAGATGAGCTCGGAGGGAAAACCGCCGGTGTAGGGCGGGGAATCGGTGACGACCTCGCGGATCCAGTTCCCGTCGCCGACCGCGCCGACGTACTCGGTCAGGCTGCCCGGAGACGTCACGGGTCCGCCGACGACATTGGAGAGGAAGTCCGGAGAGGACGGCCCGGCCATGAAAATCCCCCGGTGATCGGGGTTGTTCGGGTCGCTGACCAGGGTGTTGTGGACAGTGGTCAGAGTCGAGGGGTCGACCTTGTAGGTCTGGTTCGCATCGATGTGGTCGGCGGCCGGGAACATCACGTCGTAGCGGTAGGGGTCGGCGGTTCCGGCCGGACCCGCGGCGCCCCAGCCGACCAGCTGGTACTTGAAGCCGCCGAACCGTGGCTTCGCCGTGGGGCTGACGTAGGTGGTCCCGGTGCCGACGGCGGACGACATGAGGTAGCTGTCACTACCGTTGGCGTCGACGCTGTCGTAGTACAGGAAGCTGCTGTCGTTGGTCGCCGGTCGCGGTGTCGTCGCCTGTACTTGGGCGGTCGCGCTGCGCTCGTCGGCGGTCAGCGTGGTCGTGCCGTCGCCGGTGACCGTGACGTCGAGTTGGGTCACCACCCACGTCTTCGCAGTCTGAGTCGTGGGGTCGTAGCTCTGGAACAAAGTGTTCGCGGTGTAGTGGCCGGCCGGCACAGCGACCCGAGCCACCCCGTTGACGAGCGGGACGGGCAGGCCCCACCGGTTGACGTCATCGACGTCGGTCAGGAACGTCATGCCGTCGGCGGCCGTCCCGTCCAGGCCCACGCCGTTGATCTGCAAGGTGCTCAGCGGATAGTGCGGCACCACGGTCGGCGAACTCCCCGTGCTCAGCGCCGCGATCCGATACCGCGACGCTACGAACTGGTCGGGCGCGGCCAGCACGGAGTCGGGGATGACATAAGTGTGGTGCCCGTCCGGCGCGTAGCGCAGCGACGAGACGCTGCGGCCGTCCGGCCCCAGCACCGCGGTGGTCGCCTCCGGACCGGAGCCGGTGACGAGCACCCGATCGCCGTCCGGCAGGGTACTGATCTGCGTGGTAGTGGTCGGCAGCGGCGATGCGGCCGGACCGGTTTCGGACGGCGCCGCACCGGCCGCGGCGGTACCGGCGGCAGTGACCACGCCCAGGGCCATGGCCGCCACCAGGGTCGGGACACGGCGGGAAAGTACTAGCACAAGCAGTTCCTCCAGATAGTCACCATGGCCCCGGCGCTCGGGTGTTCCCCGCGCGCGAGGCCATGTGCTGTCTGTGTTAAGACCACGTCGGGATACCGAAACGTTGGCCCGAATCATGAATGCGTACCCTGACTTGGCGCCGGGCGGATCAGGCAGCGCCGGGCCCGGTACCTGTCGGCACGGGAGTCGATCGCGAGCGTCCGGGCACGGGCCATGGCCCGAGCAGCGCGCCGAGGTGGCCGACGTATATACGGAGTTGTTCACTTCGGCGTCGTCGAGATAGGACAAGCGTGCGGATCCGGCGGCGATCCGGCCGCCTCCGGAGTGGCAGGACTGCGCGCCTCCACCTCCTACCTGCCCCACCCGCGATCGGCCGAGGTCCCCGACCGACCGCCTCGCGTTCTGACCGGGCCCTACCCGCACGAACTCGCCGCCAGTGACGATCGACTGAACCCGCGCTCAGCGCTCAACCACAACTCTCGCCCGGTGGTGCTAGCGGTTCGGGCCGCGGGCCACGCGCCACGCGGTTCCGGGGGCTAGCAGCTTGTCGGGGGAGTCCAGAAGGTTCAGGACACGGAGAAACGCTCGTGCCACATCCGCGTCGTCGGCGGCGACCCGGTACAGGCGGCCCAGGTACCGGTTGATGATCCGGTTCTGCAGTGGGGCTTCGACCCCGGATTCCGGGTGTCGCATGTCGGATCCGGCGGCGATGGTCCATGGGATCTCGATGATTCGCGCTGCTTTCCGGAAGAACTCCTTGGCCGTGTCGCCGGATTCAGCCGAGACGACGTCGCGAAGCAGAAGCGCTTCCATGGCGGCCACGGACATTCCCTGGCCGTACACCGGGTTGAAACTGCACAGGGCGTCGCCGATGACGAGGAATCCCTGGGGGAAGGAGCCCAGCTTCTCGTAGTGTTTGCGTACGGTGCTGGGGTACCGATTCTTGATCGGCCCGTCGATGAGGGTCGCGGTCGGCAGGAAGTCCGCGAACGCGCTGCTCGGCAGCGATGCGGCGAAGGCGGCGAGGCCGGAGGCGTCGTCCGGCGGGCGCTCGCCGAAGATGCCGCCGGTGCTGAGCACGAATCGATCGCCCTCCACGGCCATCAGGAAGCCGCTGCGTCTGGAGCCCGGGTATGCGCTGATCGACGTCCCGACCGGAAGGCTTTCGTGGTGTGGTTCCCGCTTGAAGTGCCACGTCACGTAGCTGATGTCGACGTTCAGCCGGTGCTCCGGCGGTTCTGGGTAGCCGAGTTCCTTCAGCCAGACCGGAGCGCGCGAACCCCGGCCCGTGGCATCGACCACCAGGTCCGCCTCGATCACCGACGCCGACGATCCGTCCACGCGCGAGATGACCCCCACTCCGGTCACGCGGCTGTTGTCGGGCGTGGTCACCAAGTTCATGATGTCGCAGTTGTCGATGAACGTGACGCCGGGCAGCTTGGACACCCGCTGTCGGACACCGAATTCGACCAGCGGCCGGCTGGCGGCGACCCCGATCAGCCCGGAGGGGTCCGGCCGCAGGAGATGTCCGTCGATGTGCCAGTGGATTCCCGACTGGATGTCGCCGCGGATGCCTCCCGCCGCGACGAGATCGTCCTCGAAGCCTGGGAAGAGATCCTCCAGGGCCCTGAGGCCGCGCGCCAGCAGCCCGTGTACGTGTCGCCCTTGAGGGATGCCGCGCCGGTCCTCGGGCCCGGCAGGGAGCTGATCCCGCTCGATGATCACTACTGACTCGAAGGTGTCCGAGAGGGCTCGGGCTGCTGTGAGGCCGGCGATTCCGGCTCCGAGGACGACGGCCTGTCTGGTTTTTCCCATGGCGGGAACTGTGCGCCGACGAGGCGATCAACGAACAGGCCAGTTGGCGGCCGATTTCGCTCGATCCCTGCTCACTCTGTGCTCATCCGGCGGGAGCGGGGTCTCCGGGGGCGCCGAGGCGGCGTCCCCGGAAGGCCGCTGGTCTCTCCGAAGCGAGTTCGCATCATCCAGGTGGAACTTCGCTGTTGTCCAGAGGCTGCGGCGGCGTTGCCGCGCAGCTATGCGACAGTCGTATAGAACTTGTTCAGGGCTGCGGCACCCAATCGGGGGTTCTGCAGCATCCACCAATGCCCAAGCCCTTCGAGGCGGGCCTCCTGGGCGCCGAATCGCAGGGCGGCGCGATGTGCCGAGTCAGGGCCGCCGACGTACCCGTCCTCGGTGGCGTTGATGACCAGGCCTGGCCGGCGCTCGGCGGTGTCCAACTCGATGCCCCATTCGGTGAGCTTGGGCTGGAGAGAGGAGCGGTACAGGGTCAGGATGCACGCGCCCATCGCAGGAGTGCCGGCCAGGGCCAGTTTCCGGGCGGTCTCGGCATCTGCGCCGAATCCCACCCAGCTCTCGATTCGGGCCTCCAGCGGGGCTCCGAACATCTCGGCGATCGCCGCCTCGCCGACCCCCGGGGTCTGCCAGGCCTGCGCGAGGTCATGCCACACGTAGGCGGGGTCGGTGATCCCGGCCATGTCGATACACCACGAACGGATCAGATCGGGCCGGGTCGCCGCCACGCGCAGCACGTGCCCGCCGCCCCAGTCGTGCCCCACAAGGTCGACAGGTCCGTCAAGCGCTTCCAGGGCATCGATCAGCCAGGCGAGATAGCCGTCGCTCGTCGCTCCAAAGCCCTCCGGGACCGGAGCTCCGAATCCCGGAGGCGACAACGTGATCACGTCGTCGCGGTCGAGTTCGCTACGCAGTCCTTCCCAGATAGTGTCGGCTTCTGGGACGCCGTGAACGAGAACCAGTGGCATTGCGTACTCCTATGAATAGTCCAGCTGCGGTCGACCGGAGCGTCAGGCTCGTCGCTCCGGTCCCAGCGTCGTCGCCGGTGTGCTCATCGGCCAGTCCGATCGGTGCTCATCCGGCGCTCAGTCTCAGAATGCTCGCAGTGGCGCGCCGTCGCTCATTCCGTGTCCAACTCGATTTCCCAGAGTCGCTCGCACACCGCGGTCACCCCCGCGGTGAGGTGGCGGCGGTAGGTGCTGAACGGGAGTTGCAGCCGTTCGGCCGCGGCCTCCTGGGTCGGCACCCGCTGTAGATAAGTCGTCCGAACGGCGCGGTGCTGTTTGGGGTAAGGATCGGCCAAAGCCTCGACGGCATCGGTGACCAGGGTGCGCAGCGCCGGTCCGTCCTCGGCCAGCCGGGTCGAGCACAGGGGGTTCCCACGCAGGGCCGTGATGTCCGCCAGATCGCGCAGCGCGGAGCGGACGGCTGTGTCGAACGTGTCTCGCGGCAGAATCCGAGACCCGGGCGGGGCGGGTTCGAGCTCGCCGGACACCAGCTCGCCGGAAAGCCTGTCGAGCCAATCGTCGACTGGCCGCACTCGCCAATCGTGGCCGAACAGCGCCGTCCTTTGGCGGCCGACGCGGATGTCGAGGGCTATCGGCTCGTGTTCGACGGCGGTCATCTGCGGCCGCCAGAACTCGGCGTCGACGGCGGTCATGAACGACCACGACACGCGGCGGGCCCGCAGCCACTCGGCGGTGGACCGGGTCACCATCAGATCCACCGCGGGCGACGTGCGGCCGGCGGAGGCCGGGTCGACGGCGAACCGGGACACGGTGATGTGTTCGCCGGCCCGGGAGGGGCTGTGTGTCTGGACGTGCTGCCACGCCGCGGCGACAACGGGGTCGGCCGCGATCTCCTCACCGTCCGGGCTGTGGAGCCGCAGCCAGGCCATGAACGCGATCACCTCGTCGGTCTCGACGCGGCGATACAGACGGAATCCCTCAGGCTGGCGCGCCAGCCAGAATTCTGCGAGGCGCGCGGACTCGGGGCCTTCGGCCTCGCACGCCAAGCGGAGTACCGTCGCGCGGTGCTCCGGCCGGTAGACGTCCTCGTATTCCCCTCCGCCGCCCGTCCAGGTGACGTAGTCCGCGACGCCGCTGCCGGTGCGGTACAGATAGATCAGTGAACGGGTGACTTCCATGACCGAGTTCTCCGGCGCCGAACGGACCCGGTCGACCAGGTAGGTGTGAAGTCGCTGGAGCAGAGCGCCGAACCCGCTGGGATCACGCCAGCGCAGATCGGCGATGAGCGGGTCGCGGACGACGTCGTGGGGGAAGACGCCGTTGCGGCCCGACTCGGTGAACGGCAGTCCGTACAGCCAGTCGAACAGCTCCTCCGCCGACGATCCCGCGATCTCACGGAGCATCTCCAGCGTCGTCGTCTCCACCAGCGCGCAGGCCTCAAGTACCCGCCGATGCCCATGCGATGGCACCTCGCCGACCAGCTGACTCAACAGGACCCGGACCATGTCGCGGTCGGACGCCCCAGTGCCCCATCCTTCGTATTCCCCGGCCGCGGCCTCCGCCGCCAAGGTCAAAGCGAGAGGATGGCCCCCGGCTGAGGCGAGTATTCCCTTGTGGAACGCCGGGGCCACATTCCTTGTCGCCACCAGAGCGCGGGCCTCGTCCGGGGACAGGCCGCCGATGCTGATGACCCGGAGCGCGTCGTTCCAGTCGGGGTCGACGCGCCAGCGTGCGTCCGGCGGCAGCCGGCCGGCGATCACGACGACGGCGTCGAACGGCAGCTGTGGGAGGAACCGGGTGCGCAGCCACGGCTCCAGTCCCTGGCAGTGTTCGAAGGTGTCGATGAGCAGTACGACACCGCCGACGGACATGGCGTCCGCGGCCTCCGCCGAGAACCCGGCCGGGGTCGCCTCCACAGTCCGGCCATCGACCTGCACCACGCGACGCCCCGCGGCTCGCGCGTCATCGCCCAGGCGCCGCAACAACGTGGTCTTGCCGATGCCGCCGGGCCCGTGCAGGTAGAGGACTGAGAAGGTGTCCTCGCCGCCTTCCAGGGCGGACCGGAACAGGGCGCGTTCAGTCGCGCGGCCGACGAAGGTCCGTTTCCGTGCGCTGCCAAGCCGATCAGCAAGGGTCCTCGCTCGATCGGTGACCACCGGACCGTGCCAGTGATCCATCTGATTCCTCCTGGAATACCGCGCTCGGGTTTGGAGATCGTCGTCGGCCGGCGTCCTTGCCTCGGTTCGCGACTCAGGACTGGGCTGGGGCGGCGGCGGCCTGGCGGGCTTGGAGCGCGCGGGGGTACCAGCGGGTGAACGTTGCCGGGATGAGGAATCCGACCACCTGGCAACCGATCCGCACCAGGGTCGGGCTGTGCGTTTCCTCGCAGACCGCGACCACCGCGGCGGTCACGGTGAACGCCGCGGCCCAGACCGTGGTGATGATGGTGTTCACGCGGAGGAACTGGGGGGTGTCCCAGAGCTGGGGCGGGGCGTTGCGGCGGGCGATGCCAAGGGTGAACGGGCGCCCGACGCCGATGGTGGCCCAGGCGGTGAGCGCCAGCCAGCCGAAGGAGAGCGCGCCGTCGTAGCTGTGCAGGCCCGAGTGCGGGGTGGCGAAGGCGACGCCCGTCAGCACGACGAAGTAGCCGATGGTGCTGATCTCCAGAATGAGAGCGTCTGCTGCCATACCCGCGCGGTGGCTCAGTGCCACGACGCGGACCCCGAGCAGGAGCCCCGCTATCGCAGCCCACTGCCAGCTGGCGCTGGAGACGGCGGCGTACACGATCCAGGGGGCGAAGCCGCGTAGGTAGCTCATGATCTATTGCCTCTCGGTGAGGTTCGATGTGCCGGATCTGTCGGGGCGAAGCCGAATCCACTGCCGGCCGCGTCGGCCTGGTGGATCACGGCTGGGGCAGCCAAGCGCCGTGGAAGCCGGCCGGTACGCGTTGGGGGAGCGGGACGGCCGCGGTCAGGCGCAGATCGGCGGCGTCCAGCACCTGGAGTTCCGAGCCGCGGCCGGCCCGGTCGGAGACGATGGTGAGCAGCCAGCCGGCGTCCTCCGCGCGGTCGTCGGCGGCGGGGACGAAGACCGCCTCACCCGGGGCCTGCCCCTCGCCGGCGTCATACCTGGAGGCGCTGCCGAGGGTCAGGTCGTACTTGACGACCCCGTCGTCGCGGACTGCGTAGCGATAGCGGCTGGAGCGGCCCACGTGGGCGTCGTTCAGGGTGGGGAATTCGATCGCGCGGTCGTCCAGCGGCTGCTCCACGGCTCGGCCGGTGGCCGGGTCGAGGATCCAGCAGTACAGCGTCGGGCGATCGTTCGGGCTGATTCGCGGCCCACTGCTGTCGCCGACACCGCCGATGGAGCCCCAGGTGCGGGCAAACGCATCGCGGTTGTAGCGGACGGCGTCGAGCTTGATGCGGCCGTCGGGATCCTCGCGGGCGTTGCCGATGTGGAAGACGTATCCGGGCTCGACCTCATACCAGCGCACCGGCGCGTCGCCGCGCTGTTCCATGACTCCGAGACGGGCTCGGTAGGCGTCGTCCCAGCGGTAGGGGATCGTGCGGCCGAGCAGGTGCGGGTCGAAGACGACGGGGAGGTCGAGCCAGATGACGTGATGTTCGGTGATGGCGAAGTCGTGCATCATCGTCGGCCCGGGGACCCGCACTTCGCGGCTCTCCACCAGGCGGCCGTCGGCGGTCGCGCGGTGGTAGGTGAGATAGGGCGGAACGGCGCCGTAGCCGAAGAAGTGAAGGTCGCCGGTGGCGGGGTCCTGTTTGGGGTGGGCGGTCATCGCCGTGGTGAGTCGCCCGCCGAAGTCGAAAGGGCCCAGTGTGTCCAGCTCGGGGGAGACCTCGTAGGGCAGCCCGGTCTCCACCAGGGCCAGGATGCGCCCGCCGTGCCGGATGACGCTGGTGTTGGCCGGTGATACGGCCGGGTCGGGGGAGCCGTCCGGCTTGTAGCGCGGCGCTCCGTCGAATGCCGCGGTGCGGATCCAGCGGTTGCGATACCAGCGAGCGCGGCCGCCTTCCAGGCGGATGCCGTGCAGCATCCCGGGCCCGGTGAACCAGTGCCCGGGATCCTCGCCGGGGCGGGGGTTGGGGCCGTTGCGGAAGTAGCGGCCGTCCAGTTCGGGCGGGAGAGCGCCCCTGACCGCCAGGTCGCGGCCTTCGATCTCGCGGGCCACGGGGGCAACGTGTCCCTGTAGGTAGAGCGGCGGTGTGTCCACATCCCTCTCATTCCATAACTGACATGTCACTGTTGACATGAGCAAGTTAGAGTGACAGCTGTGACCTGTCAACTGTGGAACGTTGAGGTTAGGATGCCTGGCATGAGCCTGAAACACGCGGCCCTCGGGCTGCTCGCACTGCGAGGCGGGGCGAGCGGCTACGACCTGCTCCAGATCTTCGACGGGTCCTTGAACTACGTTTGGCCGGCGACGCAGAGCCAGCTCTACACCGAGCTGGGCAAGCTCGCGGACGCCGAGCTGGTGACGGTCACCGCCGAGGGCGGTCGCGGGCGCAAGGCCTACGCCGTCACGGAAGCCGGCCAGGCTGAGTTCCGGCACTGGATGACCGAGGTCGCCCCCACCTCCCGCAGGCGCAACGACATGCTTCTGCGGGTGTTCTTCCTGGGCCTGCTGACCCCGGAGCAGGCGCGGGATTACCTGCGGCAGCAGGTGGTCGACTCCGCCGAGTATCATGAGCAGTTGCGCGGACTCGAGCAGGAGCTGGCTCAGGACAAGGAATCGCTCTCCGGCTACGGCCGTCTCGCCCTGGAGTGGGGCCTGAGGTTCACGACCATGCAGCGCGAATGGGCGCAATGGGCCGTCGGTCAGATCGACGTGCTGGTCGAGGCGCCAGGTGATGGTACTGACGTTGATGGCACTGACGTTGATGGCACTGACCCGCGGCACGGCGATAGTGCTGACCCGCGGTGACGGTCAGGCGATCGCCTCGCCTGACCGTCACCGCGGCTCCCGCCGCTGCGGGTGGAGCGCGCCTGCCTTAGGCGCCGATCACCAGGTGGAGTCGCCGCGCAAGGCGACGTCCGCGCCCCCGTCGAGGAAGATCGTCTGGCCGGTCATGTGTCCGTTCTGTTCGCCGGCGAGCCAGGCGAGCAGTTCCGCGGCGGCCACGGGCTCATAGGGCCCGCCGAGCGGCATGGGGCTGCCCGCCTCGATCCGTTGCCGGGTCCCGGGGTCGTCGAACAGCCGCTTCAGCAGTTCGGTGCGCACCAGTCCCGGGGCGACCGCGTTCAGTGGAATGCCCGCACCGGCCCAATCGGGAGTGATCGCGTGCCGTCGTATCCAGCGCGACAGGGCGCGCTTGGTCGTGGCGTACACCGGGCCGGCGACGGCTGCCCGGCGCAGGGCTGCCGCTTCCTCGCCGTCGAGCAGGAGGTCCAGCAGTTCCTCGTCGTAGGGGTGGACTGAGGTGATGGACGAGACCGCGACAACCCGCGGCGCCGGGGAGTTCAGCAGCAGCGGGCGCAGGCCCGTCATGGTGGAAATGGCGCCGTAGTAGTTGATGGCGGCGGTCGCCGGCCCGGCGATGTCGACGCCGGCCACGGCCAGGACCGCGTCGACTCTGCCGCCGCTGGCCTCGGTCACCCCTTCGATCAGCGATGCCCGCCCGTCGGCGGTCGACAGGTCGGCGATCACCTCGGCATCGTGCAGATCGGCTCCGATGACCCGGTGTCCCCGCTCTTTCAGCAGCTGGGCCGTGGCTTGGCCGATTCCCGAGGCCGAACCGGTGACGACGTAGGTCCGCGGAGTGTCAGTGGAAGCGTTGTTCATCATGGGCGTCAATCTATCGACGCCAGCGTCAATTCGCAACCGGTCAAGACGGGGATATGGCTTCCGGAACCGCCGAGGACGGCTGGCCTTGAGGGGTTTGAGCTGGGGTAACGCCTGAGATGTGACATCAGTGTTGAAGATTCGACGCGAGAGACGTACAGTGGGCGGGCAAGGACGACCCCGAGCCGCGGACTCGCGCGGCCCATCGGCTAGGAGTGAATGCTGTGAGCGATCAGAACTTCGACGTCATCGTGGTCGGCGGCGGCTCGGCCGGCGCTGCCCTGGCCACCCGGCTGACCGAGAACGGGCACCGGAAGGTCCTGCTGCTGGAAGCCGGCCGCCGCTACGCGCCCGACGAGTACCCCGACGTCATCACCAACGGCGCCCGAGTCGGCGGTGACCAGGACCACGACTGGGGCTACACCGCCGCCACCGGACAGGGCGACAAGCGGATCGCGGCTCCGCGCGGGAAGGTTCTCGGCGGCAGTTCGGGAGTCAACGCCGGCGTCGCTCTGCGGGCGCGCGCCACCGACTTCGCCCGTTGGCGCGGGCACGGCTTGACCGGCTGGACGGATGCCGAGGTCCTGGAGGCCTACAAGAAGCTGGAGACCGTCGACACCGGTGAGGACCGATACCGCGGCCGCTCCGGCCCGTTGCCCATCCACCAGATGCGGTACGAAGAGCTCACGCCGTCACTGCAGGCCTTCATCGACGCCTCCGCGGCCGAGGGCTTCAAGCGCTTGGCCGACGTCAACGGCACCGATCAGAACGGCGTGACCGCCTATCAGCTCAATGTGATCCGCGGCGTGCGTCAGAACACCGGCATGGCCTACCTGAACGACGCGGTCCGCCGCCGTCCCAACCTGACCATCCTGGGGAACACCGAGATCGACCGGGTTCTGACCGAGAACGGTGCGGCCACCGGCGTGGTCACCACCGAGGGCAAGGTCTACAACGCCGGCGAGGTGGTCCTCTCCGCTGGTACCTATGGCAGCCCGGCCATTCTGATCCGCTCTGGCATCGGGCCCGCCGACGACCTGCGCACTCTGGGTATCCCCGTGGTCGCCGACCTCCCTGTCGGCAGGCGCCTGCAGAATCAGCCGTTCTACTTCAACGTGTATGCGCTGCGCCCGGGCAAGCTCGCCATGGATCCGGCCGGCGGGGCGCTGGTGTGGACCGCGTCCAGCGAAGCGGACCCCGGCGAGCTCGACATCCACATCTCAGCCACCCACCTGATCGACCCGAGCTACAGCCCGACCAACGGTGCCATCGTGCTGGCGGTCTCCATAGTCCGCCCCGACGCGTTCGGCAGTTTCCGCCTGCGCAGCCGTGACCCGAAGGAGGCACCGGAGATCGACTACAACTTCCTCACCGAGCCTCGTGACCTTCGCCGGATGGTGGAGGCGGTCAAGCTGAGCCGGCGTATCGGCGCCAGCCCGCTTTTCCAGGAGGTCGCCGAGTTCGAGATGTTCCCCGGGGAAGCTGTCGGCGACGACGCGGCACTTGAGCGTGCCATCCTCGACAACCTCGCGTCCTACGAGCACCCCACGTCGACGGTGCCCATGGGCGGCGACGATGACGAGTGGGCCGTGGTCGACAGTGTCGGAGCGGTTCGCGGCGTCCGGAACCTCCGCGTCGTCGACGCCTCCATCTTCCCCGATGTCCCGTCCACCGCCACCAACCTGACGGCCATCATGACGGCTGAGTACATCTTCCAGCGGGTGTACGGCGGTTGAGCCCGAAGCCGGCCGCGGGGGGAGACGCGCGTTCTCCCCGCGGCCGGCAAGCCGCCCGTGCCCCCGCCGCGGTCATGACCGCGGCGGGGGCACATCGCGCAGTAGTTTGCTTTCGATGTCCTCGCGCAGGGCCTTCTTGGAGACCTTGCCGACATTGGTCAACGGAAGGTCGGCCGTCAACTCGACGCGCTCAGGCAGTTTGTACTTGGCCAGTCCCTGATCGAGGAGGAAGGCGCCCAGCGTCCGCACCGTCAACGGCTGGCTTCCGGGTTCGAGGACGACGTAGGCGCATCCACGCTCGCCGAGGACCGGATCGGGCATGGCCACCAGCGCCGCGTTGGAGACGGCGGGGTGCCGCATCATCAAGTCCTCGACCTCGTCGGCGTGGATCTTCTCGACCCCCCGGTTGATCACGTCCTTGATCCGGCCCTCGATGGAGTAGCAGGTGAGGCCGTCGATGACGTGACGTCGGGCGAGGTCTCCGGTGCGGTAGAAGCCGTCGGCGGTGAATGCGTGCAGGTTGTGCTGCGGGGCACGGTAGTAGCCGCGGATCGTATAGGGGCCGCGCACGCACAACTCGCCCACGTCACCGTCTGGAACCTCGTCTTCCGCGCCGGGAATCAGGATGCGGATCTCGTCTGCGGGGGAGAGGGGTTCTCCGACGGTGTGGTGGCGGACCTGCTCGCTCGCCTCGGCGGGCGTGAGCAGGAACATGCCCTCGGCCATGCCGAATTTCTGCCGTACGGATATGCCCAGCTCGTCGCGCAGCCGTTCGGCGATTTCCGGGGCCAGCTTCTGTCCGCCGATGATGAAGTCCTTCAGGCAGGACAGATCCGCGTCCTTGCTCCGCGGATCCTCCAGCAGCCGGATCGCCACCGCCGGGGGGACGAGCGGCATGACCTGGGGGCGGGTGGCCTCGATCAGCTCCAGCAGGGTGCCGCTGTCCGCTGAAGGTGCCAGCACCAGGGTCGCACCGCTGAGCAGGGCGGGCTGGAGAGCGAGGGAAACCCCTGCGTTGTGCATGATCGGCAAGGGGTAGAGCACCACGGTGCCGGGGTTCCAGTCCAGTTTCCCGGCCCACGCCCGGGAGTTGTACGCGTACTCCACGTGCAAGCGCGGTGCGACCTTCGGCAGGCCTGTCGTGCCCCCGGACAGCTGGAAGACCGCGACCTGCTGCGGGCCGCATCGGTGGTACGGCAGGGCCTGCGGGGCGGCGCCGGCTCCGCGGGCGAACACCTCGTCGTAGCCCACGGCTGATGCGAACGCCGCCCCCCGGGCCACCACGACGTCCTCGACGATCCCGTCGGCGAGCAGAGAGCGGGCATTGTCGGGCAGATGGCCGCGCCCGAAGTCGGCCTGCAGGATGAGGCCGCGTGCGCCTACGTGCCGAGCCAGGACGCTGATTTCGCGTACCCCGTGCTGCGGGAGGGTGCAGACCGGACGCATTCCGGCGAGCAGGCAGCCCAGGTAGGCGACGACGGTCTCCGCCACGTTGCCCATCTGGAACATCACGGCGTCGCCGGGTCGCAGGCTCGTCTTCTCAGGCAGGCCGGCGGCGAACTGCCGGGCCGCATCGAGGAGCCGACGGTAGGTCCAGCTCCCCTCCGGGGTGATGAGGGCTGTCTGCTCCGCGTGGGTTTCCGCGGCGGCCACCAGTTCTGCCGGCAGAGTCTGACCGGACCACAGTCCCGCTGCCCGGTAGCGGGCGGCGAACGCGGCCGGGTAGGGGACGAGCCCGGCCGCAGCGACGTCGTCGTCCAGGGGTGTTCTGTCCATGGTCCACAATCTAGCGCCGCCCGATCACCCGGTCTACCGCTGGCGTCGAATATTCGACGCCAAAGTCACAAGCGGCCTGGCTCCGGCCGGATTCGTCACGGGAGTGGAGTTATCGACATCTCGGGCCGGATGCGGCTATCATCCAGGCATGGCAGCGAAGTCGCCCGCGAAGAGCACCGCCACGACGGCCAAGGAGTCGGCCCCGACAGGGCAGGACACCGGGCGCCGCAGCACCGCGCGGCGCAGCTTGGTGACGCGCGACGTCCTGGAGAAGGCGACGCTGCTGTTCGCGGAGAAGGGCTACGAGACCACTACCCTTCAGGACATCGCCGCCGCGGTGGGGGTCTCCCGCACGGCGCTCTACCACTACGTGACCAGCAAGGAAGAACTGCTCGCCATGCTGGTGGAGCAGATGAGCGTAGCCCTCGCCGACACGTTGGCCGCCCTCAGAGCCCGGGAGGACCTCACTCCCGAGGGCAAGCTGCGCGAGCTGACCGACATGCTGGTCAGGCAGCGGGCGGAATCGCCTCAACAGTTCCGCGTTCACGACCAGACGGAGTCGGCGCTGCCCGAGCCGATGCGCTCCAAGCATCGCCAGGCGCGCCGCGACGTGCTCAGCGCGCTCTCGGCCGTGATCGAAGAGGGTATCGACAGGGGAGAGTTCAAGCCGCTCGACCCCAATGTCGCGGCCTTCAGCGTGCTCGGGATGTGTAACTGGGTCGCATGGTGGTACCACTCGGGCCCGGATTACGACATCGACGCTGTGGCCCGGCAGATCAGCCAGTCCGCGATCGACATGATGGCCGCTGACGACGCGACCCGGGCCCCGGCGGACTCGGCCAAGGCCGCTTTGGCCACGGCCCGTTCGAGTCTGGACGCTTTGGAGCGGCTGCTGCCGACGGACGGCGCCTGAGGCCCCTTCGTGGGCTCGTTTCATCTCCGGTGCTGACCGGACAAGTTCTCCAGCGCTGCGCTCAGCGTGCCGATGCGGGCGGGCGCTGCGCTATGCGCGTCGGGCGCTCGGCGTGCCGCCGACGGAGCTTCACCTCTGCCTGATCCAAGGCGGCCCGGTTCAAAGCCGGGCTCCTTGTCATGCCCTCTGACGTGCCAGATCTTCGGGTTCTTCGCGAACTGCCGCATCGACTTCGGGCGACCTCGCGCTTGACTTCCTGACGTGTGTGTCGAAAAATAGTCATGAAAGTCAATCGATGGGAGCGGTAGATGCCTGGACCGATCAAGGTCGGACTCGTTGTGCCGAGCTCTAACGTGACGGTCGAGACGGAGATGCCGCGGATCCTGCGTCGCCACCCGGAGGCGAGCTTCTCCTTCCACGCCAGTCGGATGCGGATGCACACCGTGTCGCCCGAACAGCTAAGGGCCATGAACGCCCAGCGTGAGCGCTGCATCCTCGAACTCGGCGACGCCGGAGTCGACGCTGTGCTCTACGCCTGCCTGGTCGCGCTGACGGCCGGCGGTCCCGGCGAGCACCGGCGCGTCGAGTCGGCGGTGGCGGAGCAACTGGCCGCCGGCGGCTCCGACGCCGCGGTGCTCTCCAGCGCCGGCGCCTTGTGCGAAGGACTGCGGGCGCTCAAGGCGCAGCGGATCGCATTGGTCACCCCTTATATGCGACCTCTGGCTCAGCAGGTCGTGGACTATCTGGAAGCGGAAGGCTTCGAGGTCACGGATTGGCGCGCCCTGGAGGTCGACGACAACCTGCGGGTCGGCCGCATCCCGGCAGACCTGGTGATGAAGGCCGCCCGCGACCTCGATCTGGAGGGGGTCGATGCACTGGTCATCTCGGCATGCGTGCAGATGCCCTCGCTCGACCTCGTCCAGCCCGCGGAAGACGAGTTCGAGATCCCTGTGGTCTCCGCCGCGACCACAGGCGCGTACACCCTGCTCCGCAAGCTCGGGCTGCGCGTCGACATCCCCGGGGCCGGGAGCCTGCTCCGGGCGGACGCCCGGTCGAGCACGTGAGGCTCCCGAATCCCAGCGACCCTAGGAGGTCCGCCATGAGCAAGCCCGAGCACCGGGTCAAAGGCGTCGATCACGCGGCCTTCCCCACCTTCGACCCCGTGGGGACCGTGCGCTTCTACCGCGATGTCCTGAAATTCCCTGTCGTCCACTCGATCTGCGCCGCGGGCTGGGGCCCGGAGCGGCATCCGGACTTCATCCACTTCTTCTTCGACATCGGTAACGGGGACCGCATCGCCTTCTTCTACTATTTCGGCTTCCAGCCCCCCGGCGGTGCCGGCGGCACCGGCGACGCCTACGCCACGTTCACCGACGACGTGCCCCAGTTCTTCATCAACTCCCGCCATCTGGCGATCCACGTCGACGACGAGCAGGATCTCCTGGAGTACCGCCGGCGGCTCGACGAGTCCCACTGGCCGGTGGAGATGCAGGTCATGCACGAGACGATCGAGTCCGTCTACACCCACGATCCCAACGGCTACCTGGTCGAGATCACTCGCTCACTGCGGCCTGTCACCCCGCAAGAAGACCTCGACGCCGCGCTGACCGTGGAGGCGCTGGTCGATGTGGCGTCCGGACCCGAGCCCAGCATGGACAAGCTCCTCGCCCGCAAGGCCGAACTGATCGTGCAGCGTGCCACGGGATGGGAGCAGGAGCAGGAACGGGCCGGCGGCGCGAAGGAGATGACCCGGCCATGAGTACCCTGTTCGTCCTCGACGTCCCGGAGAACGTCACGATTCCCCAGGTCGCCGCCCAGGACCCGGCTGTCGCCGTGGACCGGATCGGCCCGTACTTCCGGATCGCCTCGCCTACCGCGATCGTGATCGACCGCCGTGCTACAGGATGCCGCCACGCGGTGTGGTACAGCGCCATCGCAGGGCTCATCGACTCCCGCGTCACCCAGCATGACAAGGACGCACTGCGGGTGGAGGACCGATGAGTTCTTCCGTCCGCTTGGGAGCGGGTCGCTACATAGACGCGCGAGAGATCCCGGAGTCGACTGTTTCCACGCTGCACGAACTCAGCACCTCCGACGGGGCGAAGGTCACCGGAGTGCTGCGCACACCGCCTGGTGCGCGCACCGTGGTCACCCTCATCCACCCGCGCCAGGACTTCACTCACCACGTGCTGGTGTCTGAACTCCTGGCGCGGGGGACCGCGGTGTGGACCCAGGGGACCCGCTCGGTCAACAACGACCTCAACCTCCTTCACGAGCAGGCAGTGCTCGACATGGCCGCGGGCCAGGTGTTCCTCCGGGAGCGAGGCTTCGCCCACGTGGTCACGCTGGGGCACTCCGGAGGCGGAACACTCGCCGCTCTCTACCATCAGCAGGCCGGCCTTGCCCCGGCGGGCCGTATCACCCGGAGTCCAGCGGGTCGGCCCGTCGATCTGGCCGGCGCCGAGTTGCCCGTCCCCGACGCCGCCGTGTTCGTGGCACCGCACGTGGGCCAGGGGCGACTCCTGGAGCGTCTCATCGACCCTTCGGTCCGCGACGAGAGGGATCCGCTGTCTGTCGACCCTGAGCTGGACCCGTACTCTCCCGCCAACGGCTTCGCTGACGCCCCGGTCAGTTCCGCCTATGAGCCCGAGTTCGTCAGGCGTTACCGCGCCGCACAGCGTGCGCGGATTGATCGCATCGATGCTCAAGCCCGCGAGATGGTGGCCGAGACCGACGCCGCGCGTATCCGGTTCAAGCGAACCGGCAGTGATGGGGATCGAAGGCGGGTACTGGCGCCGCGGATTGTGACGGTGTACCGCACCGACGCAGACCTGCGCAGCGTCGACCTGTCGCTGGATCCGAACGAACGGCCGTACGGGTCGTTGTTCGGGCGCCGGCCCGACCTCACCAACTACGGCCTTGTCGGCTTCGGACGGCTGTCCACTCCGCAAGCCTGGTTGTCCACATGGTCTGCTTCATCTACCAACGCAGACTTCTTACGCTGCGCCCCCGGTGTCACGGTACCCACACTGCTTGTCGAGCTCAGCGGCGACCAGGCCGGCTTCCCGCAGGACGCCCTGGCCATGATGGCGAGCTTCGGGGCGGCCGACACCGTGCACCGACAGGTGCGGGGTCTGCACTTCGGCGGGCCCATCGCACCCGGTGAGCCGTCCGGAAGCAGCCTGGCCGCGGACGTCATCGGCAGTTGGATGAGCGAACGCTTCCCTTTGGCGGCGGGATGATCCGGTACCGCACCATCCGCCGCCGTACTTCTCCGTCGACTGACGAGCATGGGTAGCCAGCCGCTCGCTCCTGGCCGCAGTGCTTCACAACGTGCCCTCCTCACCCGCGAGATTCTCGCCAGAGCGACAGAGCTCTTCGGCGCCCAGGGCTACGAGAAGACGACCCTGAACGACATCGCGGCGGCGGTCGGCATCTCGCGCTCGGCGCTCTACCACTACATCGCCAGCAAGGAGCAACTCCTAGTCATGCTGATGGACGAGCTGAGCCGTTCCCTCGACGAGGCCGTGGCCGCGATGCGCAACACCGCGCACACCCCCGAGGACAAGCTCCGTATCTTCGTCGCGGAGCTGGTCAGACATCGCGCCGAGCATCCCGATCCGTTCCGCCTGATCAACCAGTCCGACTCCACGCTCCCCGATTCCGTGCGGGCTCAGCACCTTCGAGCGCGGAAAACCGTGCTCACCGAGCTCTCCGCGGTCATCGAGGAGGGCATCGGCGCCGGCGTCTTTCAGACCGACGACGTGCGCATCGCCGCCCTGACCGTCGTGGGCATGTGCAACTGGGTCGCCTGGTGGTTCACGGCCGGAAAGGAACGCGGCGCCGAGGAGATCGCGAACCAGGTCTCCCAGGCCGCGGTCGACATGCTGCGCGGGCGCGGCCGGACGCCGGAGGCCTGGCCGGACGCTGGTGCTGCTTTCGATTCGCTGCGTCTGAGCCTGGACATCATCGAGCGATCACTGAAGGTGAAGGAGGCCTCATGACGGACGACACAGCGCTGCTCGGTTTCGTGTCGGATCTAGAGGGACAACGAGCCGCGCTGCTGGTCTCCAAGGACATGGCGGGCCTGGCCGGGCAGTTGTCAGAGCAGCTGTACTACGCCCACTCGACGGGGCTGGTCGACGATAAGAGTTCGTTCCTGGACAAGGTCCAAAGGGGAGTATTCGACTTCCGGTCGGTTCGGCCCCGGGTGCGGTCGGCTGTCCGGCTTGGGGAGGATGCCGTGCAGGCCGCCGGTCTGCTCGATCTTCAGGTCAGGGTCGAGGGCATCGATCGCCGCGTCAGAGCGGTCTATCTCGCGGTCTGGCGTCGAGAGGGCAGCGCCTGGAGGCTGACCGGCTTCCAGGCGGCCGGCGCCCCCGCCGATACCACCGAGGACCAGGCCTGAGACGCCCGGCTCAGTGCCGGATCCAGGCCTGGCGGCATTCCACATATCGAAGGGATACAACAATGGAGAACTCGCCGGCGGCGGGACCATCGCGGCGCAGTAGTCCGTCGACGACCCGGGAGTCGTGCGGCCCATAGGAAGACCGGTCGCCGGTCGCCGGTCACGGTACCGGACCGGAGACCGATACCGTGACCGGCGCGTCGGGCGCGGGCCGGGGCCGCTCAGAAGGGGTACTCGGGGACCTCGGTGCGGGTGGTGACCCACTGCCATTCGGAGAACTGGTCGGCATTGGTCAGAGTGCTGTGGTTGAACCCGTTGCCGGAGTCCCCGGTGCCGCCGATCGGGCCGTACACCTCGTGGATGAGGGTCTGGTCGTTGATGTGGACGATCCCGGCGTGGATCCCGTCGGCGACCCGCTGGGCGCGCGCCAGATCCTTGCCCACGACCGCCGCCACCAGGCCGTAGCCGGTCTGGTTGGCGAGGGCGATCGCCTCCTCGTCGGTGCTGAAGGTGGTGATCGGCGCGATCGGGCCGAAGATCTCCTCGTCGAACGCCGCCATGCCGGGGCGGACTGCGCCCAGCACGGTCGGCTCGAAGAACAGGCCGTCGCGGGACCCGCCGGCCAGCAGCTTCGCCCCCTTGGCCAGCGAGTCGGTGAGGATCTTCTCGGCGCGTTCGGCCTGCCGCTCGTTGACCATCGGTCCGAGTTGTACGTCGCTGGTGTAGGGGTCGCCGACGGTGAGCTTCTCGACGTGGCGGACCAGGGCGTCCGTGTAGGTCTCGGCGATCCGCTCGTGGACCAGGTGCCGACCCGCCGTGAGGCAGATCTGCCCCTGGTGGAAGTAGGAGCCGAACGCTCCGGCGCTCACCGCCCGCTCGATGTCGGCGTCGTCGAGCACGACGTAGGGGTTGTTGCCGCCCAACTCCAGCGACACCCGCTTGAGCAGGCTGCCGGCCACGGCGCCGACCTCGCGACCGGCCCGCGTCGACCCGGTGAAGCTGACCATGTCCACGGCCGGGTCCTTGACCAGGGCCTGCCCGGTCTCGATCGCGCCGGGCAACACGTGCAGCAGCCCGGCGGGCAGCCCGGCCTCCTGGAACAGCCGGGCGTACAGGACGCCGCCGGCCACCGGAGACTGCACGTCCGGCTTCAGCAAGACGGCGTTGCCCATCGCCAGCGCGGGCCCGACGGCCCGGGCCGCCAGCAGCAGCGGCGAGTTCCAGGGGGTGATGATGCCGACCACCCCGACGGGGACCCGGCGGGCCACGCTCAACCGCCCGACCTCCGCGCTCGCCGCCTGGATTCCGGTCGGTGCGCTGCCCAGAGCCGCGGCCTCCAGGATCTCGCGGACGGTCATCCGCACCTCCCACTCGGCCTTCGCCCGGATCGTCCCGGTCTCCCGGATCATCTGGTCCACGACCGGGGCGGCGTGCTCGGCCAGCAGCTCCGAGAACCGCCGCAGTATGTCGCCGCGGATCGGCCCCGGAACCTTCGCCCACTGGGCCTGCGCGTGGTGTGCGGACGCCGCGGCGCGGGCCACGTCCTCGGCGGAGGCGATGCCCGTCTGGGCGAGGACCTTGCCGGTGGCCTTCTCAAGGACATCGGCGGTTCCGAGCCCGGGTTCGACCCAGGCACCTGTGTAGATCTTGCCGTTCCACTCCTGCGCAGACGCGAACGGGCTGTCAAGCATGGCGATCTCCCCAATTCCTCTTCGCCCCCCGCGATGTCCACCGGTCCGGGCCGGTTCGCCGAGACGATCTACCTTCCACGATGGACTGGCCGGTTCGGAAAGTCAACGTAGACGTCAAATTTTCAACGTAGACGACACGCCTTCTCCCGGAACATGGCTGCGACCGGCGACGATGTCCATCGCCGCAGCGAGCGAGCCCCCCTCCCCGGTGTCGCGACGATCGTAGACGTCAGCGTCGAATCTTCGACGTTCATGCTTGACAGCGGTTCGGCCCGGCCGCATGCTGGTGGCGTCAGCATTGTGTGGAGGAGCCCATGAAAGAGGTAGCAAGATGACTATCACCAGCGGGACGATGACCGACGAGCAGCGGGTTTCGGTGGCGAAAGACTTCCTTCTGCGGCTCGATACCGGCGGGGACGCGCTGGAGCTCTTTGACGAAGACGCCTCGTACTACTTCCCCAAGCGCGGCATCATGCGAGGCAAGAAAGAGATCTCCGAATTCTTTCCACAGCTCGGCGCGATGATCGGGAAGATCGAGCATGATTCCGCCTACTTCAACGTCGTTGTGCAGGGCGATCTGGTCGTCTTGGAGGGAACGAGCAGTGGCGTGACTTCTGACGGAGTCGAATGGCGCGCCGGCCAGACTTCTGCCGGAGCTTGGTGTGACGTCTTCGAGATTCGCGACTTCAGGATTCACCGGCTCCACACCTATCTCGATCCGGACTACGCCGGCGCGGACACCGAGCGCTACCCCTGGCTCCGCGCCTGACCCGCCACGACCGGATTGACCTGGGAAGATACGAACGGATGAGGGATGAACCCATATCGCAGAGTCGCTGTCGTGACCGGCGCGGCGCAGGGCTTCGGGCAGGCCGTCAGTATCGGCCTGGCCGGCCGTGGCGTGGATGTCGTCGCCGTGGACATATCGAAGGCGACTGAGACACTGGAGAAAGTCGAGGCAGCCGGCGTACGCGGCGTCGGCATCATTGCGGATGTCTCGGAACCGGATACGGCCACGCTCCTGGAAGGTGTCCTGCGCGAGGAGTTCGGGCGCTGCGACATTCTCGTCAACAACGCCGGTATATATCCGAACGCTGCTTTCGCCGACGTCGACTACGAGTTATGGCGCCGAGTGCACCGGATTAATCTGGACTCCCAGTTCTTGATGGCCAAAGCGGTGCTGCCGCTGATGACGGCCGGCGGCTGGGGCAGGATCGTCAACATCACATCTAATTCGATTGCCCTGCCCGCCCCCGGGCTCGCGCACTATATGTCGAGCAAAATGGGAGTCATCGGCTTCACCAGAGGGCTCGCCAACGATGTCGCCCAGCACGGGATCACCGTCAACGCGGTCGGCCCCACGGCATCCCTGACTCCCGGCGGCCGTGCGCACATCGACCCCGCTGTCATCGCCGAACTCTCCGGCGCCCAGGCCATCAAGCGGCCCGGGAGTTCAGCGGACATCGTCGGAACGGTGCTGTTCCTGGCCGGTGACGACAGCGGCTGGGTGACCGGTCAGACCGTCATGGCCGACGGCGGACTCGTCCGCCTGTAGAGACCCGAAGACAGGAGGCCGGCAAATGACTGACGCACATCCCGGAACATCGGACACCGCCGAAATCGATCTCATCGTCCATCACGCCAAGCTGGCGCCGACGCGTCAGGACGGTCCGCAGCTGACCGCGCTCGCGGTCAGCGGCGAGCACGTCGTGGCGGTCGGCGGCGACGAGGAGGTCCTGCGCGGCCGCCAGAGAACCACCCGCGTCATCGACGCCGGCGGCCGCCGCCTCATCCCCGGGCTGAACGACTCGCACCTGCACGCCATCCGCGGCGGGCTCTTCTACACCCTCGAACTGCGCTGGGACGGCGTCCGTACCCTCAAACGCGCACTCGAGATGATCGCCGAGCAGGCGAAGCGGACCCCGGACGGGCAATGGGTACGAGTGATCGGCGGCTGGTCGCCGTTCCAGTTCGCCGAACGCCGCATGCCCACCATCGCGGAGCTGAACGAGGCGGCGCCGAACACCCCGGTGTTCATTCTGTTCGCCTACAGCCGAGTCCTCCTCAACCACGCCGGCGCCGAAGCGATCGGTCAGGCGCCGGAGAACGGCGGCTACATCGCCGACGGTACGCCGGCCGCCTACGCATTGCTGGCGAAACTGCCGGCCCACACCTCCAAGGAGGAACGCCTGGTCTCGACCCGCTACTTCTGGCGCGAACTCAACAGATTCGGACTGACCAGCGTGGTCGACGCCGGTGCGAGCGGCGTCGCCTACCCCGACGACTACTCGGCGGTCGCGACCCTGGCCGGTCGGCCAGGTCTGGGCGTGCGGGTCTCGCACTTCCTGTTCGCCCAGAGCCCGGGTACTGAGAAGGCCTCCTGGGAGCATTGGGCGGCAGAGGAACAACGCGCTGTGAACCAGGCGTGGGACCGGCTCAACGGCTTCGTTCTGCGAGGCGCCGGGGAGATCCTGGTCTGGTCCGCCAGCGACTTCGAGGACTTCCGGGCCCCGCGGCCGGAGCTGCCGGAATCGGCGCTCGCAGAGCTGGAGGAGGTGACACGGGTCATCGCCGCCAGCCAGTGGCCGATCCGCGTGCACGCCACCTACGACGAGACGATCACGCGGATCCTCGACGTGTTCGAGCGGGTCTTCGCCGAGACCGGATACACGGCGCGCTGGGCGATCGATCACGCCGAGACCATCGGCGCTTCCAACATCGCGCGGATGAAGGCGCTGGGCGGGGGGATCGCGGTCCAGGACCGACTGGCGTTCGCCGGAGAGTACTTCCTGGAGCACCAGGGCCCGCAGGCCGCAGAGCATGTCCAACCTCTGCGACAGATCGTGGAGGCCGGGATCCCCCTGGGCGGCGGGACCGACGCGACGCGGGTTGCCGGCTACAACCCCTGGATATCGCTGTACTGGCTGGTCACCGGGAAGACGGTCGGTGGTGCGCAGATCGCCGCACCGGCCGGACGCCTGTCCCGATGGGAAGCGCTGCGGATCTACACCGCCGGCAGCGCCTGGTTCAGCGGCGAGGAGAACGTCAAGGGCCTCCTCGCCCCGGGACAGCTCGCCGACTTCGCCCTTCTGACCGACGACTACCTGGACCCGCGGGCCGTGCCCGACGAACAGATTCCCGCCATCGAATCAGTGCTCACCGTCACCGGCGGCGAAGTGGTGTACGCCGCGGCGCCCTTCCAGCGCTGGGCACCCGAACCGCTGCCGCCGGTCAGTCCTTCCTGGTCCCCGGTCGCGGAGTACGGCGGCTACCAACAGGGCGACGGCCCGCACCTGACAGGAGAGGCGGCATGAACCGCATCGACGTCCATCAGCACATCGTTCCACCGTTCTACGCACAGGCCATGCCGGCACACGGCGGGGATCCCTCCGGAAGCAGGACGCCTGACTGGACGGCGCGGCGGGCGATCGACTTCATGGACGCCCACGCCATCACCGCCGCGGTCCTCTCGGTCAGCACCCCCGGCGTGGCCGGATGGGACGGCGAAGACCGGCGCGCGATGGCCCGCCGGATCAACGAATACACCGCGAAGGTCGTCGCCGACCGGCCCGACCGCTTCGGGAACTTCGCAACGCTGCCGCTGCCGGACCTGGACGGCGCCCTCGCCGAACTCGACCACGCTCTGGATTCGCTGGACGCCGACGGCGTCGTGCTGCTGGCCGACTACGAGGGCCGCTACCTGGGCGACCCGGTGTTCCAGACGCTGTGGGCCGAACTGGACCGGCGTGCGGCCGTCGTGTTCATCCATCCCGGTGCCACTCCGCACCAACCTGTCCTCCCCGGGGTGGACGGCCTGGCGGGCCCGCTGGTCGACTTCCCGTTCGAGACGACGCGAACCGCCGTCCAGCTCGTGTTGAACGGCACCTTGGACCGGTACCCGAACGTGCGGGTCATCCTGTCCCACGCCGGGGGCTTCGTCCCGTACGCCGCCGAGCGG
This sequence comes from Catenulispora pinistramenti, assembly GCF_018274385.1. Lineage (GTDB taxonomy): Bacteria > Actinomycetota > Actinomycetes > Streptomycetales > Catenulisporaceae > Catenulispora > Catenulispora pinistramenti. Next base: position 17,754 of record NZ_JAAFYZ010000046.1, on the reverse strand, counting down.
TTCGCCGGCCTGGCGCGGGTCTTCCGCCCGGAGGCACCCGATCCGGACCACGTCCTGGCCGCGTTCAAGCGCTTCTACTTCGACACCGCGTTGTCATCGGGTACGGCGATACCCAGCCTGAAGTCGTTCGCCGGAGCCGACCGCATCCTGTTCGGAACGGACTTCCCCTACGCCCGCGAAGACATCGCAGGGTTCTTCACCGATACTCTCGACGCCGATGACACCCTGACAATGTCGGAACGGTCCGCGGTCGCGGGGGAGAACGCGGCCAGGTTGTTCCCCCGGTGGGCCGCGTCGTGACCGCGGCGACCGGGTCCGGAACCGTGCGCGTCGTCAATCACCGGCTGGTGCCCGCAGCCGGCACCTATGACCTCGATCCGGCGCACACCTTCGTCGAGTTCAGCGCTCAACACTTGGTCATCGGCCACGTACGTGGCCGATTCTCCGAGGTGTCCGGCCGGATCGTCGTCGCCGAGGACGTGCTCGACTCCTCCGTCGAGGTGTCGATAGCGGCTCGAAGCATCGACACACACGTTCTCGAACGCGACACGGATTTGCGTTCTCCCAGATTCTTCGACGTCGACAGATTCGCCCGCATCTCATTCGCCGGCACCCAGATCGTGGAGTATCCCGATGCCCGCTGGGGTGTGAGGGGCGATCTGAGGGTCCGGGCCATCAGATGTCCGGTGGAACTCTCCACCCGGTTCACCGGCGCGACCGAGGCCGACGGTCAGGTCCGGATCGGCTTCGTGGCCCACGCCGCGGTCAGCCGCCGCGAGTTCGGGCTCGTGCAGGACCTCGTTCAGGAAACCGGGAGCCTTTCGGCAGGCCGTGACGTGCGGCTCCAGATCGCCGCCGAGGCCGTCCGCGTATGAGGTCCGGTTGGTGGCTGTCCGCCGATTCGCGTGGGACGACCTGTCATGCTCAAGCCCGGTGGCCGAATTTCCGGCCATCACAGGCCTGTACCCGATCGTGGACCTGGTCGCTGGACCCCAGGGCCAGCGCGCCGTGCAGGTGCAGGCTGGCCGCGAAAATGGAGTGGATCACTTCGTCGTTCAGGCCGCCGGCGATGCGTTCCCGCTCGGCGTCCACATCTGCATCGGCTTCCATGGCACTGGGCGTCGATGATTTCTCGGCCCGAACGCGGGAGGTCATGTGTGAGCCACCTTGCCATTGAGGCAGGCAGCACGGCGGAACCGGGACCGACGGGGTCCGGGCCTGACCGGGACTCGGCGGGGCTGCCCTTCTGTGAAGCATCTGATTTGATCCTAGGCGCACTGATTGCGCACTACAAGCAGCGAACGGCGCCGCGCAGGCATAGGTCCCGGATATGCCAGGACCTATGGCACTGCTCTGATATCCGTGCTCGGTGTTGTGTGGAGGGTGAGCAGAAGGCGGATACGTCTTCTGGATAGGAGTTCCCATGAGCGAGATCACTCGCCGCGCACAGTTCCCGGCCATGCCGGACCTGAGCGACCTGACCGATCCGCTGCAGCAGCTGTTCGGCATCCGACCGCAGTCGCCGTACGGCATCCGCATCGAGACCCACTACGAGACCGACGCCTACGTCGTCCGGGGCGAGATGCCCGGCCTGGACTCCGCGAAGGACTTCGAGGTCGTCGTGACCGACGGCATGCTCACCATGCATGCCGAGCGCAACGAGCAGCAGCAGGACCGCCAGCACTCGGAGTTCCGCTACGGCGCGTACAACCGCTCCGTGCGGCTCCCGGACAGTGCCAAGGCCGAGAAGGTCACCGCGACCTACGACGACGGCATCCTGACCGTCCGGGTTCCTCTGGACAAGCCGGTGAAGGCCGCCAGCCACAAGATCAAGGTCACAGCTGCCAAGTAGGCAAGTGGGACTGGGCATCTGTCGCGGGGATCCTGGTGATTCGTGCGACGGCAGGCCGACAGCGAACCGCCCCGCGCCTATCAGGCGCGGGGCGCTTCGCTGTGCCGCCGCGCTGGTACCCCGCTGTCACGTCTGCGAGGTCAGCGTTCGGCGGTGCTGAACCGCGCGGCGCGGCGTCGCAGGTGGCGAAGGTTGCGACGCGATTTGTCGGCGTGCGTCCTGGGCGCTGTGGTGGCCGCGGCGCGGTAGAAGATCTTCTTGCCGATCTCGATCAGGACCAGGTACCCGATGACCATGCCGGCCAGAGCTGCGAAGTACGCGGCCGGCAGCGGTTGGAAGCCGAGTGTGTGGGCCAGCGGGGTGGCGGGCAGGACCGCGCCGATGGCGACCACGGTCAGTGCCGCGAGGGTTAGCGGGAGGCTGGGGTGGCTGCGGAAGAAGGGGATGCGCCGGGTGCGGATCGCGAAGATCACCAGGGTCTGGGTGGCCAGCGACTCGACGAACCAGCCGGAGCGGAACTGGGCCGGGCCGGAGTGGAAGACCCAGAGCATGACGCCGAAGGTGATGAAGTCGAAGACGGAGCTGAGCGGCCCGAAGTAGATCATGAAGCGGCGGATGAAGCCGATGTCCCAGTGCGAGGGCTTGCGGAGTTGCTCCTCGTCGACGTTGTCGGTGGGGATGGCCAGCTGGCTGGTGTCGTACAGCAGGTTGTTGAGCAGGATCTGCGACGGCAGCATCGGCAGGAAGGACAGGAACAGCGACGCGCCCGCGGCCGAGGCCATGTTCCCGAAGTTGCTGGAGGTACCCATCAGCACGTACTTGATGGTGTTGGCGAAGATCCGCCGGCCCTCGGCGACGCCGTCGGCGAGCACGTCGAGGTCCTTCTCCAGCAGGATCACGTCGGCGGCGTCCTTGGCGACGTCGGTCGCCGAGTCGACGGAGATGCCGACGTCGGCGGCGTGCAGGGCGAGCGCGTCGTTGACGCCGTCGCCGAGGAACGCGACTCCGCCGCCGGTCAGCCGTTGGACGCGCACGATCCGGGCCTTGTCCTCGGGACTGACGCGGGCGAACACGGTGGTCGTCGCGATCGCCGCGGCGAGCCGGGTGTCGTCGAGCTTGTCGAGGTCGGTTCCGGTCAGCGCGTCGCCGCGGCCCAGTCCCAGGTCGTGGCAGACCTTCAGGGCGACGGCCGCGTTGTCGCCGGTGACGACCTTCACCGTGATGCCGAGGTCGGCCAGCCGGCGCAGGGCCTGGGCCGCGTCCTGTTTGGGCGGGTCCAGGAAGACGAGGAACCCGACGAGGATCAGCCCTCGTTCGTCATCGGGTGTCACCTGGCTCATTCCGCTGACGGGCCGGGTGGCCACCGCGACGACCCGGTTCCCGGCGGCGAACTCCGCGTCCAGGGCCTTGCGCGCCGCCTCCGGGACGTCGACGCACCGGTCCAGGACACTCTCCGGTGCTCCCTTGGTCACGATGGTCCTCTGTCCCGCGCCGTCCCGGACCAGGGTCGAGGCCATCCGGCGCTCGTGGTCGAAAGGCAGCGTCGCCAGGCGCGCGTAGTCGGCCAGCGCGGGGTGCAGAGTCTGTGCGGCCGGAGACTGCCAAAGGGCCTGGTCGAGTGGATTCCCGCCCACGGCGAGTCCGTCGGCCCCCGAGTTCTCCGTGCACAACAGCCCCCAGCGGAGCACGGCCTCTTGGCCTGCTGCTCCGTCGTCGCCGGGGTCCGCGGAAACGGCGTGCTCGTAGTCGATCCTCCCCGCGGTGAGGGTGCCGGTCTTGTCGGTGAACAGGACGTCGACGTCGCCGAGGTCCTCGATGCACACCAGGCGCTTGACCAGCACCTTGCGGCGGCTCATCCGCCGCGATCCGGCGGCCAGGGAGGTGGAGACGACCGCGGGCAGCAGTTGCGGGGTGATGCCGACCGCGATGGCCAGGGAGAACAGCAGCGCGTCGATGATCGGTTTGTGCAGGACCACGTTCATCACGAAGATCGTCGTGGTCAGCGCGCCCGCGACGTAGACCAGCAGCATCGAGAACTTCCGAAGTCCGACCTGGAACTCGGTGTCCAGGGGGTGCGTGTCCAGGCCCGCGGCGATCTTGCCGAACTCGGTGCGCGGCCCGGTGGCCACCACGAGCCCGGTGGCGCTCCCGGCGTGGACCACGGTGCCCATCAGCGCGCATCCTGACAGCTCCGCCAACGTGGTGCCCGCGGGAACCGGGTCGGTGTGCTTGTCGGTGGGCAGCGATTCACCGGTCAGGACCGACTCGTCGCACTCCAGGCCGGTGACGGCCAGCAGCCGCAGATCGGCCGGGACGATGTCGCCGAGCTTCAGCTCGACCAGATCACCGGGTACGAGCGCCGTGACGTCCACCGTGCCCGGCCGGCCGTCGCGGACGACCACTGTGGTGTGGTGGATCTGGGAGTGCAGCGCCTCGGCGGCCTTCTCGGCCCGGTACTCGTTGACGAAGCCGAGGCCGACCGACACGGCGACGATCACGCCGATGATGACGGCGTCGCTGCGCTCGCCGACCAGGAAGGACACGGCGGCGGCGGCTATCAGCAGCCCGAGCAGCGGTGAGCGCAGCTGGTGCCAGAGCACTGAGAGCATGCGGGCCTTGTGCGAGGCGACTGCGTTCGGTCCGTACTCAGCCTGTCGCCGGGCGACCTCTTCGCCCGGCAGACCTTGCTCGGCGGTCACGCCGAGCCCGCGCAGAACGTCCGCCGTGGGCAGGGAGGCAGCGGAGGCCGCTTCGTGGACGGAAGCGGCCGGCTGCGAGAGGGCGGCGGCCGTCATCCGCTGACGCTCGTCTGAGCGGCGTAAGAAGGACGATGGCCAGGTCGGGGGTGGGGGCCTGTCATGTGTCTCGCCGCCTCATAGAAGGTCGCGCGCGGCGGGAGAGCACGTGGTCTGGACAGGTCCAAGCGCGCTGCGTACTTCCAGCATCGCACGAATCGAGGACCAAAGGTACGAGGTCATGGGCGTCTCGCCTGCGCATCCCGCCCCACGCGGGACTTGCCTGGCCGCGACCTCCAAGGTCACGGCCAGGCAAGTCCCGCGGTCCCGCGGTCGATCAGAGTGCCCAGCGGTGCCGGGCCACGAACGGCAGCCTGGCCCACATCCGGCCCAGACCCCAGGTGGTGCCGGCGTAGGTCAGGACGAGGACGATCAGAACGAGGGCGTCCATGACGTGCTCGTCGACGAACGGGTTGGTGGACGAGGTCGCAGCGCCAGCGCTGGTGTGCTGGGCGAGGGGGTAGGTGGCGAGCCACATGAAGGCGACCATGAGCACGCCGGAGGCGGCTGCGATGCGCACGGCGACGCCGGCGATCATCGCGGTGCCGATGCCGAGCAGGCCGAGCATGAACAGCCAGTCGGTGACGGGGTTGCCGGCGATGGAGTGGAACGCCGATTGGAACGGTCCGACGGCGACGCCCTTCAGGAAGCCCTCGGTGGGCGATCCGCCGTGGATCCAGGCCTTGGCCGACGGCGTGGAGTAGTGCAGGCCGAAGGTCTTGTCCAGGAAGGCCCACAGGAACAGGAAGCCGGCGGCGATCCGCAGCACGGCGAGGGCCTTGGCCGCGTACGAGGTGATCATCGCCCCGGGGATCTCGGCGAGCTCTGGGTGGACGGTGTTCACGCTGACGGGCTGCTGGCTGGTCATGGGGACTGCCTCCGATTGGTCGATAGTCTCAGGATCCTGTGGTCGGGCGTTTCGCGGACGAGTCGAAGGACCCTTGTTGGAGGGCCGGACTGCCCTGCTCGGGTACCAGAGGCATCGGCACCGATCGACCGGTGAGCAACTCCCGGTTGGTGTGCGGCAGCACGACCGACGTGGCGGACGGCGATGTGGCGGACGGCGATGTCGGAGCCGAAGGTCCCGTCTGCACCGGGATTCCCGAGCCGGCCTTCCCCGCGGAAGCGATCGCCAAGGTTGTGACAGCTCACTGATCCTGCTTCGCTGTCGTGCCGGACGGGGCCTGGGCGCCACCGGCCGCAGCCGTCTCGTGGGCCAGGAACGATCCGAGTTCGCCGATGGTGCTCATCAAAGGTGCGGGGAAGACGACGGTGGTGTTCTTGTCCACGCCGATCTCCACCAGGCTCTGCAGGTTGCGCAGCTGGAGCGCCAGCGGGTGGGCCATCATGATGTCGGCTGCGGCGCCCAGGGCGTCGGCGGCCAGCGCCTCACCCTCGGCGTTGATGATCTTCGCCCGCTTCTCCCGCTCGGCCTCGGCCTGCTTGGCCATGGCCCGCTTCATGCTGTCGGGGAGCTGGATGTCCTTGAGTTCGACGAGGGTGACCACGACGCCCCATTCGATGGTGGCGACGTCCAGGATCTCCCGGATGTTCACGTTGATCCGGTCGGTCTCGGACAGGGTCTCGTCCAGCGTGTGCTGGCCGACGACCTTGCGCAGGGTGGTCTGGGCGATCTGGTCGATCGCGGCGTGGACGTTCTCGATGGCCACGACCGATTTCTCAGCGTCGACGACGCGGAAGTAGGCCACCGCGGACACGTCGACGCTGACGTTGTCGCGGGTGATGATGCCCTGGGACTGGATCGGCATGGTGACGATCCGCAGCGACACCCGGTGCAGGATGTCGATGAACGGGACGATGAGGACCAGCCCGGCCTCCTTGAGGCCTTTGACTCGACCAAGTCGGAACAGGACTCCCTGCTCGTACTGCTTGACGACCCTGACGGACAGAGACAGGTAGAGCACCGCCACGACGATGATGATGACGACGATCCATGCGAACACCATGATGGGATTCCTTACTGTGCGGGGGAAAGCACCGGACCGGGAGTCGTGGGGGCGACGGGTGTGCCCCTGCTGCGACGGGCCCAGCGGATGAGTTCGTCGACGCCCCAGACGATGACCGGGAACGGGGCGATGACGGCCAGCTGTGCCGGGCTCAGGGCCGCGGTTCCGAAGACGTGCTGCAACGGCGGCGCGTAGATCACCGCGGCGGTGAAGAACAGCTCGAAGGCGATGCCCCACAGCAGCAGCGGGTTGGACCACAGGCCGATGGTGAACAGGGAGGCCCGGTCTGTCCGGGAGGCGAAGGCGGTACCGATCTGGCAGGCGACGATGCTCGCGAAGGTGATCGTCGTGGCCTGGAGGTAAGCGTGGTGCAGCGGGGTGCCGCCCCCGGTCGGGTCGCCGGAGTGCCAGCCGGCCCGCCACAGGGTGAAGAAGAACGCACCCATCACCAGGGCCGCCGAGATCGACCCGAGCAGGGCCCAGGCGCGCAAGAGCAGTACGCGATCGATGACGCCCGCGGTGCGTGACCGGGGCGGCCGGCTCATCAGCCCGGGTTCGGCCGGTTCGCGGCCCAGGGCCAGGGCCGGCAGGGTCTCAGTCCCCAGGTCGATCGCGAGGATCTGCAGGACGCTCAACGGCAGGGGTACCGCGCCGCCGGACAAGGCGAACACCAGGAACGGCACCACTTCCGGTACCGCGTGCGCGAAGATGTAGAGCACGAACTTGCGGACGTTGTCGAACACCCGCCGTCCGGCGTCGACGGCGACGACGATGGTGGCGAAGTGGTCGTCGGTCAGCACCATCGTCGCGGCTTCCCGGGCGACGTCGGTCCCGGACTCGCCCATCGCGACGCCGATGTCCGCGTGCCGCAGCGCCGGGGCGTCGTTGACGCCGTCGCCGGTCATCGCCACGACTTCACCGCGGGCTCGCAGCGCCTCACAGATCCGGAGCTTGGCCTCCGGGGACGCGCGCGCGAACACGATCTCGCCGGCCTCGGCGAGCACCACGTCCAACTCGGCATCGGTCAGCTGGTCCAGTTCCGGCCCGGCCACGATCCGGCCGTCCCGGCCGCCGATACCGACCTGCCGGGCGATCGCGGCCGCCGTCGGGCCGTAGTCGCCGGTGATGACATGGATCCGCATCCCGGCCCCGTGGGCCTGGACCACCGCTTCGGCGACCCCGGCACGCGGCGGGTCGGCCATCGCGACCAGCCCGATCAGGGTGAGCCCGGACTCGGCGTCCTCGCGCTGGTCCGGGACGGTCCGGCCGGCGTCCACCGTGCGTCCTGCGACGGCCAGGACTCTGAGGCCGCCGGCCGCGTAGCGATCCATGGCCTGCTGCAAGTCGGCTCGCGCCGGATCGTCCAGCGGATGTGCTGTGCCCTGCTGGTCGAGTAGTTGCGTGCAGCACGGCAGGACCGTCTCCAGCGCACCCTTCGTGTGGACGGTCGGCGCCGCGCCGTCCATATCGATGGTCGACATCCGCTTCAAGCGTGCGTCGAAGTGGAATATCGCGCGCCGAGCGGCCTTCCGTTCGGCGGGGTCGACGGCGACGCCGAATTCGCCGGCCAGTCTCAGGAGGGCGAGTTCGGTCGGGTCGCCGGTGCCGTTCGGCTGGGTGGTGCTGGGGGCCTCGGCGGTCGTGCAGGCCGCTGCGGCTTGGGTGAGTGCCAGGGCCCGCGGATCGTCGACTGGAGTCGTGGCGTCGAGTTCGCTACCGGTCAGCCAGAGCTTGGTGACGCGCATCCGGTTCTCGGTGAGGGTCCCGGTCTTGTCAGTGCAGATGACGGTGGTCGATCCGAGCGTCTCCACCGCGGACAGCCGCTTGACGACGGCACCTTTTCGCGCGAGTTCGCGTACTCCGGCGGCCAGCGCCAAGGTGATGGTCGGGAGCAGTCCTTCGGGCACGTTGGCGACGATCAGCCCGATCGAGAAGCTGATCGCCGCGCTCCAGCCCAGGCCCGCGGCGAGCCCGGCGGGCAGGAACGCCGCCCCCATCACGACCGCGACGAGCGCGATGATCCAGGTCGCGCGCCGCACCTGGGTTTCCAGCGGGCTCCGCTCGGTGGTGCCGCGCTGGGACAGGGCGGCGATCCGCCCGAGCTCGGTGTGCATGCCGGTCCGGGTCACCACGGCGGTCGCCTCGCCGCCGGTGCAGGTGGAGCCGCTGAAGACCAGGTCGTGCGCTTCCAGTAGCGAACCGGGCGCGGCCGTCGGCTGCCTGGAACGGCTCACCGGTTCCGATTCGCCGGTCAGCGACGACAGGTCCAGCAGGACGTCCCCGTCGATGATCCGGGCGTCCGCGCTGACCCGGTCGCCTTCGGCGACGACCAGGACGTCGCCGGGAACCAGGTCCCGGGCTTGGATCTCGCCCCGCACCCCGTCGCGTACCACCTTCGTCGTCGCGGGTAGGAACGCGGCGAGGGCCTCCACGGCGCGCTCGGCCTGCATCTCCTGCACGAACGCGAACCCGGCGTTGAGCAGGATCACGGCCACGACGGCGATGGACAGCGCCGGCGTGCCGCCCGCCCACGCCAGCACCGCCGCGACCGCCAGCAGGATCGCCAGCGGCTGAGTGAACTGGTCGAGCAGCTCCCGCGGCCAGCGCCGGCCGCCGCGCCGGGTCAGCTCGTTCACGCCGTACACCAGGCGCCGCCGGGCGGTCTCCCGTTCCGACAGCCCCTTCGGCGAGGTGCGCAGATCGCGGTACAGCTCGGCCAGCGGTTGGCGTTCGTCGACGGTTTCGCCGGTTTCGGCGGTATCGACCGTATCGGCAGTTTCGGCAGTTTCGGCGTCGTTCGGTGACCCGGGACTTTCGACGGGTGCTGTGTCAGTGGCGGTCATCGTCGTCTCTCCTCAGCCCTGCCGACCTCGCGGAGCCATCGCCGGGCGCGCTTATCGCGATGAGTCGGCCAGCAGGGCGTGGGCGCGGTCGCTGTGTGTCGCGGCCACCAGGACCTCGAAGCGCCTCGGAACGATGGCGCTGCGGGAGGTGAAGTCGCGGCGGCCGGCTATCAGGCCGTAGCTGACGGTCGCGTAGACGCCGCCGAAGATCACGCCCCAGGTCAGGCCGAAAAGCATCGCGCGGCCGAAGGACACGGTGGTCAGGATGTCGATGAGCAGGCCGACGAACAGCCCGAACCAAGCCCCGGAGGCGATGCCGCCGATCAGCGCGCGCGGCCACGTCAACCGGCCGGTGACCTGTTCCACCATGCGCAGGTCGTTGCCGATGATCTCGGTCGCCTCGACCTCGAACTGCTGGTCGGCGAGCCGCTCGATCACGCTCTGCGCCTGCGCGTAGGTCGGGTACGAACCCAGCGACACCTGGTCGCCCGACGCGGCGGCGATGGTGATCCGCATGCTTGCCGATGTCGCGGTGTTCATCATGACTGGCTCCAGGCTTCATCGGTGTTCGGGATCTGCGATGCGGCGGTCTCGACTGCCGGGGGGACGACCAGGACGGGGCACGGTGCGTGCTGGACGCAGTGCTGACTGACGGACCCCAGGAGGATCCCGGCGAAGCTGCCGTGCCCGCGGGTGCCGACCACCAGCATCCGCGCGCCGGTCGCAGCCGTGATCAGCACTTCGGCGGGATGGCCCTCGGCCACGCGGGTGCGGACCTTGACCGGCTGGTCCACCTCTGCGCAGACCTCGGAGACGGTTTCGTCCAGAGCCTTCTGGGCGTCGGCGGCGGCGCTGACGCCGTCGAACGTCGAGGACGGATACGCGTAGCCGAAACCGGCTCCGTACATGGTCGGGAACTGCCAGGCGGCGACGGCTTCGACGTCGGCTCCGGTCTGCCGTGCCTGGTTCATGGCCCAGAGCAGGGCTGTCTTCGAGCACGGCGATCCGTCGACTCCGACGACGATGCGGGGTTCTCGGTCTGTGGTCTGGTTCGGCATGGCAACCTCCGTGATGGGGTGGCGTGGTGGCGTGGTGGCGTGGTGGCGTGGTGACGGCTGCGCTGATGGGCCGGCTTGTTCGGTCGGGCGTCTATCGACGGCCCGGGGCCCATCGGACGCCGAAGGCAGGTAAGTCGGGACGCCGACCGCCGGCCGGGCCGCCGCGATCGCTCCGAGGCGACTCGGCCCGCCGCGCTGCAAGGTCAGTTCTGAACGCGCAGGTGGTTGACGACATCCGCCACGCCGGGCGCCGACCAGGCGGCGTACTCAGCGGCGCGCCGTTCGGTCATGGAGTGGACCGTCCCGGCCAGGGTGACGACCCCGGCGGTGTCGGCGGTCACGACGGTGTCCCGGGCCTCGGCACGGGCGGTGCGGACGAGTGCGGCGCTGATCGAGGTCTTGATGTTCGTGGCCGAGACCTCGGGCCGGACGCCGACAGTGTTGTGCAGGTCGGTCACGCCCCGCAGGTCGCGTACCGCGCGTCCGGCGGCCTCGCGCTGGTAGTTCCACGGGACCTGGCCCGACAGCGTGATGGCGTGATCGTGGACGGACGCCGTCACCGAACCGGCGGGGACGTCCACGGCGCGGTCGAGGGCCTCGCCGGCCTCCCGGGCGATGTCGGTGTCGTTGACCGTCTGGCGGCCGTGGACCGTGATCTCCGCGGCGATCGCCGTGACGCCGTGAACTCTGGCCACGGCCTTCTCCGCGCGGAGCTTCTCCGGGTAACTCTCGACCTCCCCGGACAAGGTGACCGCGCCGTCGGTGACGGCGACGCCGACGTGGGCGCTGTCCACTCCGGCCGTCCATGCGAGTTCGCTGATGATCGCGACCTTGAGCGCGCCGTCCGTCTTCTGCTGTGTCTGGGTCATGAACCCATCGTGTCCGCCGCGCCGCCTCTGGCCGCAGGGCCGAACGTCCCTGATCGGCAGGGCTGATCAGCAGGGGGTTCGCCCGCGGCGGACCTGACCCGTCCGCCGATCCCGGAGGCAGCGGGTATCCGGCTCCGATTCGTACGTTTGAGCTGTGCGGACTGGGCATGCATGGGCGGGGGGCGACATGAGGTCCTGGCCTCAGAGCGCCGCCTGCCAGGAAACCGACCCCGAACTCTTCTTCCCCGTCAAGGTGACCAGAGCAGTCGGTGGTGCAGATCAGCCTGGCGAAAAGCATCTGCCGCAGATGCCCGGCCGTCGAGTCCTGACGCCGCCAGGTCCGAAAACTCAAGGAGTGCATGCTCATGGCCGCAGTCGTCATCGTCGTAGTAATCGTCCTGGTCGTGGCGCTGGCCGCCGGGCTCGGCTACAACAGCCTGGTCCGCAAGCGCAACCGGACCAGCGAGGCCTGGTCGCAGATCGACGTGGAACTCAAGCGCCGCCACGACTTGATCCCGAACCTTGTTCAGACCGTGCGGGGCTACGCCACCCACGAGAGCGGGACGTTCGAGGCGGTGACCGATGCCCGCGCCCGGGCGGTGAGCGCCGGTGCCACGGCAGATCCGAAGGCCGTCGCCTCCGCGGAGAGCGCGCTGAGCAGTTCCCTGCGTTCGCTGTTCGCGGTCGCTGAGAACTATCCGGTGTTGCGCGCCCAGGAGGGATTCCTGGCTCTGCAGGAGCAGTTGGCTGCTACCGAGGACAAGCTGGAGTACGCCCGCCGCTACTACAACACCAGCGCCCGGGACTACAACACCGCTGTGCAGTCGTTCCCGCGCACGCTGATCGCCTCGCCGTTCGGCTTCCACCCTGTGGTGTTCTTCCAGGCCGACGAGACCGACAAGGACGTCCCGGTCGTCGACTTCACCGCCGCGACCACACCTGGCGCGCCGCCGACCCACGGCTGAGGGGACCGGCCATGTACGAGCAGATCGCCCGCAACAAGCGACGCACGATCATCTACATCGCCCTGTTCTTCCTCGCCTGGCTGGGGATCGGCGCGATCATCGGGGCGCTGTACGCCGCGGTGTCACCTTCCACCGCCGGGACCACCGGCACTGGTGCCACGACCGGCGACATCGTCCTCGGACTGCTCATCGCCGCCGTGGTCGCCCTGGCCGGGATCGCGTTCACCCTGCGCTCCGGGACGCGCCTGGTCCTGTCGGTGGCCGGAGCCAAGCCCGCGGACCCGCAGCAGAACGCGCAACTGTACAACCTGATCTCGGCGCTCGCTCTCGGCGACGGAGTCCCGATGCCGGCGGTGTACATCGTCGAGGATCCCTCGCCGAACGCCTTCGCCACCGGAATGAGCCCGTCGCGGTCCGCGGTGACGGTGACCTCCGGGCTGCTGGCGATGATGGACCGCGAGGAGCTCGAAGGCGTCCTGGCCCACGAGATGAGCCACATCAAGAACTACGACACCCGGCTGCTGCTCGTGGTCAGTACCCTGATCGGCCTGGCGGCGCTGCTCGCCGGGCTCGTCTGGCGCAGCGCGTTCTTCATGCGGTCCCGCGGCCGCAACGGTGCCCAGCTGATGCTGCTGGTCTTCGCCGCCGGGGTGCTGCTGTCCGTCGTCGGATTCCTGTTCGGCCCGCTCATCCGCCTGGCGCTGTCCCGGCGCCGGGAGTCCCTGGCCGACGCCAGCGGCGTGGAACTGTCCCGCAACCCTGCCGGACTGCTCAGCGCGTTGCGCAAACTCCAGGCCAACGACACCCCGCTGGCACACACCAACCACGCCACCGCCGCGATGTGCATCGACGACCCCCTCCAACATCACACCGGCCGGATGCACCGCCTGTTCGACACCCACCCGCCGATCGCCGACCGCATCGCCGTCCTGGAAGCCATGCAGCAAGGCCTCACCGTGTGAGCCGGCGCACACCGCGACTTGATTCCCATGGAAGGCATCGTTATGAATCGCACGATCGTCGTCGGCTATGACCACACCGCTCCCAGCGAGCGCGCCTTGGCTGAGGCCACCCGCGAGGCCGTCACTCGGGGCGGCGCGCTGCGCATCGTCCACGCCTACCAGTGGCCGGCCGCAGGCCAGCTGTCCGCGCAGCCCGAGATGTCGCAAGAGGCGTGCCACGAGGCCGCCGAAACACTGCTGGAAGCAGCCGCGGACGTCGTCCACGCCGGCCATCCCGAGATCGTCGTCCAGACCCGCGCCGTGGCCGGGTACGCGGCAGCGGCGCTCGTCGAGGCCTGCCGCGACGCCGAACTGCTGGTGGTCGGCAAACGCGGGGCCGGCGGGTTCGACGGACTGATGGTCGGCTCGGTGTCGCTGCGGGCGCTGGCCGGGGTCGTCTGTCCGGTCATCGTGGTCCGCGGCGATGAGCGCCCCGCGTGTGACAGGGTGCTGGCCGCCGTCGACCTCGCCGGGCCCTGCGACCGCGTCTTCGACTTCGCCTTCGCCCTGGCCTCGCAGCGCGGGGCGGCGCTGACCGTGGTGCATGTGTGGGACGAACCGTGGTTCCTGCCCTACAACGAAGGCGACAGCGCCTTCGAGAACACCGCCAAGGTCAAGGACGAGTGGGCCATCCGCCTGGAGGCCGTGGTCCAGCCGTGGCGGTTCAAGTACTCCGAGGTGGCAGTCACCGAGCTCATCGGCGCCGGTCCGGCCGGCGCCGAACTGGTCGAGGCCTCCAAGGGGTTCGACCTGCTCGTGGTCGGAGCCCAGCGCCACGGCGGCAACCTGCACGGCATGCGCATCGGACCGGTCGCGCACACCGCGCTGCACCACGCCGACTGCCCCGTCGCGGTGATACCGCTCGACTGATGTGTGTCGCGGCCGTCGAAGGCGCCGCGAGTGCGGAGCGAGGGAGCAGCTCAGTGGAGGAAAAGCCGCACCTACTGGCGCTTGAGCCTGAGCGCCAGGCTGGGGACGATGAACGACAAGAGGAAGATCGGCAAAATGGCTTTTCCGGTGCATCGGAAGGCGACGGTCTCACCGTCGGCGGCGTCGAAGGTCTTGGTTCGGCTTGAGTTTCGGCCACTGCGGACTTGCAGGGTGTGACGTCCGGGTTCGATCGGCGTCTCGAACGTGCCGTTCACTTCGACTGACCCGACGCGCTCCCCGTCGAGTACGACGTCGTACGTGGCGCGGCGGACCTCCGCTCCGATTGCTTTGTGCGTCAGCGCCAACGTCGCGGACATTGTTGATCTCCTCTTGTTGCCGGCGGTGGGCCGTACTACAACTTCGAGTACATACAGCCCGACCCTACGGCCGGCGCATGGCCGTGACCCGGAACGACCACGTCTACTTCACAAACGGATGCATCCAATGACGGAACGGCGAGTGACAGTAGCGGACTACCAACCAGGCGGATCGCTGCGGTTCGCCTGGGCGGAGGGGTTCCGCATCGAGATCGATGCCGCGGCCGGCGAGGTCGTCGTCCGGGCCAACACCGCGGGCCTGGTGTCACTCGCCCAGCACTGCCTCACCTTGGCCCAGGCGGACGTGCCTCCCGGCAGCCACCTGCACCTGACGGACTCGGTCGAGCTGGAACCGGGGTCCGGGGACCTGATCATCGAGAGGGCACCGGACCAGAGCTGAATACACCGCCGGACTCATCTGAGCTGCGGGTTCTGGAGGGGCCAGCTGTCCTCGGTTTGACAGCAGGTCAAGCATCGGGTCCTGACCTGCTGTCAAAGCCATCGCTGTGGCGGGAGCCGCGGGCGCTGCACCCGATCAGCGTGCGTGCACCTCGAGGAAGGTGCGTACCGCGGACTCCAGCGCGCCTTCGATCCAGGCCGGCTTGAGGCTGGTGTGCTCGCCCGCGAAGTGCACCCGGCCCTCGACCGTGCGCGTGGCCGGGTGCAGTTCGTGCAGTTGGCCGGGGGTCACGACGACGGCCTCGCCCAGGGCGTAGCGGGCCCTGGCCCAGGACTGAGTGGCACCGACGCCGGTGAACTCGGTGTAGACCTGGTTTCCGTAGATGCGGGCCATGTCGTCCAGGGCGAGTGCGTAGCGTTCGCCCGGGGTCAGGGAGTCCCAGCGCATCGCGTCGTCCGACCAGCAGTAGGCCGCGAGCACCACGCCGCCGCGGGATCCCTGGGGTGCGTGCGAGGGGAAGTAGGTGAAACGGCTCGGGTAGTCCGAGATGTTGCCGCCGCCGGTGAAGCCGCCGGGGCCGCGCTCCCAGAAGCGCGTCTTGAACTCGAGGAGCACCTTGGTCGCGCTGTCGTAGTGGAGTTCCTCCACCGCGCGCCGCTTGGGGTAGGACATCAGCGGCGCGAACTGGCAGAAGCGCAGGGCGCTGAAGGGGACGGCGATGATGGCGTAGTCGCCGTGGAAGGTCTCGACCGGGCCGATCGGTGCGCCGTCGCAGGAGTCTTCACTTCCCGACTCGGCGGTGGTCTCGATCGTCACTCCCTGCCCGTCTTGGATGAGCTTGGTCATCCTGCGGTTGGTGCGGATCAGGCCCTTCAGCGGGGCCGCGAGGGCGTCGGTCAGGGAGGCGGTCCCGTTCTCGAACTCCCAGTACCGGTTCGTCGGGCTGATCAGCGCGTGGTCGAACAGGGTCGGGATCAGCGAGTAGTGCAGGCGTGAGGTGAGGTTCTCCACGGTGCCGACGGCCTGCAGCCGGGCCGTGTCCCAGCCCTGGTTCTCGACGAGGTACCGCTGGGTGGAGTAACCGTCGAAATCACGGAAGAGCTGCGTCCAGCCGGCCAGTTGCGTGGCGATCGGGGCGGTGCTGGACACGAGAACGGGGGCGAAGGCCGTGTTCGCCGCGGCCGTGGTCGTGGTGGCCAGATCCGTGCCGAACAGGCTGTTGAACGCGCTCGGATTCTGCGCGTACGCGTTCCGGGTCCGGGTCAGGCCGTTCGAGGTGATTAGGGACAGTCCGGTGGCGGGCGGCGCGCTGAACGCCGTGCCGCCCTGGCCGTTGGTCCAGGTCTCGCCGGTGAACGAGGTGTACGTCACCGGCGGGATCTTGCCGGTGGACACCGCGCCGGGGGCGACGTCGGCGTTGTAGAACAGACGGCGGGTCAGGCCGAGCTTGTCGCCGAGCGCGAGGACGAGCGGGTGGGCGTCCGGCAGCCGCATGGCGCCGGCCTCGGCGTGCAGGTGCGGGTCGGAGAAGATGCCGCGGAAAGTCTTGATCCGCCCGCCGACCCGACTGCCGTTGGCCTCCAAGATCACCACATCGTGCCCGGCCGCGGTGAGCAGGCGCGCCGCGGTCAGCCCGGCCGCGCCGGCTCCGACGATGAGCACCCGCTTGCGCGCTGTCGGCGCGGGCAGCCGGCCGTCGATCAGGATCTTGAGGTACTCGAGCTTGAGATCGCTCTGCTCGTCGTCGCTGACCAGCAGGACTTCGCGGGCCAGTTCCCGGGACGTCGCCTCGTCGCCACCGCCGGGGGAGTCGGTCCGCGGCGCCGCCGCGGCGGCGTCGGAGGCGGGCAGCGCGAAGGTGGCGGCTGCGGGCAGGCCCAGCGTGGCGGCTGCCGCACCACCGACCAGCGCACGCCGCGTCAGACCGGTGCTCTCGGATGAGTCGGCGCTTTCGGGAAGCCCGCCGTTTTTGGGCAGGCCGAACCGACTCGACAACCTGTTCTTCACAGTGTTCTTCTCTCAGGTCAGCACGGCGATTGTTCAGCACGGGGATTGGTCAGCACGGCGATGGTCAGGCCCGTGGTACGGCTGATGGCGTCGGGTTTCCCGGCGGGGGTATTCGCGGCGGCGTAGGCACCGGCGCGCGCCTACCCGAAGGTGTAGTGGTGGTCGGGGCCGGTGCAGCTCGCAGGAACCGCTGAAGGCCGGCTTCTGAACGCAGGCGCTGAAGTATCGCCGCCACTTCTCCGCCCTGGGTAAGTATGCGGCGGCGTCGTCCATCGCAGCCATCTGCGCAGCCGTAGTTTGCAATGGCGCGGCGCCTGCGGGACCGAATGCGGCTCGGGCGGGTGTGGCGCACCGGCGCGGTGGCGATCAGCGGCTACGCCGCGTTCGCCGTCACCGCCGACATCATCGGGCCCGAGGTGAAGGTGTGGGCGCTGGACTGGGAACTCGCGGCTGAGGCGGCGAACCGGTGAACGGCGAGATGGCAGCTTCAGCTTTCAGCAGGTGAACCGCATCGGGACCGCGCCACTGCCCGCGGTTTGACAGCAGGTCACGCAACGGCTCCTGACCTGCTGTCAAAGCCACGTGGGCGGCGTCAGTATCCGCGGTGCCGTAGTCGCTCCCGCCTAGAAGACTCATGAAAATCATGCGTTCTGACCTCGTCGGTTCTCCGGTGGGGTCAGACTGCTGTTATGCAGGGTGAGTGGACTGGTGAGCTGGTCGGGGCGGATGTGTGGGAGACCTGTCGGGAGT
>NZ_JAAFYZ010000459.1 GCF_018274385.1 Catenulispora pinistramenti | reverse complement strand
GAGTCTGGTTCTGCGGACACCAGAAGTCTTGGTGGGTGGCCACTGACCCTCGTGGGGTGGTCGTGGGAGTTCCTGTTTCGACCCGTTGATCGAGCGGACCCCTTCGGTCGGGTTTGCTGATGTTTGCCGCATTCAGCAACCCGAACCGAAGAGGTCCTGTGACGAAGTCTGGCAGGGAGATCGTGGAAATACTCAGGGCATACGACTTGACACATACCGTGTGGTCCGCCGCGCAGTTGGCCGGTGTCGACCCGAAGACCGTGGAACGGTATGTCGCGCTGCGCGACGCCGGCCGCAACCCGTTCGAGCGGGAACGGCGGCCGAAGGCGATCGACCCGTTCCTGGCCAAGGTCGAGGAGTGGGTGGACGACTCGCTGGGGAAGGTCCGCGCCGATGTGGCGCACCGCAAGCTGGTCGCGATGGGCTTCACCGGGAACGAGCGGTCCACCCGGCGGGCGGTCGCCGAGGCGAAGGCTGCCTGGAGGGCCGGACGGCGGCGAACCTACCGGCCGTGGGTCCCGGAGCCGGGGCTGTGGCTGCAGTTCGACTGGGGAACCGGTCCGGTGATCGGCGGCCGGAAGACCTGGCTGTTCTGCGCCTGGCTGGCCTGGTCTCGGTTCCGGTTGGTGATCCCGGTCTGGGACTCCACGGTCGGGACGACCTCGGCGAATCTGGACCAGGTGTTCCGGACCCTGGGCGGGGTGCCGACGTTCGTGCTGTCGGACAATGCCAAGACGGTGACCGTCGAGCACGTCGCCGGGATCCCGGTGCGCCATCCGCAGATGGTGGCCCTGGGGCGGCATTACGGCTGCTCGGTGGAGTCGTGCGTGCCGTTCGATCCGGAGTCCAAGGGCGGCGTCGAGGCGACCGTGAAGATCGCGAAGTGGGACCTGGTGCCGAAGGCGGCGAACCTGCTGACCGACTACCGCTCGTTCGCCGAGCTGGCCGGGGCCTGTCAGGTGTTCTGCGACCGGGTCAACGCCCGTCCTCACAAGGAGACCGGCAAGCGGCCGCTCGACCGGCTGCTGGTCGAGCGGCAGGCGCTGCACCGGGTCCCGGACGTTCCGTTCGCCTTGGCCATCGGTGATCAGCGGGTCGTGGACGACGGGCAGACGGTGCGCTGGGGCTCGGTGCGCTACTCGGTCCCGCCAGGGCACGTCGGGCAGTACGTGTGGTGCCGGGTCGTCGGCGAGGAGCTGGTCGTCACGGCCGACACCGCCTCGGGGTTGTCGGAGATCGCCCGGCACGCCTTGTCCACTCCCGGCAACCCGCGGATCGCCGACGAGCACTACCCGCACCATCCGGCGGGCCGGTCGATCCTGGCCCCGAAGCCCAAGCCCCGCACCCCGGGCGAGATCGCGTTCCTGGACCTCGGGCCGGGAGCCGAACGCTGGCTGACCGAGGCCGGGGCCACCGGGGTGGTCCGGGTCCGGGCGAAGATGGCCGGCGCGGTCGAACTCGCCGCGCTGCTCGGGGACGACGTGATCGACACCGCGCTGGACATGGCCGCCGAGGCCGGCCGGTTCGCTGACGGCGATCTGGCCTCCATCGCCGACCACCTCGCCCAGGTCGGCGCCCTCGGGGAGATTACCCGGGCCGACGAGGCACACTCGGTGCAGCCGGGCACTGCGGGGTGGAACGACTTCGGCCGATGACCCACGTCCCCGACACCGGCCCGGTGACCTTGGACCGCGCCGACGCGCTGTTCATCGCCGACGTCCTGCACCTGGCCGGGCGCCTGCTGCGCCACGACCACGCCGCCGAACTGCGCACCAGTGCCGCATCCCTGGCCGACCAGGCCGCGATGCGGCTGCCGCCGGGCAGCCGATGGACCATCACAGACCAC
>NZ_JAAFYZ010000458.1 GCF_018274385.1 Catenulispora pinistramenti | reverse complement strand
TGCGTCTTCGTTCCTTGCGATTGCTATTCTTCCGGCTGGTTTTCGGTTCGTTCCCCTCGGTCGCGTCGGCAGGGCTTCGCCTACAGTGCCGGTGGCCGGGGGTCAAGTTCGCGCTATCAAAAACCGCCGCCTACCTGCATGTCCGCAGCGCGCGGACTTTACCCCCGGACACCGGTGCTGTACCCCCCGGGCTGACGACGCGGCCGTGGGGAACGGACCGCACCACCTCAGGGACCGCCGCCGCTGAGACTAGATCGGCCACCCTAGGGAACCGCGCTAGTTTCCCTGAGGTTGCCGAGGCCCGCCGGAGGCCCGGCCCTTCACCACAGCTCTTGACCTTGACCTTGCTTGTGGCTCTTGATCTGGCCTTTGCTCGTGCTCTGACTTGCTGGAGTTGAAGAGGCATGAGGTGCGGCGGGGTTGTGAACGCGCGAACCGGCAGCCGATAGACAGACTCGCCGCCCCGAACCCCGAACCGGTACAACTATGACCGAAGGCCGTAAAAATCGCCTTTCAAACCACAGCCCAACCGCAACCCGGCCCACAAACTCCAGCCCCAGCAAACTCCACCCGCCCACGAATCCCGCCCGCCGACCGGCGCGTCGCGAACCACGCCACGAACCACATCGCGAACTCCCGAGCAAAGCGCGAACTCCCAGGCAAACGTTGCCCGACGTGGCGCTAGGCTGGCGAGTCGGCGCCGTCACCGGCCCCAGCGCTACCGCCATCGGAATCCGTAGTACCGGCCGTGGCGGAACCGCCGGTGTCGCTCTCCAGCCCCTCGACGTCGATCACCGGGACCGGGTCCAGGCCGAGGTGCGCGGCGATCCGCGTCATCAGGGCGTCCTGCGCCGCCAGGTGCTCCTGGAGCTGCGCGGTCTCGTGCAGTGTGGCGCTGGCGTCGTGGTACGTCGCCTCGCTGCGCGCGTCGGCGGCGGCGGCCTGCACGTTCTGTCCCACCATGATCACCGACAGCAGCACCAGCTGCAGGAAGGTCTGCGCGACCCAGGCCACGATCGTCGAGGCCCCGCCCCGGATCGCGGACGGCAGGCTGATCAGGTCGAAGGCGGCGAACAGGTACGCGCACCACATCGAGCCCACGGCCGTGGTGATCAGCAGCGCGGCCTTGGTGTTGAACCGGGTGAAGGCGTTGTCGGTGCGGTGCTGGTCGGCGACCTTGACCGGGCCGACGGCGTGCCGGGCGGCGATGTGCGGGTGCGGTATGTGCTCGTAGTGCAGGTGCTTGGGCAGGTCCATCGGGCTCTCCGTTCATCGGCCACCGCGGCGGGGCCGGGGTGATCGGTCGGTTCACACGGTCGGTTCACACGGTCAGTTCACGCACGTGATCCCGTTGTCCATGGCGATGCCGGGCGAGTTCGCCGGATCCGGGGTTCCGGACGGATCCGGGTTCGCCGGGTCCGTGGCGCCGGATCCGGTCCCGTCGCCGGGTGCCGCGGGCTGCGGGTCACCGGGCGGAGTGTAGTCGGCGCCGAGCCTGATCAGCACATGTCCGGCCGTGGTGCGGGCCGAGGGGGCGGGCACGGCCTGGACACCGAGCGTGGCCGCGAGCTGTCCGGCCGCCTTCTCCGCGCCCTTGCCGTAGAAGATCGTCGTGTGGTTCTGGGACGCCGCACCGGCGGTCTTGTCCACCGGCCAGCCCGACGCCGACAGCCAGTCGCCGACCGTGGTGGCCAGGCCGTTCTTGGCGGTGGCGTTGTAGAGGTCGACCACGGTGTTCGTGTCCGGCGGCGCGATCGCCGCCGGACGCATGCCGGCGGCCGCGCCGCGGGCGGCCGGGAGCGGGGGGAGGGCCGGGGCGCCGCCGGTGCCGGGTGCGCCGGCGGCTGATGGCACACCCGAACCCGAGCCCGAACCGGCCTGATCCGACAGCGC
>NZ_JAAFYZ010000457.1 GCF_018274385.1 Catenulispora pinistramenti | reverse complement strand
TCAAGGTCAAGTGTGTCACGAACATGGATCGGAGCTGATGTGTAGGTAGTTGCTTCGTGATGTGGTGTTCCACGGGAGATGAAGGTTTTGTGGCCCTTCGGAGCCGTCCTCGCCGGGATGGCTTCAAACCGCCTCATGCTGCGTTGGGGTGAAGACCGTCGTGGTGAGCGATGAGGAAAAGGCGCACGTGATGCGTCAGGTGGGGATCGGGAAGACGACTGCTGTCTGAGGCGTCGAAATGTTTAGGTGGCATCAGAACCGGGGTGCCTTGATCCATCCCGGGATGAGCTTGGCGGGTGCGGTGTTATTGGCCAGGCGGTGTCCGGCGTATAGGTGGCGTGAGCCTGGTCTGCGGCTTTCGTGGGGAACGTGAGAAGGCGTGTCGTGATACTGCCTGGGGCTTCAGTGGCCTGTAGGCGATAGGGAGAGGCATCGCGGTCCGGGCTGATTGCTTGTAGGCGGTGTGAGAGTACTGTTGCGCGGCGCGCTGGCGGACCGGCTCGTAGTAGTGGTGAAGCCCTGGTAATGGGGGTGGAGCGAAGGGGCCGGGTTGTTCGTGCCTGGTGTGTTTGGTTCAACCGGCGCATGGTCCGGGAGGGGCTTGATGGACGAGGTGAAAGCACAGGCCAAGCCGTTCGACATCTCCAAGGCGGAGGTGTGGGATGCGTGGGCGAAGGTGAGGGGGAACAAAGGCGCGCCTGGTGTGGACGGGGTGTCGATCGGGGTGTTCGAGAAGGATTTGGAGGACAACCTCTATCTGGTCTGGAATCGGATGGCTTCGGGTACCTATTTTCCGCCGGTGGTGAAGGCTGTGGCGATTCCGAAGGCTGGGGGTGGGACCAGGGTGTTGGGGGTTCCGACTGTGGCTGATCGGGTTGCGCAGACGGTGGTGGCCGGGTATCTGTCGGTTCGGGTGGAGAGGGTGTTCCATCCGGATTCTTTCGGTTATCGGCCGGGTCGTTCGGCGCTGGATGCGGTCGCGGTGTGTCGGGAGCGGTGTTGGAGATATGACTGGGTGGTTGAGTTCGATATCCGGCGCTTCTTCGACACGGTTCCGCACGACAAGGTCGTGGCTTGTGTGCAGGCCCATACCGATGCCCGCTGGGTGGTGTTGTATGTCCGGCGGTGGCTGGCCGCTGGTTTGTGCATGCCTGGTGGGGGCGTGGTTGATCGTGGTGAGGGAACTCCGCAGGGTTCTGCGGTGTCTCCGGTGTTGGCGAACCTGTTTCTGCACTATGTGTTCGATGCCTGGATGGCCCGGGAGTTCCCGGGGTGTCCGTTCGAGCGTTATGCCGATGACGGCGTGATCCATTGCCGCACGTTGGCGCAGGCCGAGCAGGTCTTGGCCGGGTTGCGGTTCAGGATGGCCGAGGTTGGTCTGGAGTTGCATCCGGACAAGACCGGGATTGTGTACTGCCGGGACAGTAACCGTCGTGGTGGCGGGCCCGGTCCGGGTCACCCGCACACGCAGTTCACGTTTTTGGGATACACGTTCCGGCCGCGTCAGGCGGTGGGACGCGGTGGGGTGTGCTTCACCGCGTTTCTGCCGGCGATCAGCAACGACGCCTTGAAGAGGCTGAGCGGTAGGGTGCGGTCTTGGCGATTGCATCGACGCACGGGTAGTGACGCCGCTGACTTGCGTGCACTGGTGAATCCGGTGCTGCGGGGGTGGATCAACTACTACGGGTGTTTCTACCGCTCGGCGTTGGACCCGCTGTTTTACCGCATCAACACCTACTTGCTGCGGTGGATCAGGAAGAAGTACCGGATCGGCTGGAAACAGGCCGTGCGTCGTCTTGCGGATGGCTATGCCCTGCGGCCCCGGTATTTCGCTCACTGGGTGATCACGCCCCCGGCTGGCCGGTGACCAGAACAACAAGAGCCGGATGACGGGAGACTGTCACGTCCGGATCTGTGGGAGCCCGGGGCTGAGATGCCCCGGGCCACCCGAC
>NZ_JAAFYZ010000456.1 GCF_018274385.1 Catenulispora pinistramenti | reverse complement strand
GGGCGGAGGGGGCGGGGGTGGGGTATGTGGCTGGAGTCGCCGGCGCTGCGCAAGATTCCGCATTGGGGCGTGCGTGCCCGCGCCCCGGGGCTCGATTGTCGCCGATCAATGCTGATCAAGCTGGTTGGGGCCGGTCCCGTGCCGATTCGTGGTCGTCGGTGTGGGACCGGCCCTTTGCCGTGTGGTCGTGTCCTCAGCTGGCGTCTACCGGTTCGAGCCGATCCATGATCGGTGCACGGGATCCGCGTCCTGCCGGGTGCACGATCACGGCCGAGAACGTTTGCTCCAGATAGGCGCGCTGCTCAGTCAGCGACAGCCGTCCAGCTCGCCAGTCCGCACCCAGGGACGCCGGAACGTCGGTACTCGTAGCCGTGGCTTTGAGGTGGGCGTTGCGATCCTTGAGCAAGACCCGCTCTTCGGTCTCATACTCATGCAGGTCGGCGTAGTACCGTTCCGCTGACAGCCTGCCCGCCTTGCGCGCGGCCTTGGCTGCGGCCATGTTCTCCCGGACCTGCTTCAGCTCCTCGGCGCGACCCCACGGCACGGGCGCAGTTGTCGCCTCCCGCTTAGTGGCTTCAAGTTCGTACTTGGCGACGGCAAGTTCGATTAGAGCGGCATCGGTCTTCGCCCCCTCGACCTTCACCCCGCCGCATCCGCCCTCGCCTGTGGTCCGACAGGTATACCAGAAGAAGCCTTCCGGCTTGTGCGCGGACCGTGGGGCCTTGGTCGCGCGCATCGCACAGTCGCACTTGCCACATCGCAGTGTCCCGGTGGCCATGTACTTGCGGGTGTTGGTTCCGGCCCCACGTGAGGGCACCTCCCCGATGATCTCCAGCAGAGCTGTCCACCTCTCCGGAGTGATCATCCGCTTCCACTGGCCGATCACCGGGTTCCCCTTGGCATCGACCAGCGTGAGGACACGTCGCGACCCGCCCTCGGCCTCGGCGCCGTCCTCCCCGGTCACCGTGAACATCCGGTATCCGGCCATGCGCGGGTTGCGCAGAACCGCCCTCAAGGCCTCGGCACGCCACTTCTTGCCTCGGGAAGTCGCGACACCGGCCCGGTTCCACTCAGCACAGATCACATACAAGCCACGGCCCTTGAACAGGTCGAACACTGCTTTACGCAGCAAACGCGCTTCCGACGGGTTCAACGTCCGCTTGTCATCACACCACCCGAATGGACGTGTCCCGCCGGTCGGGATCCCTTCCCGTTGCAACGCCTGGTGCTTGCGCTTGACCCGCCTCGCGGTCGCAGCGCTCTGCGCATTGTTGAACGCCGTGATCACTCGGGCGTTCGTCCGGCCGGACTCGGTCGTCAAATCCAGCGCCCCAGAGTTGTCCAGGATCAAACGGCCGAAACGCTGCACGACATCGATGGAGTCTTCCAGGTCGCGGTTGTCCCGCGTCAGCCGGTCCAGATCCGGACAGACCAGCCCGTCCAGCCGCTCCCCACCCGGCGCCACACCCCGGCGCAGATCAGCCAGGGCCTTGCGGTAGACCGGCCGGATCACCCGGTACTCCACAGTGCCATCCTCGGCCACCACCCGGCGCCGCTTGGCGGCGGACGTGTGCGGCTCGTCGTAGACGTAGACCACCTTCCCGCCCCGCGCCTCGATGTTCGCTGTGCAGTCGGCTATCTGCTCATCACGGTTGTTGATGTCCAGACCGGTTCTAGGGGCACGCCGGGCGGCCTGGTCGTCGGCCCCGGACTCCTTCAGGTGCCTACGGCGGCGCGACTCGTCCGACAACCGCGCCAGGATCGCGAAGTTCAATCCAGCCAGGTCACCGACGGTGTTTCGGGCCGATGGGAGTGTCTTCGTGTTCATACTTAATGATACATCCAACGATGTGCTGTCGTCAGCCCGGGGGGTACAGCACCGGTGTCCGGGGGTAAAGTCCGCGCGCGGCGGACATGCAGGTAGGCGGCGGTTTCGTATGGCGCGAACTTGACCCCCGGCCACCGGCACTGTAGGCGAAGCC
>NZ_JAAFYZ010000455.1 GCF_018274385.1 Catenulispora pinistramenti | reverse complement strand
CCCACCCGAACCCCCAGGAGCCACAAAATGCGAGCGGTATGGCTACGCGACTTCGGCGCCCCGACTCAACTCCGCATCGAAGACACCCCCGACCCGGCCCCCGCGCCCGAGACCGTGCTGGTCGACGTCGCCTACGCCAACATCACCTTCGTCGAGACCCAAGTCCGGGCCGGCAACGGACCCTTCCGCCCGACCCTGCCGACCATCCCCGGCAACGGCGTCGGGGGACTGGTCCGCGCGGTCGGCGAGGGCGTGGACCCGGCGCTCGTCGGCACCCGCGTGGTCGGCTCGACCGGTGGCTCCGGCGGCTATGCCGAGGCCGCGCTGGTCGCCGCCGACGTCCTCTACCGCGTCCCCGACACACTCGCCCTGGACGCCGCGGTGGCGGTCCTCGCCGACGGCCGCACCGCCTCGCTCCTCACCGAGGCCGCGAAGATCAAGCCCGGCGACCGGGTCCTGATCGAGGCGGCGGCCGGCGGGGTCGGCACGCTGCTGATCCAGCTCGCGAAGGCGGCCGGCGGCACCGTGATCGCCCTGGCCGGCGGCGCGCGCAAGACGGAGCTGGCCACCGAGCTGGGGGCCGACCAGGCCGTCGACTACCTCGACCCGGCCTGGCCCGCGCACCTGGAGACCGGCGTGGACGTCGTCTTCGACGGCGTCGGCGGCGCCACCGGCCGCACCGCGTTCGAGCAGCTGCGGCCCGGCGGGCGCATCCTCACCTACGGCCTGGCCAGCGGCCACTGGACCGTCATCGCCGATGACGAGGCCCAGGCCCGCGCCGTCACGATCATCCGGCCCACCGCCGGCCCCGAGGACATGCGCCGCCTGACCGAATCCGCCCTCCGCGCCGCCGCCGCCGGAACCCTGCGTCCGGTGATCGGCCAACGCCTCCCGCTGGAGCGCGCCGCCGAGGCGCACGCGGCCATCGAAGCCCGGCGGACGGTGGGGAAAACCCTGCTGGTGACAGGTAGACATGACGCGTAGCGCTTGACCGCCCGCCTCCGGCCTGCTGTCCTATCGGACACCCAGTCCAACGCGTCCTGATACGCAGCCGGGAGCAGCCCATGCCGCGCAGCCGCACCACCCTGGCCGAAGACCTGGCCGCCGCCCGGGCGGCCGTGCCGGAGTTCGCGGAGCGCGCCGCGCGCCTGGTCGAGGGGATCGGCAACCCGAAGGCGGTGTCGCTGCTGCCGGGATGGAACGCGGCGGACGTCGCCGTGCACCTCGGCCTGGCCTGCACCGCCTACTCCGCCGCCGCGGCCGGGGCACTGGACGTCGGCCACTGGGAGACCTTCGTCCCCGAGCACCCCGACCTCGCGCAGCGCGTCGCCGTCCTGAACGCCACAACGCTCTCGCAGGCCGCACCCGAGGCCTACCTAGCGGCCCCGGCCCAGATCCGCACCGGCGCGGCCACCCTCGTCGCGGCGCTGGCCGACCGCGATCCCCGCGAACCGTGCACCATCCCATGGTTCGGCGCCGACGAACCCCTGACCCTGGCCGCGGTCACCGGCCTGTTCCTGAGCGAGACCGCCCTGCACACCCTCGACCTGGCCCGCGCCACCGGCCAGAAGTGGCTGATCCCACCCCCGATCGCACGCCAGATCATCTCGCTGGCCTACCTCGACACCATCCCGCGCACCGTCGACCACACCCGCGCCGCCACCATGCACGCCGCGATCCGCATCCACGTCCGAGGCGGCGTCACCATCGGCGTCGAAGTCGACGGCCCCCTGGTCCAGACCCACCGCGACCCGGCACCGGGACGCACCGACTGCCACATCTCCGTGGACCCGGTGGCCTTCGTGCTCGCCGCGAGTGGCCGGAGCTCCCAGGCTCGGCAGATTGTGACGGGGCGGATGATCGCCTACGGGCGCAAGCCGTGGCTCGGGCCGATGTTCGCGCGGCTGTTCATCCACCCTTGAGGGCCCGTTGCTGGATTTGGGGCCGGGCCTGCGCGGGGGCTGTTCGGGTGGATCTTTTTGGGGAGGGCTGGAGTTTGCGGGGCGGGTCGCTGTTGGGGTG
>NZ_JAAFYZ010000454.1 GCF_018274385.1 Catenulispora pinistramenti | reverse complement strand
ATCCCCAGCACCGCCACCATGCTCAACCCCCCGGTGAGCGCCCTGGTCCGGTTCCGGTGCGCCCGCGCCCCCGCGAACACCGCCGTCGGACCGCCGCTGACCGGCGGTTCCTCACCGATCCCCGCTCCCAGCACATCCCTGATCTCGTTCTCGTTCACGCCGAGGCTCCTTCCGAGCCGATCCCGAGGCCGAGCCGGTCGTCCTGGAGTACCGTCCGCAGCGCGGCGAGCGCGCGGGAGCACTGGCTCTTCACGGTGCCCGGTGAGATGTCGAGCAGCGCCGCGGTCTCCTCGACACTGCGGTCCTCCCAGTAGCGCAGGACGACCGCCGCACGCTGCCGGGGCGGCAACCCCCGCAGCGCCGAGAGCACCGTGAGCTTGACGTCGCTGTCCCCGGCGGTACCGTCGACCACCTCCAGCGGCTCCGCCCACAGCCGCTCCCGGCGCCGCCAAAGCCGACGGTTCTCGTCCAGGAACAGCCGGAGCAGCACCTGTCGCGAATACGCGTCCAGGCTGTCCACCCGGTGTCGCCGCGCGACCACCACGACCTTGACCAACGTGCCCTGCACCAGGTCCTCGGCACGATGCCAGTCCCCGCACAGCAGGTACGCCGTGCGGCGCAGCGCCAGATACCGCCCCTGGACGAACTGCTCCAGTTCGTCCTCGACGGCCGCCTTGTCTCCCCGCGCCATGGACTGTCCCCTCCGACCGGCTCAATCTTCTGTCACCGGTCCTTGAGGGGTCGACCCGGGCCCCGGGTTGCCCGGGCCGCCCGACTTTCTTCCGAAGGCCGCCGCGACTTGCCGAACGCGACCACCACCTCAGGACATGCTCCTCACAGCAGGTGCGCCTCGTCAGAACATGCTCCTCGTCAGAACGTGGTCGCCGCGAGCGCCTCGTAGAAGGGACGGGGGTCCGCCGCGAGCGCTGCCTTGACCGAGCGACTCCAGTCGTCCACCAGCACCTCCCACGCACCGGCCTCGACCCCGTCCAGCGTGGCCCGGGCGACCTCGACCGGCGGCAGCTTCTCACTGTCGAACCCGGCGCTCATATCGGTGTCGGCCAGTCCCAGATGCACGCCGGTGACCAAAGTCCCCTGGCCGGCGAGCTCCAGTCGGACGCCGTTGACCATCGCCCACGCGGCGGCCTTGCCGACGTGGTAGGCATTGGCTCCGGGATGAGCGAACCAGGACATCGCCGACAGCACGTTCACCACCGCACCGCCGCCATTGCGCCCCAGCACCGGCGCGAACGCCCGGACCATGTTCAGCGACCCGAACAGGTGGGTCTCCAGCTCGAACCTGATCTGGTCCAGGTCCCCGGACACCAGGTCCTGCCAGGTGTTCGAGCCCGCATTGTTGACCAGCAGCGTAACGTCCGGCGCCGCCTCAGCGACCCGGCTCACCGCAGCGGGATCCGTGATGTCCAAGGCAAGCCGTTCCACACGCCCCGCGTCCAGACCGTCGAGCTCTATCTCCTCCGGCCGCCGCGCGGTGGCGTAGACCTTGGCGGCACCGCGGTCAAGCAGGTGCGAGGTGAAGGCGCGGCCCAGGCCGCGGTTGGCACCGGTAACCAGTGCGATCGATCCGTTGATCTCCATGTGGACTACGCTAAAACCTGACGCTAACGTCAGCGGCAAGTCGAGACAGGACAGGAGGCCGACAGATGCGGATCGGGCAACTGGCGACGCGATCGGGCGTCAGCGTCCGCGCACTCCGCTACTACGAGGAGCAGGGCCTGCTGATCGCGGAACGCAGCCCCTCAGGCCAGCGCCACTACCCGGAGGAAGCCGTCGAGAAGGTCCTCTTCTTCCAGGACATGTACTCCGCCGGGCTGACCAGCAAAAGGATCGCCGAACTGATGCCGTGCTTCGACACCGGCCACACCGATGCCGAGCAGCGCAGCATGCTCCACGCCGAGCGCAACCGCATCCACGAGCGGGTCACCCAGCTCACAGCCGCGCTGCGCCGACTGGATTCGGTCATCGCCGTCGCTGACACGCATCCTTGATGCGCTGTTGGTTTGGGAGTCGGGTGGGGTG
>NZ_JAAFYZ010000453.1 GCF_018274385.1 Catenulispora pinistramenti | reverse complement strand
ATCAACCAACCGGTGTCCTCGTTCCCTGCGTTTTGTATTTCTCCGGCTGGTTTTCGGTTCGTTCCCCTCGGTCGCGTCGGCAGGGCTTCGCCTACAGTGCCGGTGGCCGGGGGTCAAGTTCGCGCTGCACAAAACCGCAGCTTGAGCGCCCAACCGCCGCGCGCGGACTTGACCCCCGGACACCGGTGCTGTACCCCCCGGGCTGACGACGCGACCGTGGGGAACGGACCGCACCACCTCACCGGCCGCCGCCGCTGAGACTCACCCAGCCACCCGAGGGAACCGCGCTAGTTTCCCTGAGGTTGTCGAGGCCCGCCGGAGGCCCGGCCCTTCATCACAGCCCTTGACCTTGATCTTGCTTGTGGCTCTTGATCTTGCTGTTGATCTGGCCTGTGCCTGTGCCCTTGCTCTGACTTGCCGGAGTTGAAGAGGCCTGAGGTGGGGCGGGGTTGTGAACGCGGGAACCGGCAGCCGACAAACACACCCGCCGACCCGAACCCCGAACCGGCACAACTATGACCGAAGGCCGTAAAAAGCTTTTGAAACCCACACCCCAACCGCAACCCGGCCCTCCAGCAGCCCCGCACCACCAAAAAGAACCGTGTCAACATCAATGTAAACATCGGCGTCAACGCCGGTGTCAACATCCTTAGTTCATCCGGTCGGGTATACCGCTCTCGTATTACCGCACGAAAGACCGTGTGGTGGTCCAAGCTGTCCCCGGCCGCGCCGCTGGCTTCCCGAGACCGGTGTCGCGCGCCTGTTCACGTGCAGTCCGTGAGTTTGACGCCGACCTTAGGAGGCCGCCCGTGCCCGTCCCCGGGGAGCAGCAGCACCCACAGACCGACGCCGAGTTGATCGCGATGGTGCGGGCCGGCGATCGGCGCGCGTATGGGCCGTTGTATGAGCGGCACCGAC
Source organism: Catenulispora pinistramenti (assembly GCF_018274385.1). Lineage (GTDB taxonomy): Bacteria > Actinomycetota > Actinomycetes > Streptomycetales > Catenulisporaceae > Catenulispora > Catenulispora pinistramenti. Next base: position 1,141 of record NZ_JAAFYZ010000453.1, on the reverse strand, counting down.
GTGCGGCGCTGCGCGTGGCTCGGCACCTGGCGCGGGATGAGGCCGCCGCGGATGATCTGGCCGCCGAGGCGTTCACTCGGGTGCTGGCCGCGATCGACCGTGGGAACGGGCCGGATGAGGCGTTTCGGGCGTATCTGTACACGACGTTGCGCCGTACCGCTTTCGACTGGGCCGAGTCGGAGAAGCGGGTGCGGTTGGTGGAGAACATCGCCGAGTTGGAGGTGACGGCAGCTCCGGTGACCGGGGCGGACCGGGACCCGTTGGACGAGGCGTTCGACCGGCAGATCACGTCGCGGGCCTTTCACTCGCTGCCGGAGCGCTGGCAGATCGTGTTGTGGCACCTGGAGGTCGAGGGCGAGACGCCGGCCGAGGTGGCGCCGCTGCTGGACCTGTCGCCGTCGGCGGTCTCGGCGTTGGCCTTCCGGGCTCGCGAGGGCTTACGGCAGGCGTTCTTACAGGAGCATTTAGCCGAGACTGTCAACGAATCGTGCCGGCCCTTCGCCCAGCGGCTCGCGGCGTTCGTCCGCGACAAGCTCGGGAGCCGGGACCGCGCGAAGGTGGAGCGGCACCTGGATACGTGTGCTGATTGCACCGGGTTGTATCTGGAGTTGCTGAAGTTCAACGAGGCGCTGCCGGAGGTCCTGTCGCCCCTGGTGTTCGGTTCGGCGGCGGCTGCGAAGATCATTGCCGGGGTGGCCCTGGGCGCCGCGGCGGCCACCGGTGTGGTGGCCACGACCGCCGGGACCACCGCGACGGTGGTCGGCGGCGGCACCGCGGCCGGCGCTGCCGCGGGTGCGGCCGGCGCCGCGGGAGGCGGCGCGGCGGGCGCGGCGGCCAGCGGGACGGCCAAGTCCGGTGCGCTGTTGGCGAAGTGGTTGATGCAGCTGCGCAAGAGCCGGACCCAGGCGATCACGATGGCCGCCGTCGCGGTGGTGGCGTGCGCGATCCTGGCGTGGGGCATGTCGGGGAACGGCAGCGCGCCACCGCTGGCCGCCGCGCCGCCGGCCCCGTCCTCGGCTCCGCCGGCGGTCGCGCTGCCCGCACCGAAGCCGGTGGCCAGCGTCACGCCCGCGTCGAAGCCGCCGGCGCCCAAGCCGTCGAACCCGCCGAAGACGCCGCCCCCGCCGGTGCAGCACACGTC
>NZ_JAAFYZ010000452.1 GCF_018274385.1 Catenulispora pinistramenti | reverse complement strand
ACAAACCCCAGCCCCAGCAAACTCCACCCGCCAACGGATCCCGCCCGCCAACCCGCACGTCGCGAACCACGTCGCGAACCATGTCGCGAAAACTCCCGGCCAAACGTTGCCTGATACAGCAATAGACGGTCGGCTAAGCCAGAGCAGCTCAAAGCCCCCGCAAGCTCGCCGACCACCGCGCACCATCCGCGTCCGCCGCCTGGTTCCGCCGCCCGTTGCCTTTGTCCACGTCAGCGATGCCGATCAAGTTGCCACCCGGCATCTTGCCGCCTGCCCTCGCCGCCCGTTGCCTTCGGTGCCTGCCAGCCTGCGCCTTGCCCGCCGCCTTCAGCGCACGCCGCCTTCAGCGCACGCCGCCTTCAGCGCACGCCGCCTTCAGCGCCCGCCGCCTTCAGCGCCCGCCGCCTTCAGCGCCCGCCGCCTTCAGCGCCCGCCGCCTTCAGCGCCCGCCGCCTTCAGCGCCCGCCGCCTTCAGCGCCCGCCGCCTTCAGCGCGCGCCGCCTTCAGCGCCCGCCGACTTCGACCCCGCAAGCTTCGACCCCCGCAAGCTTCGACGCGCCAGCTTCGCTGCCCGCCGTCGTGCGGCCGCCCGCTGCCTCCCGCCCCAGCAAGCACCGCCGCATCCGACCGATCAGCTGCCGCCTTTCGCCTTAGTCCCTCACCTCATGTCTCGTGGGGCCAGTTATCTAACCGCCCACCCCCACCAAAACCACCTCCAGCTCCCTTAACAGTCCCGCATCCGCCAGCATCTCGATCCCTGCGATCCGCCCCGCGACCACCACGAAGTCGAACACCACCCGCGGCTGCCCGGCGACCGCCCACACCATCGCCGCGCTCCCCTCGACCAGCGCCAGCTGCGCCGCCTGGGCGCGCCCGGAGAACTGCTCGGCCACGTCGGTCGCGCCGCGTACCTCGACCGCGGCGCCGAGGCGGGCGGCCGTGGGGTCGGCGCGGAGCACCACGTCCGGGTCCAGCAGTTTCAGCAGGCCCGCGAAGTCGCCGCCGCGCGAGGCCGCCATGAAGGCGGTCACCACCTCGCGCTGCCGGGTGCGGTCGGCGTCCGTCTCCTCGCCTTGGCCTCGCACCCGGCGGCGGGACCGGCTCGCGAGTTGACGGACGGCCGCCGTGGATTTGCCGACGATCGGTGCGATGTCCTCGAACGGGACCGCGAACATGTCGTGCAGGACGAACGCCAGGCGCTCGGCCGGGCTCAGCGTGTCCATCACCACCAGCAGGGCCAGGCCGACCGAGTCGGACAGCTCCGCGGCCAGTTCCGGGTCGGCCAGCGCGTCCCGCTCGGCGGCCTCGGCCGCCTCGACGCCGGCCGGGCCGTCCAGGTCCTCCTCGCCGTGGTTGCGGCGGGCGCGCAGCACGTCCAGGCAGACCCGGCCGGTCACCGTGGTGAGCCAGCCGGCCAGGTTCTCCACCTCCGCCACGTCCGACCGGTTCAGCCGCAGGTACGCCTCCTGCACGGCGTCGTCCGCCTCGGCCAGCGAGCCGAGCATGCGGTACGCCACCGCCAACAGGTGCGGGCGCTGGGACTGGAAGAACTCGGCGAGCTGAAAGGTGTCGGTCATGGTTCCACATTCTGCGAACGGTCTCAGGCGGTCACCACTCTGACGTCCGCATTCGCGGGAGTGTGACAGCCGCCGTCGGGACCCGCGCCGTCCGGGCCGTCCGGGCCACCCACACCACCTGAATCATCCGCATCGCCCGCATCACCCGAATCATCCAAGACGGCGGCGCCCACCGAAGCGCCTCGCAGCAGAACCCCGGCCACCAGCGCCGCGACGAAACTCACCGAAGCCGCCACCGCGAACCCCCACCGGCTGTCGGTGTGGTCGGTCAGCTCGGCGACCCCCAGCATCACCACCACCGTCGCCGCCAACCCCCACGAGTTCGCCAGCCCGAAGGCCCGCCCCACGTACGCCTCGTCCACGCTCGTCAGCACCAGCGACCGCGACGCGATCCGCGCCGTCCCGAACGTCAACGCCCCGATCGCCACCCCGACGGCCAGGAACGCCGGCCCGAACTGCGGCTGCAACACGAACATCGTGTTGGACGCCGAGAACCCGACCAGCGCGATCGACAGATCCCCGAACCGCCGCCCCACCACCTTGTACGCC
>NZ_JAAFYZ010000451.1 GCF_018274385.1 Catenulispora pinistramenti | reverse complement strand
GCCCCCGCACCAGCAGCCACCCGCCGAGCACCAGCGAACCGGTCATCGCCACCGCCGCGTCGGCCATCCCGCGCTGCCGCTTGCTCAGTCCCCCGATGCTCTGGTCCGCGACCTCCTCCGGGCCGAACCCGAAGTACTTCGCCCCCTGATACGCCTGCGCGTGGGGCGTCGGCGGCTGCCCGGCCACCCCGGCGGCCGCCTTCAGCGCCGCGACCGGGTCCACGATCCCGTTGCCGATCTGGTCGTCGCGCCCGCCGGCCGGCCGGTGCGAAGCCGTGCTCTTCAGGATCTGCGCCACCTGCTCCGGGCTCAGCGCCGGGTTCGCCGAGCGGATCAGCGCCACGACCCCGGCGACGTACGCGCACGCCGGGCTGGTCCCGGCGCCGACCAGGATGTCGTCGCCGATCTCCGGCCCGAAGTCGGCGTAGGTGTCCCCGGCCAGGTCGTTGATCGGCAGGGCCATCGGGATGTTCACGCCGGGCGCGGCGACGGCCACGTCCCAACCGGTCGAGGAGAAGAACGCGCGCTTGCCGGTCTGGTCCACGGCCGCCACCCCGATCACCCCGCGCTCGCCGGCCGGGTACTCGGTCACGTCCTTGTCCGGCTTGTCGCCCGAGTTCCCCGCCGAGACGACCACCGAGACCCCGTGCGCGATCGCGTAGCGCACAGCGTCGGCCTCGTTCGTGGTGTCGCTGTCCGCGCCGGGCACCGTGCCGCCCAGCGACATGCTGATGACCTGCGCGCCGTGGTCGACCGCGTACTTGATGCCCTCGGAGATCGGCGTGTGCGAGGCCTGGAGCAGGCCGTTGTCCGGGCTCTCGTCGTCCCGGATCACCCGCACCGACAGGATCTTCGCGGCCGGGGCCACCCCCATGACGCCCTGCGAACCGCCGGGACCGTGGCCGTGGCCGGCGATGACCGAGGCCATGCCGGTCCCGTGCACACCCCAGTCCGGGTCCCCGGGCTTCTCGGTGCCGCCGACGAAGTCCGGACCGGCGGTCACCTGGCCGGTCAGGTCCGCGCGGGTGCCGACGACGCCGGTGTCCAGGACCGCGACCGTCACGCCCGCACCCTTCGTGGTCTTCCACGCCTGCGGGAGGTTCAGGAAGGAGATCGGCCACTGCGCCGTGCGGACCGCGTCGGCGGCTCGGGCGGCGGGAGCGGCGATCAGCACCGGGAGCGCCGCCGCGAGTGCGAGGGCTGATACGCGGCGCATACGCGTGACGGTCGTCACTGGCCCTTCCCCGCATTGCTGAACTCGCCGGCGAACAGATCGGACAACCCCGAAGCCGCCTGCACCGGCGGCGAGTCGGCGACCAGCGCCTTACCCGACCCGGTCCGCAACTGCGCGGCCGTCGAACCGGCGCGGCCGTCCGCGAACCCTGACACGACGTACACGAGATAGGAACCGTCGTTGGACGCCTGCGAGTTCCACGTCACGCGCTGATTGTCGGCGAACCCGGCGGCCGCGGTGGCCGGAACGGGGAACACGTCCGGCATCAGCTCCGGCCGGCGGGCGTCGGCATCCGGCGTCCACTGCCGCCACACCTTGTCGCGCGCCGAGGCGTCGCCCCCGACCACCACCACGCCGACGGTCGCGAAGACCGTCTGGGTGATGTCGGTATAGGTGGCCCGCAGGACTTTGACACAGCTGGTGCCGGGAGCGTCCGTGGCGAGCTCGTCACCGAAGGCCTTGGGGAGCACGTCGCAGCCCGCGGCGGGGGCGATCCCCAGCCGCAGGTACTGGCTGCCCAGCGTCACGGTCGACGGGAAGACCTGCTCGACCGGCTTGGTGCGCCACAGCGCCAGGATCGACTCGTCCGCGAGCTGGGACGGCGCAACCGGCACCGGCTTGGCTGCCTGAGAGGAGCCGGACGTGGTCACAACGGCGGTGGCCGCGATCGCGGCGCCGAGCGCGACGCTCAACACCGCGCCCATCCAGTAGCGCTTAGGCATGCCGCTCCGCGTCCCCCCAGGACTCCTACCGAAATCGTGACTCGAACCTCAGAAACCACAGAACAGTAGCCGGGTTGCCGCTGCGTGCGTAACCCGATCTCCGGACCGGCCTGATCACCGCCGACCGGCGATGTGCCACCGATGCGCGGCCGGTGCACCGAAGGCGCCGGTCCCCCACCC
>NZ_JAAFYZ010000450.1 GCF_018274385.1 Catenulispora pinistramenti | reverse complement strand
CGCCTACATCAGCACCCTGCTGCCCGACATCCTCGACGGCACCGTCAACCCCGGCAAAGTGTTCGACCAGCAGATCAGCCTCGAACAAACCCCCGCCGGCTACCAGGCCATGGACAACCGCAGCGCCCTGAAGGTCCTCATCCGACCGTAGCCCCGACCTTCAACTCGGCCGCGAATCCGGCCGCGAATCCGGCCATACGAAATACGCCACACTGGACCCCGTGCAGCTCACCGTCTCCATCCTCGGCCCACTCCAGGCCCACACCCACGACGGCACCCCCATCCCCATCGGAGGCGCCCGGCTGCGCGCCCTGCTCATCCGCCTCGCCCTGGACCCCGGCCGAAGCATCAGCGTCGCCACCCTCACCGACGCCCTCTGGAACGAAACACCCCCCGACGGCGCCGCCAACGCCCTGCAATCCCTCATCTCCCGCCTACGCCGCACCCTCGGCGCCCCCGACACCATCATCAGCGACGTAGGCGGCTACCACCTCGCCCTCCCCGCAGAAGCCATCGACACCCACCGCTTCGAAACCCTCACCCGCCAAGCCCGACACGCCGACCACCCCGCCACCACCCGCCAACTCCTGCACGAAGCACTCGCACTGTGGCGAGGACCGGCGCTCGCCGACGTCGCCACCGCCGGATTCGCCCTCGCCCCCGCCGCCCGCCTGGACGAAATGCGGCTCACCGCCCTGTGCGGCCGCCTCGACGCCGAACTCCGCCTCGGACTGCACACCGAGGCCCTGCCCGAACTCGAAGCACTCGCCGCCGAACACCCGCTGCGCGAAAACATCGCCGCACTGCTGATGCGGGCCCTGTACGCCGACGGCCGCCAAGCACACGCCCTGGCCGTCCACGAACGCGTACGCACCGCCCTCGCCGACCAACTCGGCATCGACCCCTCCGCCGAACTGACCCGCATCCACCTCGCCGTACTCCGCAACGACCCCGCACTGACAGGCGGTACCAGCACCAGCACCGGTACCGCCACAGCACGACCCGCGCCAGAACACACCCCCGACCCGGCAGCCACCATCACCCGCCGCACCAACCTCCGCGCCCGCCTGACCAGCTTCGTCGGCCGCGACGAGGAAGTCACCCGCATCACCGAAACCCTCCGAACCTCCCGCCTGGTCACCCTCGTCGGCCCCGGCGGCGCCGGCAAAACCCGCCTCGCCGGCGAAGCCGCCACCCGCCTCCTCACCGCCCAGCCACCAGACCGAGCCAGCCCAGCCAGCCCAGCCAGCCCAGGCAACGCAGACAACCCAGGCAACGCAGACAACCCACAACGCCCCGGAATTCCAGACATCCCAGCGATCCCAGAGATCCCCGACGGCGCCTGGCTCGTCGAACTCGCCCCCGTCACCGACCCCGCCGAACTCCCCCAAGCCATCCTCACCGCCCTCGGACAACGCGAGACACACGTCCTGCGCAGCGAACAACAAGCCACACCGGCGCGCGACGCCCTCACCCGCGTCACCCGCGGACTGGCCGGCCAGCGGCTGCTCATCGTGCTCGACAACTGCGAACACCTCATCGACGCCGCCGCCCACGCCGCCGAGCACCTCCTGGAACACATCCCCGGCCTGCACATCATCGCCACCAGCCGAGAACCGCTCGGCATCCTCGGCGAGCACCTGTTCCCGGTACTGTCCCTGCCCCAACCCGCCGACGACACCGAAGCCGCCGAGGCGCTCGCCTCCCCGGCCGTGCACCTGTTCGCCGACCGCGCCGCCGCCGTCCAACCAGGCTTCGCCGTCCACGACGACAACGTCGCCGACATCGTCCAGATCTGCCGCCGCCTCGACGGGCTGCCCCTGGCCATCGAACTGGCCGCCGCCCGCCTGCGCACCCTGCCGCTGCACGCCATCGCCGCCCGGCTCGACAACCGCTTCCGACTGCTCACCGGCGGCAGCCGCACCGCGATGCCCCGCCACCAGACGCTGCGCGCCGTCGTCGCCTGGAGCTGGGAACTGCTGTCCGGGCAAGAACGCGACCTGGCCGAACGGCTGTCCGTGTACCCCGGCGGGATCACCGTCGAATCAGCCACCGCGGTCTACCCGGCCCCGAGCGTGGAAATCGACGACCTGCTGGCCGCCCTCGTCGACAAATCCCTGCTCCACCCCGTCGACCCCGATCCCGCC
>NZ_JAAFYZ010000045.1 GCF_018274385.1 Catenulispora pinistramenti | reverse complement strand
GCGAGCCGATCAACCCCGAGTCCTGGATCCGGTACCGGAAGAACATCGGGGGCCCCCGCACCGCGAACGTGATCTCCCGCGTGGTCCCGGTCAGTCGCGCGGCCAGGCCGTCGATGTCCGTGCCGCTGAGCTGCTTCTGGAAGCCGTACAGCGTCAGTACCATCGCCACCCGTTCGTCCGGCCCGAAGACCGGTGCTGCCAGGTGCCCGATGCGGTGGGTGCTGCCGCCGAAGTCGTCCATCAGGTACGAGGTGTGCGACAGCTCCGCGAGCAGTGGCGGTACTGCCTCGTGGTCGTCCAGCGACTGCCCGAGGCGTACCCCGAGCACGTCCGGCTCCAGCCCTACCGAGTAGCCTCGCCGCCGCACCGCGCGTACTCCGTTGCGGAAGCGCTCCAGCTCCGGCTCCGTCAGTGGGCTGCCGGCGGCGCGGTGCAGCCAGGTGTCCACCTCGTCGGGTAGGGACCAGGCCATGAACACCGTGCCGATCGGCGGTGCGAGCGGTATCCGTTGGCCGACGCGGACGTGCGGGCCGAAGGGGACCACCTCGCCGGCCACCGCCAGGAAGACGATCTCCTCGCCCATCGCCGAGGACACCACGCACTGCAGGCCGGTGGCGGCGGCCAGGGCCTGCATGGGTGCGCGGGCGAACTCCACGAGTTCCAGGCGGCGGGCGGCGGCGGCCGAGCCCAGGGCGATCAGGGCCGGGCCCAGGGTGTACGACTTGTCGCGCGGGTTGCGCAGCAGGAAGCCGGAGTCGGCCAGGGCCGTCAGCATCGCGTGGGCGGTGGCCTTGTTGATGTCCAGCCGGCGGCACATCTCCGACAGGGAGAAGGCCGTGTCGGGGTGGGCGGCGAGTAGGTTCAGCACCGCCACCGTGCGGTCCACGGCCGGGGCCGGACGTGCCATGGTCTCCCGTCCTCTTACTCTCTCGTCACGCGCTCGGCGATGGGGTCCCCGAACGCCCGCGCCATGATCCGGTGTCCTTCGTCGCCGGGGTGGATGCCGTCGGCGAGGTGTTCGGCGCGCAGCACGCCGCCGCCGCGGACCAGGTACAGGTCGCGGTCACCGCGCTCGCGGCGGCTGACGACCACGTCCTCGATCGCCTCGCGCAGATCCTCCAGCGTCGCGCCCAGCTTGTTCCGGGTCTCCTCGGCATCCGGCCGCAGCACCGGCGAGCAGACCACGATCGGCACACCCGGGTGCCCCTCGCGCACCACCCGCAGGAACGCGTCCATCCCGGCCATCATCATGGTGGCGCTGTGCGGGATCCGGGTCCAGCAGTTCGTGCCGTGGTTGACGGAGATGACCGCCGGCGGATCCAGTGCCGCGATCTGCTCGGCCGAGACGATCTCACCGCGGGCCGCACCGGCGTAGCCGAGGTTGACCACGTCCAGCCCGTGCACCCGGCCGGCGATGGCCGGCCAGGACAGCGCGGGTTCGGAGGCGGACCAGCCCTCGGCGATCGAGTCGCCGTAACAGATCCAGCGCGGCTGCTTGGGCGCCGGGAGCAGTTCCCCTTGCGTGGCGCGCAGCGAGACGATCTCCGGCTTCATGCCCTCGGGCAGGTAGACCGTGACCGGCAGCGACTCGTCGGCCTCGGCCAGGTCGAGCACGGCCATCCCGTCGCCGAGCATCGCGTCGGCGTAGGAGATGAACTTCTCGCCCTGGTAGGCGGCGAAGAACGTGCCCGCCCCGTCGCCGCGGTACCCGAGGTCCGCGGTCTTGGTCCGGTAGGCGATCTGCACCGCCCGCGCCGCCCCGGAGAACTCCAGCCGCACGCCGACCGGGACCGTGGCGGTCCCCCAGGTGTCGATCGGCAGCCGGGAGAAGTCGCGCGGGTCGGCGCGTGGATAGACCGCGCCCTGGCCCGGCGGCCAGGCGCAACCGGTCAGATAGGGCTCCACGGACGCGTGCCGGGAGGTGCCCCCGCGCTGGCTCCGGTCGGCGTTGGACATTTCGGTATGCGCGCTGTCACCCACGCCGTTGTGAGCCGTCATCGATGAGTATCAATCCTCTCCGGGCAAGGAGTATCCGAACTTGGCCGAGACTCCGCCGTCAACGACGATCGTTTGCCCAGTGATATACGACGACAAGCCTGTGCACAAGAACAAGATGACTTCCGCGATGTCCGACGGAAACGCAGATCGGCGCAGCGGAGCGTTACGAGCGCCGCGTTCCTTCTCCGCCGCGCTAAGGTATCCGGCCACCCGCGGTGTCATGACCAGGCCCGGGGCCACGGCGTTCACCCGCAACCCCTTGGGTCCCAGCTCGACGGCTGCCGTTCGCACCAGCGACATCAGGGCCGCCTTGTACGCGCCGTACGCGCCGTGTGAGGGCGCGGACTGCATCCCGGAAACAGAGGCGACGACCGTCAGCACCCCGCCGCCGGTGGCGATCATGCGCGGGGCGCCGAAGCGGATCGCATTGACCGCGTGCTGGAGCACGATGCCGTGGTGCCACTCCCAGCTGTCCTGGTCGCTCTCCAGCAGCCCGGCGTACTTCGCCATGCCGATGATGTCCACAATGCCGTCGATGCGGCCCAGCGCGCTGTCCGCGTCCTGATACAGGCGCTCGGCCGAGGCCTGCTCGATCGCGTCGCCGGCCCACGGGACACCGCCGACCTCCTTGGCGATGTCGTCGGCCAGCCCGGCGTCCAGATCGACACAGAACACCTTGGCACCGACCGCGGCCAGCGCGTGCGCGGCCTGCCGTCCGATGCCCTGCCCGGCGCCGAGCACGATGAAGTTCTTGCCGTCCAGGCTGAGCCGGGAGCGGTAGTCGGGGACTTCGCTGTCATCGGTACGGGTCATGGGAATCAGCCCTCTCGCCCGCGGGTCAGGAGGCCGGAGCCGGCTTGATGGTGGCGTCGACGCCTTCCTTGGCCAGCGCCGGCAGCACTTCCTTGCCCAGCAGCTCGATGGTCTTCATGACCGACTCGTGCGGCAGGTAGCCGAACTGGACGTAGCAGATCAGCTGGTCCACGCCGAGCTCCGCGTACTTGAGCATCTTGGCGTAGCACTGCTCCGGGTCGCCGACGACGATCATGTCGTGGTCGCTGAACGACTTCGGGTCGAAGTTCCCGTCCGCCTGCTGCATCAGGTACGGGAACACCTTGTCCCGCTCCTGCTGTGACAGGTGCGGCAGCTCCCACTCGGCGGTGAACTCGGCGATGTTCTTGTACCACCACCAGACCGAGTCCCAGATCCCCGACTCCTCGCACTTGGCCATCGACTCCTCGCAGTGCACGAGGGTGTAGGCGGCCACCCGGTTGGTGGTGACCCGGGTGATCGGCTTCGGCGCCGCGGCCGCGGCCCGGTACAGCCGGATGTGCTCGGCCATCTTGTGGATCGGCTGCAGGATCGAGAACGACAGCAGCCCCAGGCCCTTCTCCCCGGCCACCGCCGACGACCCCTCGGACGTGGCGGCCATCCAGCACGGCGGGTGCGGATCCTGCACCGGCTTGGGCGTCACCATCCGCCGCGGGAAGTCGAGGTACTTGCCGTGGAACTCGAAGTACTCCTCCTCCCACATCCCGACGACGGCCTGGATCGCCTCCTCCCACTGCGCCCGCGAGGCCTCACGGTCCACCCCGAACGCGGTCTGCTCCATCGGCGTGGACCGCCCGGTCCCCCACTCGACCCGCCCCCCGGACAGGATGTCCGCGGTGGCGACCTTCTCGGCCACCCGCATCGGCGGCGTGAACGCGTGCGGCATCAACGTGACACCGAACCCGAGCCGGATCTGTTCCGTGCACTGCGAAAGCGCCCCGATGATGACCTCCGGCGCCGGCGAGTGCGACCGCCCCTCCCGGAAGTGGTGCTCCACGTGCCAGGTGGTGGAGAAGCCGAGCTTGTCGCCGAGCTTGATCTGCTCCAAGGCCTCGCGGTACGCCCGCTGCTCGGCCTCCCGCTGGCCGTAGGGGTGCGGCTTGGCCCAGGGCTTGGGCACGTCGATCTCGTACAGCAGGTCGAGCTTCATCCTCACGCCTCCACGTTCGGCTGCGTCCGCCGGCCCGCGTTTGCCGGTACAAACGCGCGGTCCGCTGGTCCGAACGGACCGTATGCCGAATCTGATGGGTCGTCAATAGCCATCTGCGCTGCTGTTCAGCGGGGTTTAGCGCAGGTCAGAAGGCGGCGAGGAACGCCATGACATCGTTCGCGACCGCAAACGGATCGCCCACCGCCGTCACCGGATAAGCCTTCCCGCTCCGCGCCCAAGCGTCATCCATGGCGAACCAATCCGTCTGCGCCCACGTCTTCGCCGTCCCGGCGACCACCGGCTCCAGCGCCGCGAAGTGCCGGTGCCAGCGTGGCACGTAGACGTCCGCGATCAGCCCTGACAGCTCTCGGCCGCCGTAGTCGTGCAGGGACGCGGCGGGGGTGCGGCCGCCCCACGTGGTGATCAGGGCGCGGGCGTCGTGGCCGCCGGAGCGGAGCCAGGTGCCGAGTAGGAAGCGCTCGTCGGTGGCGAGCAGGGTGTCCAGCAGCGTCATCGCGTTCAGCCAGCGGCCGGTGAGGGTGTGGAAGCCGGGGAGGTCGTGGCCGGTGTAGGCCGCCTTGATCTTCGGCAGCAGGACGCGGGCGTGGTTGGCCAGGGCCTGGCGTGTGAAGTCGACGATGTCGTAGCGGTAGGCGTCGATGGTGCGTAGTGCCGGGTCGGCTTGCAGGAGCATGCCGACGGCCGACTGGAAGCTCGTGGCGTCGTAGCGCATTTCCGGGCCGCCGGCCACGGCCGAGGTCGCCGACAGGTCCGGCCAGGCGGTGAACAGGCTGTCCTGGGCTTGGCTGTAGGTGCCCGGTGGGAGGGAGTACGCGGTCTGTGCGAAGGTCTGCCAGGCCTGGGTGGCGGCCGCGTCCACGGTGCCGTAGCGGCGGGCGGCGTAGTGGGCGAACCAGTCCGACAGGTCGAAGGGGTCGGGGCGCCAGGCGAGTTCGGCGAAGAGTTCGAAGGCGGCCGGGTCGTGGCTGGAGGCTTCGGGGAGCCAGGCGATGCCGGACAGGGCGGTTCCGTTGGCGGCCAGGGCTTTGGAGTAGCGGTCGCTCCACGTCGCCGCGTTGGCGCCGAGCAGCGAGCGGCCGCCGAAGTTGGGGATGGTGCCGAAGGCATAGGCGGTGCCGTCCCAGTCGGCCTCGCGGTCGAAGGCGGCGAACCGGTCCGAGCAGCCGTCGATGATCAGGACCTCGCTGCGCGCGCAGACCGCCGGAGCGCAGTTCCGCAGCGCGTCCAGGACGTCCCGGCGCGGGTTGCCGTCCCAGCCCAGCATCACCCACGTGGCGCCGGGCCGGGCGGTCTGCAGGGCGGTCATCACCGCCACCGCGGCGTCCCCCATCGGCACGCCGCCGCTGTTGCCGCCCTCGTGCAGGAGATCCATCTTGTAGGCGGTGCCGCGGCCGTACAGATCGGCCTGGTGCCGATAGAAGGACTCGGCGATCCGGGCGAAGTGCGGATCGCGGGGATCGAGCCAGTCAGGACGCTGATAGCCGTTCCAGATGCCCTGCCCGAGGACCCGGGCTCCGGCGTTTCGTCGCGCGAAACCAGGAGGGACCTCGCCGAGGTAGCCGGGCAGCACCGGCGTCAGCCCGAGCTCGCGCAGGCGGTCGGCGGCCTGCTGCACCACTGTGACGCCCGCCTGCCGCACCGCGGGATCCTCCGGCGCGTCGAAGCCTTGCAGGTTCCCCAGCAGCCACCACGGCTGATAGGACGCCGCCGGGATCCACGCGTCGAGCTCGTCGGGCCGGTATCCGAACTCTGCGAACACCCGCCGATAGACCTCGTCCTGCCCGGCCGGGATCAGCACTTCGGTGAAGCCGTGCAGGGCCAGCACGTCCAAGGTGCGTTCCCACTCGGCCCAACTCCGATAGGCCCCGGCGTAGCCGTTCTCGGTGTCGTTCAGAGCGAATCGGTGCTTCACCGCCGCGGCTCCGGCGATCGGCGCCCGCGGCGTCGGCAGCACCGCCGGCAGTCGCCCCAGCGAGTCACCCGGCAAGGAGACCGTGACGTCCGCTACGTATTTGAGGTACCAGCCGACACCGGCCAGGAGCGCGGCGATGCTCGTCCCTTCCACCGTGACAGCGGCGAGCACCGAGGTGCGGATGCGGTAGCGCTCGACGTCGTCAGCCGCGCGGACGGCCAGCAGCTCGATCTGATCAGCGTGCCCGGCCAACAGCCGTTCCAGAACGCCGCGCGCCGGCGCGGTGTCGAAGGGCGGCGCGGGGGCGGGCTCGGAAACCCGGCTCGGTGAGGCGTCCACCCGACCAGTATCCGGACGGACCGACCTCGCCACCGACCGCGCCACCAACCCGCTGCCGACCCCGACCCCGACCCCGATCGCGCCAAGCGTCCCCGCGATCCCGTAGCCCATCACCCGACGGCGTCCGATCATGTGCCGGCCCCATGTTTCCCGTGCGCCCCTTCGCCGGGGCGTCCCTGTAACGCGCTGTCATACAGAGAAGGATTTGGAGGCCTTGCCGCGTTGCCAGCGAGACGCTTTCGATACCAAAAACCGGGTCCGGCGCGCCGAAGCGTGCCGGACCCGGTGGGGCCGATGAGGCCGGTGTCAGCCGATCAGTTGTCGAAGACCAGCGAGGTCACGACGCCCGGATCCTTCTTGTCCCAGATCGGGTAGAGCGTGGTCGCGGTGCCCTGGTGCACCGCGCCGGTGTCGTCCAGGACCGTGAACGTGACGTCCTCGCCCCACTCAGTGACCTGTCGCTGCACGATCTTGACGGAGTCCGAGCGCACCGTCCGGTCCAGCGAGATGGCCCGGCCGAACGCCTCCTGGCCGGGACGGTCCAGCTCCAGGGAGTTGATGTGGATGACCGTCGTGCCGTCCTTGTCCCGCGTGCTCCACCCCGGCTGGTCCGCGGCCGTCGGGCGGTAACGCAGGGTGTGGACCCAGTCGAAGGCGTACTGCAGCAGGTCGCTGTCCTTGGTCAGACCGGAGGCCTGGTCGAACGCGGCCTTCAGGGTCACCTCCGCGCCCGGCTTCGCCAGCGGCGTGGACGCGTAGGGCGTCCCGCCCTGGGCGGCGGCCACCGCCGGCGAGGGCGGGGCGGTGGGCGTCGAGCCCCAGGAGCCCGGCAGCGAGACGCCCAGGACCACCGCGAGCACCGCGGCGTTGAAGACCAGCTGCGGCTTCCAGCGGTCCGGACGGGGCTGGTCGAAGCCCAGGTAGCGGCCGGGCATCGTGCGGCCCAGAGCAGCCGCGGGCGAGAACCGTTGCCTCGGCACCGAGGGCACGGAAACGGAGACGGGAACGGAAGCGGATGCGGCGTCGGACCCGGAATCGGACCCGGAATCGGACCCGGAGTCAGAATCCGCAGCCTCGGCGGCGACAGTGGTGGCCTGGCTCGACTCCGCCGCCCCCGCCAATGCCCGCGCCTTGAAAGGCAGGTGTTCGCCCATAAGCAGCTGCACCATCGCCCCCGCCGCCACCGCGGCGGCCGGGAACATCACCATCTCGTAGCGCATGTACTGCGAGAAGCCGATGCCCGCGGTGATGACGTAGGTCGCGGCCGCGGCCCCGAAGAAGACCGCCGCGGCGTCGGACTTGAACCGGACCACCATGCCCACCCCGGCGGTGACCAGGATGCCCAGCAGCACCCGGTCGTTGTGCCACATGTAGGTCATGGCTTCCTGGGTCACGAGCTTCAGGTAGTGCACGAACTCGTGGGCGATGCCCGGATAGGTGGTCTCGCCGTGGCTGATGACGCTGGCCGCGCTGGCCGTGGTCACCATCATCGACACCGCCTCGATCACCACCGTGGTGGCCGCGGTGACGATCAGCGATCCCAGCCAGCGGTTGCGCCAGTTCCGTTCCCGGATCAGCAGCCACAGCCAGCCCGCCCCGGCCATCGCCGGGGCCAGCACCCCGACCTGGCGGGTCAGCGCGATGAAGATCGAGGCCGCGCCCAGCCAGACCAGGTTCGCCTTGCCGATCCGGCGCTCGATCGGCAGGTTGGCCACGATCACCGCGGCCAGCCCCATCGCCAGCGTGTCGGTACCGGCCCAGCTGAACCCGAAGATCGGCTGGGTGAGGGTGAACAGGATCACCACGATCGCCGCGACGCCGGGGCCGTACAGCCGCTGCAGGACGCGCGCGGTGACCCAGAAGAACAGGATGTCGCCGAGCACCGGGACCATCAGCGAGCCGCCGGACAGGCCCCACATCCAGACGAACGGGATGGACAGCACCGGGTACAGCAGCCGGGTCCGGACCATCTGCCAGGTCGGGTCGTTGTCCGCGAAGTACCAGCCGGACAGATGCCAGCCCGGGGAGATGTTCTGGTTCATCTGGATCGAGTCGGGCCAGGAGTGGCCCATGTCCCTGGCCATCATCGGCAGGTAGTAGCGGCTGTCCGGCGGGTGGTTCCACAGCTGCCGGCTGGTGATCTGCATGGCGATCGAGCAGATGAAGACCGGCAGGATCAGCAGCAGGACGCCGACCCGTACGCCGAGGAAGTCGCGCTGCATCAGCTCGGCGACCAGTTGCTCGAACGGCTTGCGCGGGCTTCGTTGCTCGCGCGGCGCCGTGGTCTCGGCCGCGTTGACAACGGTGTCCGCACTCATCCAGTCCACTCCGCTCTGTCGGCGTGACGGGGTACAGGCCCGCCTCCTGCCCCCCGTTGAAACGCCCCCGTTAAAACTGATGCGCGGATACCTCGCCTTGGTTCCAAGGCATGGTATCCGCGCAGCGCGCTCCCCGGGGCCAGGCCCGGAATTCGTAATATTTAGGCTTCGATACGCTCGCCCGAGCTCGCCGAGAACAGGTGGGTCTCGCTGGCGCGCGGCTTCACGTAGAGCGTGTCACCCTTCATCGGCACCGCGCGGGCGTCGACGCGGACGATCAGGTCCACGTCGTGGTCGCCGACGTGCGCCGCGCAGTACGCGAACGCGTCCGCGCCGAGCTCCTCCACCAGGTGCACGCTCGCCGCGATCGCCCCGTCCGGGTCGCCGACCAGGTCGAACGACTCCGGCCGCACGCCCACGGTCAGCGTCTTGGCACCGCCGGAGCTGGCCACGCCGAGCGCGTCGCGGGAGACCGGGATGGTCAGGCCGTCGAACTTCACGCCCTCCTCGACGATCGGCACCTCGATGAGGTTCATCGCCGGGGAGCCGATGAAGCCCGCGACGAACACGTTCGCCGGCTTCTCGT
This sequence comes from Catenulispora pinistramenti, assembly GCF_018274385.1. Taxonomy (GTDB): domain Bacteria; phylum Actinomycetota; class Actinomycetes; order Streptomycetales; family Catenulisporaceae; genus Catenulispora; species Catenulispora pinistramenti. The sequence goes on along the minus strand of NZ_JAAFYZ010000045.1, from coordinate 48,644 downwards.
ACATCGCGCGCGGGGTGTCGCACTGCTGGAGCAGACCGTCCTTCAGCACCGCCACCCGGTCACCCATGGTCATGGCCTCGACCTGGTCGTGGGTGACGTAGACGGTGGTGATGCCCAGACGGCGCTGGAGCGAGGCGATCTGGGTACGGGTCTGCACACGCAGCTTGGCGTCCAGGTTCGACAGCGGCTCGTCCATGAGGAAGACCTTGGGCTCCCGGACGATCGCCCGGCCCATCGCGACGCGCTGACGCTGGCCACCGGACAGCGCCTTGGGCTTGCGGCCCAGGTACTCGGTGAGCTCCAGCAGCTTCGCCGCCTCCTCGACCCGCTTGGTGATGGTGGCCTTGTCGATCTTCGCGATCTTCAGCGCGAAGCCCATGTTCTCGGCCACGGTCATGTGCGGGTAGAGCGCGTAGTTCTGGAACACCATCGCGATGTCCCGGTCCTTCGGCGGAAGGTGCGTGACGTCCCGGTCGCCGATGAAGATGCCGCCGGAGGACACTTCCTCCAGACCGGCGAGCATGCGCAGCGACGTGGACTTGCCGCAACCGGACGGGCCGACGAGGACCAGGAACTCGCCGTCGGCGATCTCCAGGTTCAGCTTGTCGACCGCGGGGCGCTCGGCGCCCGGGTAGACGCAGGACGAGTCCTGGTAAACGACACCAGCCATGGTGCACTCCCTTTCAACCGGCAGGAACGTGCCGGACGATCCGAGTTGGAAAGGTGCCCGGGGCGGTTTCGCCCGGGCCGTGGATGTGACGGTACCCCGGCCGGGGCGGGATTGTCACCAGAGCGCGCTCCGTGACCATCCCACCCCGGTTTCAGCAGATCACGGCCACTGTTGGGTCAGGAACGGGCTGTAACCGTAGGTCGGGATCGAGCCGGACTGCTTGATCCAGGCCTGGAGGTGGACCAAACCGGTCGGGTCGCTGTTGCCCTTCTTGATCGTGAAGTGCGCGACGCCCAGGGAGTCGGTCAGAGCCGTCGCCGGCTGGCCGGCGGTACCGCCGTTGACGCTCAGGTTGCTGCCCCTGATGCCGGAGTCGGTGAACACCACCTGGTTCAGCACCACCTGCACGTGGGCCGCCTTGGCCACCCGGCCGTGCCGGTCGCGCAGCTGGACGTCCACCTCCGCGGTGTCCCCGGCGGCGTACTGGCGGCCCAGGTCGTCGAGGAAGCCGGTGTTGTACTGGGCCGCGACCATCTTCGGCGCGTAGCTCACCGAGGCCGGGACGTCCGAGACCGCGGCCAGCGTGAAGTCGCCGTTCGTGCCCGGGCTCGACGCCGGGCCGGGCGTGGAGATCACGTAGTCGGACGACTGGTGGCCCGGCACCTTCGCCGCCCCGGAGACCACGTTCCAGAACGAGGTGGAATAGCCGTTGGTGATCATGAAGTGTGGAGCCATCGCGCTGCCGGTCTTGTTGGTGACGTGCACCGTCATCTGGTCGATCTGGTTCAGCGCGCCGTCGGTGACCACGCCGGTGATCTTCATGTCCAGCGGCTGCGGGGTGGCCAGGCCCAGCGTCCACAGGCCGACCGCCGGCAACATCGCCACCACGCCGATCCCGATACGCCGCCGGGCCGCCAGCAGCGGCCACGGACGCGGCGACAGCTCCTGGTCGCGGTCGGCGGTGAGCAGCATGACCGCCCAGGCCAGCGCCGGGATGGCGAAGTACTCGATGAGCGGCCGGGCCTGGAACACCAGCGCCATGGCCGGGACCACGATCCACGCCGGGCGCAGCCGGTCGAAGTAGAGCACGAACAGCACGAAGAGCCCGGCGAAGACAGCGGCGCCGCCCTCCGAGTACAGGTTCAAGTTGCCCGTACCGAAGTGCAGGCTGATCGGGATGTCGACCATGCCCTCGCCCTCGGCGATCGCCTTCTGCCGCAGCGGTTCGGTCACCCCGGAGATCCACGAGCCCGGGTTCCAGATGATGAACGGGCTGTTGATGACCAGCATCGTGCCGGCCGCGATCACCGCCCACAGCGCCGTCACCCGGAACGCCACCTTGGCGCCGACCTCGGGCCAGCGGGTCAGGAAGATCGCGGTGACGAAGAACGGCGCCATCATCCAGGACAGCTGTTGCACCGACAGGGCCACGCCGAAGCACAGGGCGGCGATGACCGCGCGCCGGTCCAGCCGGCCGCCGCGGCCGATGCGCTCCCAGCCGGCGACCGCGATCATCAGGAACGGCAACATGATGATGCCGACGACGCCGCCGCGGGCGTGGTCCATCAGGATCGGGTAGCCGACGCACACGATGGTGGCCACCGCGCGGTAGTCGCGCGGGAGCAGCTTGTAGGCGACCAGCAGCGAGGCGACGAGCGCGCCGGAGCAGACGAAGGCGACCGTGTGGTAGTCGTGGAAGATGCCGTTGGCGGCCCAGGTCAGCAGGACCGGGACGGCCGGGTAGTCCAGGCCGTGGGTGTAGGTGCCGTCCAGCAGCTTCGTGTAGAACTGGCTCGACATCGCGTACCGGTGGAACGCCGGTGTCAGGTCGGCGCCGTACGGGTTCACGCCCTGGCCCAGCAAGTGCGCCGAGTGTTGGACGAAGATCTCCTCGTCCGTGCCGTAGGAGATACCCGACAAGATGATGCCGACCGCGTAGCAGATGATGCCCAACGCCGCCGTGGCCACCAGGATGTGGTTGGCCCGGTTCAGGGTCCGCACGTCCTTGGCCGCCATCGCGGTGATCGCGACGCCGAGCGCCGCGATGCAGCCGAGCGCGACATAGATGCCGGTGTACGGGGCCGAGGACTGGAACGGAAAGATCTGGAATACCGCCCAGAAGACACCGGCGGCGCCGAGCAGGGTGATGGCCCGGTAGACGAGCGTGGGCACCTCGTTGTCGACGGCGGCGCCTTCTGGAAGCTCGGCGGATCCTGGATCCGGCCGCTTCACGGCTATGTCGCTCATCGCGTCCTCTCGGGCTACGGACGATGGGAAGGAACTCTCGGGATCCTAGCCGCCATTACGGCATGACATTGAATCGCACGGAATATTCAAAGGTGGGACAGGTTTGAGGACTGTCACGGGCGTGTTGTCGGCGTGCCGGCAACCTGTTGGAGCACGACTATCCCGGCATTGCGGTAACGGATCTTGTACCCGAGCTTCTCGTTCTGCGCCACGAAGCCGGGAGAGTCCCGCTCTATGATCCAGGCTGGCAAGTAGCGACCGGCGCTCCCCGCGGTGACGACCTTGGCACGGTGCGTGAGGCGGATGCCGTAAGGCGGATACGCGTCGACCACCGCACCGTCTGGTATCACCTTCAGCGCCTGTGAGATGGCGCTGTTCTGCGGGAGGTCCGCCACCCGGAAGCTGGAGTCCTTCAGCTGCCACAAATCGAAACGCGGCAGCAGCGCCAACGTCACCGCCAAGCAGCAGACCGCCCAGACCGGGACGCTGAACCTCGGCCGGGGCAGCCGCTGCGCGCCTTCCACCGCGGCCAGAAACAGGATCGGCACCAGGAAGGCGTTGTAGTGGTACGACAGGCCCCAGTAGTTCGGCTGGTCAGAAAGGAAGCGCTCACCGATCAAGGGCAGTGCCAGCAAGACCAGCGTCGACCTGAAGGCCAGGAAGAGTACCGGCAGAAAAAGGAGTACCAGCGTCTGCGTCTTCGCATGCGCCGGGTCCAGGAAGTCGCCGAGCGTAGTGATGGGATGGCTGACGACGAACTTCGCCGCCGGTCCCGCGGTCTTGCCCAGCGGCGTCCACATCCACTGTCGCCCCGGCGTGCTGTTCAGCGGCGCGAGAATAAAGACGTTCAACACAGCCAGCGCGCCCACGCCCATGGCGATCAGTTTCGCGCCCAGCCGGCGACTCCCACGCAGCACCATGACCAAGCCGTACATAGCGACGACGAAACCCTGGTCTTCCTTGACCAGCAGGAGAGCCCCCGCGGCGGCGAAGCCCCATCGAACGCGTCCGGCGTCGAAGCGCTCGATCATCCAGGCCGTGAGCGGCACTGCGAAGGCGACCTCGTGAAACTCGAAGTCGGCCGCGACCTGGAACGGCCAGGCGAGGGCGAACGCGAGGGACACACAGTACGCCGGGAGCACACCGAGCTTGCGGCGAGTGAAAAGCCAGACCGCCGGCACGGCCGCCATGAAAAGGAACGCCTGGGCTATGTAGAGGTTCGTCGGGGAGTCGCGGAACCAGTACAGGGGCGCCAACAACGCCAGGATCGGGCTGAAGTGGTCCCTGAGCTGCAGATAGCCCGGGTCGGTCGGCGATTTGGTCCCCAGGACGGGGACCCGCGGCAGGTGGAAGTGGGCGTAGTTCCGGATCGCCTGGTCGAAGATCTCGGAGTCCCAGCCGTACTCGGAGTAGTGCCAGAAAGTCAGCAGCGAGCACCAGGCGAGAAGGAACCCCACGACGGCAACGATCGCGCCGACGCCGAACCAGTGACGGCGCCTGGAGACCAGATCGACACCGGCACCGTAGAGACGGCGAGGTTCGAGCCGTTCACGGATGCCGCCCCCGGCTCGTCACCCCTGTCCTCGGCGTCGTCGATGACCGTGACGGCCGACGTCATAGTGTCCCCTCCTCGTTACCCGCGGCAGCACTCATGGCGACATGTGGTTCGCGGGCCCGAGGAAGTACGCGCCATACCAGCCTCCCACCAGTGCGATCACCGCCACCCCCAGGACCACCGATGACGTGCGAGACCTGGCAAACCAGGTGGCGAACGGCGCCCACAGGACGAAGTAGGGCAACAGGAAACGCGCCTTGGAGGAGAAACCGCCCCCGGTCAGCAGGCTGAACAGAACACTGATGACAGTCCACGCGACGAGTTCCCAGGGCAACCGGCGATCGCGCACCACGAAATACAACGCCACGATACCGAAGACGACCACAGCCCCGACCAGAGCCGTGGCGAGGAACTCCCCGCGGTCGGCGCCGTCGAAGCCCGCGAGCCCACGCAGCGAATCCCACGTCGACTTGCCGAAGTCGAAGCTGCTCTCCCAGTAGGGAGCCTTCTCGGCCCGGAACCAGGCGTCGAAATGGCCGGTCCGAATGCCGAGGTACACCATGTACCCGATGAACCCCATGGGGGCCAGGACGACCGCGACCATGGCCCGCCAGTTCCGGCCTCGGACCGCTTCGATCAGTGCCAGCAGGCACACCAGGCCGATCAGGGTCACCGCGGTGGACCGGCAGAGCCCCGCAGCGACGGTGAAGGCGGCAGCAGTGATCCACCGGCGGCGCAGCAGTGCCCACACGGCCCACGCCGACGCAGCGGTGAACAGTGACTCCGAGTAACCCATCGACTCGTAGATCGACGGCGGGGCCGCGGCCCAGAGCGCCACCGCGACCAGCGCGGCCCGGTGCCCCAGATAACCCTTGAGCACCGCGTGGATCCCGACGGCGGCGGCCACCGAGGACAGCCAGATCACCAGGATGCCCGCGTGATGCGGGTCCATGCCGGTCGGCCGGGCAATCAGCCGTTCCAGCGCGGGCAGCAACGGAAAGAACGCGATGCGCATCTGCTCGATGCGGCCGTCGGGGCTGTATTGAAGTTGATGCTCGTAGCCGTGGGCGGCGACCCTCGCATACCAGTCCGCGTCCCACGAACTCAATGCGAACCAGAACCGCCCGCCCTGGTGGGCGATGCTCCAGGCGAAGAGCCCGACGACTACGGCGTGCGCCGCCACGTACACGGCGATCGGCCCGTACAGCGCCGCCTTCGTCTCCGCTTTCAGGCGACCCCGCCATCGGGCGTACCCGCCGCCGGCGGTGGTATCAGGGTCGGCTGATCCCTGATGGGCCTCGTCAGAGCCGATCTCAACGCCGGTCACCATTCTGAAAGCCCCTCACCCACCCGCGCCCGCACGGTCCGGTACGGAACCGGTGACACGTCCGGGGGCCAGAAACATCAAAGTCGCCGCATGGTAGCAAGCCGGGAACCATTCGTGAGAATTTTCCGGTCGGCCCGCGCACGCCGTCCGCACAGAACTCCACGAGTCCACCGACATCAGTCGCTTATCGTCAGCACGAGGTGGCGCAGCGTTCAACGCATTCGACTGGCGGCGACACCGAAGCCGTACAGCAGATCCCGCAAAGCGCCCTCGCCGCATACGCCTTCGCGAAACCTCATACGCCCAAACACCGAGGTGGCGATTCCGGTACCTTGACCCAGGTGAGTCTTCCGTCTACCTTCCGGCCCGCAAACAGCGAGCCCGCCGTAGAAATACCTGACGAGACCGCCAAGGTGCCCGGCCCGCGAGCTGAGACCGAGCCGGAGAACCCCGCCGGCTTCCCGCCCGACCTGCGCAAGCGCCCCGCCCTGCCGATCGCGCTGGTACTGGGCGCGCGGCCGCGGCAGTGGGTCAAGAACGTGCTGGTGCTGGCCGCGCCGCTGTCGGCGGCCAAGCTCGGCCACGCCGACGTGCTGCGCACCTCCGCGATCGCCTTCGTCGCGTTCTGCTTCGCCGCCTCCTGTATCTACTACGTGAACGACGTGATGGACGTGGAGTCCGACCGTCGTCACCCCAAGAAGCGTTTCCGCCCGATCGCCGCCGGCTGGATACCGATTCCGGTGGCCCTGGTCGCCGGCGTGGTGTCCGGTCTGCTCGGTCTGGGCGTGGCCGCGCTGGCCAACTGGACCACGGTGTTCGTGGTCGCCGTGTACATGGCGTTGCACATCGTGTACTCACTGTGGTTCAAGCACGTGCCGGTGTTGGACCTGGCGATGGTGGCCTCGGGCTTCCTGCTGCGGGCCATCGTCGGCGGGGTGGCGGCGAACCTGGAGCTGTCGCAGTGGTTCCTGCTGACGACCGGGTTCGGTTCGCTGTTCATGGTGGCCGGTAAGCGCTACTCCGAGATGGTGCTGATGGGCGAGGAGGCCGCCGCCTCCCGCAAGTCGCTGAAGGAGTACTCGCAGACGTACCTGCGGTTCGTCTGGCAGGCCGCCGCCACGGTCGCCATGATCACCTACTCGATGTGGGCCTTCCAGCTCGCCTCCAGCGCCCCGCACCACAAGTCGGCCAAGCCGTGGCTGGAGATCTCGGTCATCCCCTGGGTCTTCATCTTCCTGCGCTACTCGATGTTCGTCGACAGCGGCAAGGCCGGGGAGCCGGAGGACGTCGTCCTGAAGGACCGTGTCATCATGGCGATCAGCGTCGTGTGGCTCGTCGTCTTCGCCACCGGCGTGCTCCTGATCGGCAGCCACTGAACGCGGCGTCGACAGCGTCACATTCTTACTGCCGCCCCACATAGCAACAGTGCACGACGACAACCTCATCGTCCGCCCAGAGCCGGACTGGCCGTCGAAGGCACACTGCCCTTCGGCGGCCGCCGCGTGCACCGGCGTTCGACAACACCAGAAGGGCACGGCTGGCATGACTAGCGCGGTTCTCGAGACGCCGGAGTCGTCGTCCACTCTCGGCGCCCTGCGTTCCCGGCTCGGGAACACCGGTACACGCGGAGCGATAGCGATCGCCTCGGTCGTCGTCCCGACCCTGGTCTTCGCCGCGCTGGTCTACCAACGGCGCTGGATGAGCGACGACGGCCTGATAGCCGTCCGGCAGGCCCACGAGACGCTGGCCGGGCACGGCCCGAACTTCACGCCGTTCGAGCGGGACGAGGTGAACACCAGCGTCCTGTGGGGCTGGTGCCTGGTGGTCCTGGGCCTGCTGCCGATCGGTCTGGAGCACGCGGCGACCCTGGCCGGCGGCGTGTTCGCGGTGCTCGGCGTCGGACTGGCCGCGGCCGGCGCGGCCCGTTTCCACCAGGGCCGCGCCACCGGCCCGATCCTGGTCCCGGCCGGCGTCCTGGTGATCGTCGGGGTCGACGCCTTCTGGGACTTCGGCACTTCCGGGCTGGAGACCGGGCTCGGGTTCTTCTGGCTCGGGGCGTCGTGGACCGCGCTGGTCGGACTCGGCCCGGACGTCCGGCGCCGGCGGCTGTTCGCCACCACCGCGCTGTTCGGCCTCGGCGAGCTCGTCCGGCCGGACTTCGCGATCGTGACGGCGGTCTTCCTGGTGGCCACCTGGCTGCTGGCCCGGCCGCGCCGCAAGGACGCGCTGCTGGCCGTGGCCGCGACCGCCGCGGTGCCGGCGGTGTACGAGGTGTTCCGCGCCGGCTACTACGGGATCCTGGTCCCCATGCCGGGGCTGGCCAAGGAGGCCGCCAACTCGGACTGGGGCCGCGGCGCGACCTACCTGAACGACTACCTCTCCACCTACGCGCTGTGGCTGCCGATGCTGTTGCTGACCCTGGCCGTGGGCTACATGTTCGGCAAGCAGGGGTACGACCGCCGGACCGTGGTCCTGGTGGCCGCCCCGCTGGCCGCCGCGGCGATCATGGTGGTCTACGTCGTGCACGTCGGCGGCGACTACATGCACGCCCGGATGATGCTGCCGGCCACCTTCGTCGCGCTGTGCCCGGTCATGCTGCTGCCGCTGACCAGGGTCGGCGGGGTGCTGGCGGCCGCGGTGGCGGTGTGGGCGGCCGGCAGCGCCGTGAAGGGCCGCACGCCGTACGAGAACACCAACGCCGGCGCCTACGGCGTGGTCAACGAGCGCAGCTACGAGGTCGCGGCCTTCCACGACCCGCATCCGCTCAGCGGCGCCAAGCGGGTGAAGGGCACCGACTGGCAGAAGGCGGTCTCCAAGGCCCTGGCCTCCGGCCGCCGCGAGCTGGTCTTCAGCACCCCGAAGGGTCTGATGACGGTCGCGCTGGCCGCCGACAAGCCGGGCCGGATCGCGATGTTCGCCGAGAACATGGGGATGGTGGCCACGGTGCTGCCGCTCGACGACGGCGACGTGATCGACGTCTACGGGCTCACCAGCCCGCTCAGCGGCCACCTGGAGATGGCCGACCGGGTCCGGGCCGGCCACGAGAAGATGCTGCCGCTGGCCTGGGTGCTCGCCGACTACGGCGACCCGGCGGCGGTCGACGCGCTGCCCTACGACCCGGACGCGACCCCGCAAATGATCGCCGCGGCCCGGCAGGCTCTGAAGTGCGGGGGAATCAAGGACCTGCTGGACTCGGTCCGGCAACCGATGACCGCGGGGCGCTTCTTCGACAACCTGACCGGCTCCCTGTCCCGTAACAGCATGCGCCTGCCCGACGACCCGGCCGCCGCCGTCAAACAGTTCTGCCCGGCGGCGCACTAGATGATCGATTCCTGGGGGTACCGGCGCGAAACGACTGATCAGCGGCGCCTGGCCGCCCCGGCCGGCCACCCGAAGCCAACCAGGCTGAGGGAGGCCGTCCGGGTCGCCCATGCTTGCTGCTGAGCCGTTTCGCAAGTTCGCTTGTCAGCTGGCGGTCCTGCTAGCCGGAACCCCCAGGAATCAATCATCTAGAGGCCGGTCCGCCCCCGGTGGGACGGCCGCCGGGGGCGGCCATCCGCGGGTCCGCTCCGGCGGCGTGTGCCCAAGACCTGCGTAACGGTGTCGCATCGGAGCCCGTCGACCGCGTCCCTCGTTATAAAGTGCGGAAGCCGGAATAGAAAACAGGAATGGTGGGGTGTTCATGCCGTTTGAGGCGAACAGCCCGTTCGATCACGATGTCGTGGTGATCGGCGGAGGCGGCCATGTCGGCCTGCCACTGGCCATCGCGCTCGCCGATCGCGGGGCCACGGTCACCGTCTACGACGTCAGCGCTGAGGCGGTCGAGGCGGTGAACTCCGCACGGCTGCCGTTCGACGAACCAGGGGCGGCCCCGGTCATCGAGCGCGTGGTGGCCGCCGGCCGGCTGACCGCCTCGACCGACCCGGCGGTGGTGGCCCGGTGCGAGCACGTCATCGTGGTCATCGGCACCCCGGTGGACGAGCACCTGAACCCGGACCAGACCGCGATCCCGCGGGCGCTGGAGACCTGCGCGCCGCACTTCCGGGACGGCCAGCTGTTGATACTGCGCTCGACGGTGTACCCGGGGGTCACCGAGCTGGTCGAGCGGATGATCGCGCGGCTGGGTGTGGACGTCGACGTGGCCTTCTGCCCCGAGCGGATCGCCGAGGGCAAGGCCATGACCGAGCTGTTCGAGCTGCCGCAGATCGTCTCCGGCCGCACGGAGCAGGCGCAGCAGCGTGCGGAGGCGCTGTTCCGCCGGCTCACCGAGAAGATCGTGCACCTGAGCCCGGAAGAGGCCGAGCTGGCCAAGCTGTTCACCAACACCTGGCGCTACATCAAGTTCGCCGCGGTGAACCAGTTCTACATGATGGCCAACGACCGCGGCCTGGACTTCGAGCGGATCCGGGCCGGGCTGACGCAGGACTACCCGCGCGCCGACGACATGCCCGGGGCCGGGTTCGCCGCCGGGCCGTGCCTGTTCAAGGACGCCATGCAGCTGGCCGCGTTCCACAACAACAACTTCACCCTCGGCTACGCGGCGATGACCACCAACGAGGGCCTGCCGCTGTACGTGGTGGACCGGCTGGACTCCCAGTACGACCTGAAGAACATGACGGTCGGGATCCTCGGGATGGCGTTCAAGGGCGGCTCGGACGACACCCGCTCCTCGCTGTCCTACAAGCTCAAGCGGATCCTGAAGTTCAAGGCCGCCGAGGTGCTGTGCACCGACCCCCTGGTCACCACCGACCCCTCGCTGGTGAGCCTGGAGGAGGTGCTGGAGAAGGCGGACCTGCTGATCGTCGGCGCGCCCCACGAGCAGTACCGGGGGCTGAAGGCGCCGGTGCCGGTGGCCGATATCTGGAACGTCTTCGGCGACGGGGTCCGGGTATGACGGCACCCGTCGACGCGACCAGGCCCAAGGTCTCGGTCATCATCCCGGCGTACAACGAGGGCGAGCACGTGCTCCCGGTCCTGGACCGGATCTTCGAGTCGGTCTCGCTGCCGTGCGAGGTGCTGGTCGTGGTGGACACCCCCGAGGACAGCACGGTGCCGGTGATAGAGAAGTACGCGGTCACCGAGCCCCGACTCAAAGCCCTGGTCAACACCTACGGCCGGGGCCCGGCCAACGCCATCCGGTTCGGCATCGACCACGCGGCCAGCCCGGCCGCGGTGGTCACCATGGCCGACGGCTGCGACGACCCGCGGCAGATCGACGAGCTGGCCCGGCTGGTCGAGCGGGGTGTGGCGGTGGCCGCGGCCTCCCGCTACATGGCCGGCGGCCAGCAGGTCGGCGGACCGCTGTTCAAGGGCCTGATGTCGCAGACCGCCGGGCGCACGCTGGCCTGGTTCGCCCGGGTCGGCACCCGGGACGCGACCAACTCCTTCAAGGCCTACTCCACCGAGTTCGTCCGGGAGGTCGGCATCGACTCCCGCGACGGCTTCGAGATCGGGATCGAGCTGGCCGCCAAGGCCCGCCGGCTGCGCCGCCCGGTCGCCGAGATCCCGACCATCTGGCTGGACCGCACCCAGGGCGACTCCAACTTCCAGCTGCGCAAGTGGCTGCCGAAGTACCTGCGCTGGTACCGCTTCGCCTTCGGGCCGCCGCTGACCTTGGAGCAGCTGCGGGCCAAGAGCGAGCCGCAACCGGCCGCCCCCGACGTCGACACCGACGTCCACGCGGACGCCCGCACGGAGACTCCCGCCGGAGCCCGCGCCGACTCCCGAGCCGAGCCTCGAAAAGATGACCGAACCGCGCCGACCGCGCTGCGCAGAAACACAGGAAGCGATACCCATGTCTGAGAAAGTCCTCGTCTCCGGCTCGGCCGGCTTCATCGGCGGCTATGTCGTGGAGGAACTGCTCTCGCGCGGCTACACGGTCGTCGGCATCGACAACTACTCCAAGTACGGCAAGATCGTGAAGTCCTACGACGACCACCCGGACTACCAGTTCCACGAGGGCGACGTCCGGGACACCGACCTGATGGTCGACCTGCTCGGCGACTGCGACCACTTCATCGCCGGCGCGGCCCTGATCGGCGGCATCTCCTACTTCCACACCTACGCCTACGACCTGCTGGCCAGCAACGAGCGGATCATCGCCTCGTCCTGCGATGCCGCGATCAAGGCGCACGACGGCGGTGCGGGCCGGCTGAAGAAGGTCACGTACATGTCCTCCTCGATGGTCTTCGAGTCCACCGAGGTGTGGCCGTCGGTGGAGGGCTCGGAGCGCCAGGTGCCGCCGCCGCTGTCCTCCTACGGTTTCCAGAAGCTGGCCGTGGAGTACTTCGCGCGCGCGGCGTGGGATCAGTACAAGCTGCCGTACACGATCGTCCGGCCGTTCAACTGCGTGGGCATCGGCGAGTCCCGGGCGCTGGGCGATGAGGAGATCCTGTCCGGCAACGTCAAGCTGGCGATGAGCCACGTGGTGCCGGACCTGGTGCAGAAGATCGTCAAGGGCCAGGACCCGCTGCACATCCTGGGCACCGGCGAGCAGGTGCGGCACTACACCTACGGCGGCGACCTGGCGCGCGGCATCGTGACCGCGATGGCGCACCCGGACGCGCTGAACGACGACTTCAACCTGTCCACCCCGGCCGGGCACTCGGTGCGCCAGCTCGCCGAGGCGATCTGGCACAAGATCAAGGGCCCGGGCGTCCCGCTGACCCTGGTCTCCGACGACCCGTTCGAGTACGACGTGCAGCGCCGGGTGCCCTCGACCGAGAAGGCCGAGCGAGTCCTGGGATTCGAGGCCGGCACCTCGCTGGAGGACATGCTCGACGAGGTCATCCCGTGGATCGTCACAGCGGTGGAGAACGGGACGATCTAAGCCTTCGACACACCTGACGGCAGTAATCGACCAGATGGAACATCCTGCCATGACCGGCGGCGGCCGGCACCGTACGAGCTCTGTCAGAGGTGGCTCAGACGCCGTAGCGCCTGTGGCCAGCGTGATATCGTCGGCGACGATCGCCGCCGAGCGATGCCTTCCGGTGAAGTCGCTACCAGGGGTCTCGCTGCTCGCTCGGATCCGGAATCCGCAGTCCACGAGACCATGAGCAAGCTGGCACGCTCGGCGAATGAGGGGGTTCGCACCCATGGCGAACGCAGCGAACCGGGGCATGGGCGTCGAAACGCCAACGCTTTCGGTGGCAGTAACCGGCTGCTTGAACACGATCCTCGCCGCCGATGAGCACCGCGCGTCGTGTGCGGAGCGCGGTGCGAACGACCGGTTCCGGCACTCGGCCCTCTCGGAGCGGACGGTGCTCAACGAGGGCTGGACATTCGCTCCCCTTGAGCAGAGGGGCGCCGGCCTCTGGGACCCGACGCAGTCACCGTCTAATGACTCGGACTACTCCACACCGGTGGCAACCGCCGCTTTAGAGATGGCGAACCGCCGCATCCAGCCCTGACCGGCCCCGAATCACCATCAGCAACCGACCGTATCGTTCAGGGGGACCATGCCCGCCTCGCCGCCGCCGTCCTACACGGTCGCGACCGATTCAGCCGTTCCGGGTCTCGCATCCTCCGCAGCCCCAACCCCGGCGTCCGCCGCGCCGCCGAAGAACAAGACGGCCACCAAGCTGCCCTCGCTGACCGGCATGCGCTGGCTGGCGGCGTTCCTGGTCTTCGGGTACCACATAGGCACCCTCAACGTGATCAAGAACGTCCGGGTGCACCACGACTGGGACTACATATTCGGCTACGGCCAAACAGGCGTGTCCTTTTTCTTCGTACTCAGTGGGTTCGTCCTGGTCTGGTCGGCCAGGAGCGGCGACACCGCGGTCCGGTTCTGGCGGCGCCGCATCGCCAAGATCTACCCGAACCATGTGGTCACATGGGCGATCGTCATAGCACTGATGTTCGCATGGGGCGATCAGGTGACGGGGGAAGCGGCCTTCAGCAACCTCTTCCTGATCCACCCCTGGATCAACTACAACGGCATTCCCTACAGCATCAACAGCGTGAGCTGGTCTCTGGGCTGTGAAGCCTTCTTCTACCTCTGCTTCCCGTTGGTGCTCCCGCTGGTCCGCCGGATGCCGGTGTGGTCTTTGTACCTAGCCGCGGGTGCCCTGTACGCAGGCATCCACATCGCCTATCTGTGGTCCGGGCACTACAACGACCCGTGGTCCGGGTGGCTCAACTACCAGTTCCCGCCTGTGCGGAGCCTGGAGTTCTGGCTCGGCGTGGTCATCGGCGAGCTCGTCGTGCGCCGCCAGTGGCGCGGCCCGGGTCTGTGGGTCGGGACGGCAGTCATCATCGCCATCTACGGCGGCACTCGCGGCATCCCGTGGTTCCCTCTGTCGATCCCGCCGGACTGGTGGTCCGCGGACCTTCCACTGGCCTTCGCCCTGTTCATCGCGGGCGCCGCGCAGGCGGACATCACCGGGGCGTGGTCACCATGGCGCTGGCGCCCCCTGGTGTGGCTCGGCGAGATATCTTTCGCCTTCTACATGGTCCATGTCGCCTTCATCGAGAACACGCTGCGGTGGCTGCACCGCGACAACGGCCACGGGTGGGGCGCCGGCAAGGGACTACTCGTCGTCGTATTCTTCCTCGGCGTTTCTATTTTCCTGGCTTGGCTGCTGTACCGGTTCGTGGAAACGCCGATGATGCGGATACTCGGCCCGCGCCGTATTCCTCGTCCGCAGCCGGCACCAGGTGGTCCAGTCGACGAAGCGCAGCCGGCGCCCGCATTGCCGACGGAGATCGCCGGTCCCCGGGACGGAGAGGAAGCTGTGGCTCAGGAGAACGCCACAGAGCTGGCACGGTAGGCGACAGTCGAGGCAGTCGGACGCTCCCGGGCGGTGGGCTGATCAATACCCACCTCCCGGACGCCACGGAGAACGGCACGATGATCCGCAAGGCGGACTTTCCGGCCTCTCAGGAAAACTCGACGCCGCCCGTCAATCCGCGAAGCGGCGCCAAGCGACGGCATTTGTTAAGTACCATGAGCCGTTGTCGCCTCGTCCCGGCCCGGGTGACGGCGGACCCCCACCCCCCGCCTCCGCCCCGGCGGGCAACCGGATTCGCCCTGACCGGCGTCCGGGCTTAGAGACGGTACAGGCCAAGGAGGAGGTGCACGACGATGACCGACTACGACGATGTGTGGATCGTGATCCCGGTCTACAACGAAGGCGCAGTCATCAGCGACGTCGTCGAGCACACGCGCGAGACGTTCCCGAACATCGTGTGCGTCGACGACGGCAGCCGCGACGACTCCGCGGCCCGGATCGCCGAGACCGGCGCGCACCTGGTCCGGCACCCGGTGAACCTCGGGCAGGGCGCGGCGCTGCAGACCGGCATCGCCTACGCGCTGGCCCAGCCCGGTATGCGCCACCTGGTCACCTTCGACGCCGACGGCCAGCACCGGGTGGAGGACGCCGAGACGATGCTCGCGGTGGCCCGCTCCGGCGAGGCCGACGTGGTCCTGGGCTCGCGGTTCCTGGAGCAGAACGAACAGATCCCGCTGCTCAAGCGGATCGTGCTGCGGACCGTGGTGCTGCTGAGCCCGACCGCGCGCAAGCTCAAACTCAGCGACGCGCACAACGGGCTGCGGGTGCTCAACCGCGAGGCCGCGTCCCGGCTGAAGATCACCATGAACGGCATGGCGCACGCCTCGGAGATCGTCGGTTTCCTGGCCGGCTCCGGGCTCAAGGTCCGCGAGGTCCCGGTGACGATCCTGTACACCGAATACTCCCGGTCCAAGGGTCAGTCCCTGATCAACGGCGTCAACATACTGTTCGACCTGTCGGTCCGGCAGCGGGGGGCGTGAGCCGTCATGGTGATCCAGATCATCCTCATCGCGACCGCGGTCGTGCTGTTCGTGTTCTTCATCCGCAGCTCGCACTCGGTACGGACGCAGGCGTTCAAGCGCATCGGGTTCGTCATCTTCCTGTTCCTGAGCCTGGACGCGGTGCTGCGGCCCAACGACACCACCTGGCTGGCGCACAAGGTCGGGGTCGGCCGCGGCGCGGACCTGCTGCTGTACATGCTGGTCGCGGCGTTCGCGTTCTTCGCGGTGAACACCTTCCTGCGCTTCCGCAACCTGGAGCGCCGGTTCACCGACCTGGCTCGGGCGATCGCGCTGCGCGACGCCCAGGCACCGACCGCGAACCGGGCCCCGAGCGGCCAGGCGCACGCCACGGCCCAGCCTCCGGCGTTCCCGGCCCAGGCGGCCCGTGAGGACACGCCGGAACCGGAGACCTCGCTGTCGGGCGGATCCAGCCGATGAGCTGGCTCGTGACCGGCGGCGCCGGGTACATCGGCGCGCACGTGGTGCGGGCCCTGCTCGCCGACGGCCACGACGTGGTGGTGCTCGACGACCTGTCGACCGGTTTCAAGGAACGCGTGCCGGACGGCGTGCCGATAGTGCTGGGCACGGTCCTGGACCGGGCCGCACTGGACCGGGCGCTGCTCGACCACGGCGTCACCGGTGTGGTGCACCTGGCCGGCAAGAAGCAGGTCGGCGAGTCCGTCGCCAAACCGCTGCACTACTTCCACGAGAACGTCGAGGGCCTGCGGATACTGCTGGCCGCGATGGGCGAGCACGGCGTGCGGTCCCTGGTGTTCTCCTCCAGCGCCTCCGCCTACGGCATGCCGGACGTCGAGTTCGTCACCGAGGACACGCCGTGTGAACCGGTGAGCCCCTACGGCCTGACGAAGCTGGTCGGCGAGCAGCTGATCGCCGCGGCGGCCGTCGCGCAGCCCCTGGCCTACGTCAACATCCGCTACTTCAACGTGGCGGGCACGGCGAGCCCGGAGCTGGCCGACCGGGGCGCGGCCAACCTGATCCCGCTCATCTTCGAGCGGATCGACGCCGGCCTGCCCCCGCGCATCTTCGGCGACGACTACCCGACCCCGGACGGCACCGGCGTCCGCGACTACATCCACGTCGCGGACCTCGCCGAGGCCCACTCCGCCGCGGTCCGCCGGCTGACCGCCGATCCGCGGACCGCGCTCACCGTCAACGCCGGCCGCGGTGTGGGCGTATCAGTGCGCGAGATCATCCAGATGGTCGGCGACGTCGTCGGCCGACCGGACCTGACCGGGGCCGTCGAGGCCCGCCGACCCGGCGACGTGGCCCGCTCCGTGGCCGCCGCCGACCGGATCCGCACCGAGCTCGGGTGGACCGCGCACTTGGGCGTGCGGGAGATGGTGGAGTCCGCCTGGGCCGGGTGGCGCCGGTGAGCGATGTGATGAAGGAGTCCGAGGTGGGGGCGGCAGCCGAGGCGACGGCGACCGGAGGGACGGAGCCGGGCGAGGCGCCCGAGCCGGCCGCCGCGCCGAGCCCGGTCGCGAACCGCCCACAGCGGCTGTACGCGCTGGACCTCATACGCTTCATCGCGGCGCTGCTGGTGGTGCTGCGGCACTGGGTCGCCATCGGCGCGGTGTACGTGGGCAATCACTGGGTGTACGCGTGGGGCATGGCGCAGCCGAAGCACATAGCGCCGTTCCTACTGGTCAAGATCTCGGTCTACGGCGATCTCGGGGTCCAGCTGTTCTTCCTGATCAGCGGCTTCGTGATCTGCATGAGCAGCTGGGGCCGCACCGTCGGCGAGTTCGGCGCCTCCCGGATCTCGCGGCTCTACCCGGCCTACTGGTTCTCCGTCCTCGGCTCGATCGCGGTGCTGCTGGCCTTTCCCCGGCTGGGGGTGCACAGCTGGCCCGGGTCGTTCCACGACGTGCTGATGAACCTGACCATGACGCAGAGCTTCTACAACGTCCACGACATCGACCCGGTGTACTGGACGCTGGCCGCGGAGCTGCGGTTCTACCTGCTGTTCGCGATCGTCGTCTTCTTCGGCGTCACCTACCGCCGGGTCGTGTACTTCTGCTGGCTGTGGGTCTTCGTCGCGATGTTCACCCAGATCACCGGGAACGGCACGCTGAACCAGATCGTCCAGCCGCAGTACGCGCCGTACTTCATCGCCGGCGTCGCGTTCTTCCTGATGTGGCGGTTCGGGCCGACGATGCTGCTGTGGGCGATCGTCGGAGTGTCGTTCCTGATCGCGCAGTCGAGCCTGACGCCGGACCCGGCCTCGTTCCCGGAGATCGGCTGGGACTACCCGCGTTGGCCGATGTTCGTCGCGCTCGTGGGCTTCTTCGCGCTGATGACCCTGGTCTCGCTGCACAAGCTGGACTGGGTCCGGTGGAAGCCGCTGGTCACCCTCGGGGCCCTGACCTACCCGCTGTACCTGCTGCACCAGGACATCGGCTTCACGCTGATCGCCTACCTGCACGAGCACCTGTCGTTCTGGCCGACGCTCATCCTGGCCCTCGTGTTCATCCTGGCGCTGTGCTACCTGGTCCAGCGGTTCGTCGAGAAGCCCGCCCAGCGCTGGCTGAGCAAGGGCGTCAAGAAGTCCCTGGAGGCGATGCGGCGCGCGGACGCCGGTGCCCCGCCGGGTCCCGGGACCGGCGGCCGTCGCCGGCTGCTGATCCCGCACCAGACGCCGGCCTCCGCCCCGGCCCCGGAATCGACCCGATGAGCAGTCCGATGAGCCGTCGGCCGCATCATCCGGTCACCGCGCGTGATCCGCACGTCACCGAGGGCGGCAAGGCCTTGATTCTGTCACAGCTTGCCCAGACCGACACACTCGCCCGGGGATCCACCGGGTAATCTCTACTGTCGCGCCCGGCTCGTCACGGCCCATCGCGCGACACGTCAAGGCACCAGTCAGCTTCGTTTCAGCGCACGCCACAAAGAGGTTCCCGTGTCAACAGCGAGCCAGGAGAAGGGCGATTCGGCCGAGGTCGTCACCTCGTCCGCCGCCAGTCCCCGCCGAATAGCGGCGTACCCTTTCCGGCGCCTGTTGGAACCAGTGTCGGTCGCGTTCGGTGCGGCCGTCCTGCTGTTCGCCCGGCTGATGTTCCCGACGCCGGTCGGCGTGGCGGACAACTATGACGGCAGCCGCCTGCTGTGCCATCTGGGCTTGTACACCACGGGCAACTCCGGCCAGATGCGCGCCTGGGTCAACTTCCAGTACGTGATCAAGCAGGGCTGGAGCTGCTCGCAGACCCCGTACGGCGTCGGCACCAAGAACGCCACGAACATCGACCTGCCGCAGCCGGCGTACAACTCCAGCCAGCTGATCCTGATGAACATCGCGCACTACCTCACCAAGGCGTTGGGGCTGCGGAACAACCTCGGGCCCTCGGCGCTGGACCTGCGCGTGCTCGGCGCCGTGGGCTGCGTGTTCATCGGGATCGCGATCGGCCTGCTGTTCGCCGTGATGCGCACCTCGCGCCTGGCCCGCTACCTGGTGTGCGGGGCTCTGTTGGTGATCGTCGCCGACGCCAGCTTCATCGACTTCGCCGCGTCCCCGCTCAGCGAGATCTCGGCCGTCATCGGCGTGCTCTACCTGCTGCCGGCCGCCCTGCTGTTGTTCCGCCCGGGCCGCTCCCGATGGGCCGGGCTGGTCCTGACCGCCTTCGGCTTGATGTTCCTGGTCACCTCCAAGGCCCAGGACGCGCCGATGATCGTGCTGGCGGTGGCGCTACTCGCCTTCCCGGTCACCGTGGGCCCGCTGAAGGGCCGGATCGGCAGCCGGGTGATCCCGGCTGCCCTCGCGGTCGTCCTGGCCCTGTCCGGCAGTGCGCTGACCCCCAAGCAGGACCCGCACTTCACCCTGCAGACCAAGGCCGACTTCCTGTTCAACGAGCTGCTGTACATCAGCCCGAACCCGAAGGCCGACATGGCCGCGATGGGCGTGCCGTTCTACTACAGCAGCCAGGTCGGCAAGCCCGCCTGGTGCGCCCCCTACTCGCCCAGCGTGATGGACACCGGCACCTACGACCCGGCCACCAAGGGCGACAAGTTCGTCGCCCGCGACCACGCGAACGACCCGGCGCTGCAGGAGGCTCTGGGGACGGGCAACACCTGGAAGTTCATGCTGACCCACCCGGACCGCATGGTCCGCGTCGCCAACGACGTCGCGAACTCGTTCTTCTACGTGCGCCCCACCTACACCGGTCTGTGCGGCGGCAAGCACTCGGCCCAGGCCAACCCGCTGTCCAACTACGCCAACTTCCCCAGCCACCCCAACGCCGACAACATGCACCCCAACACCGTCGACAAGCGGTTCACCCCGGTGACCAGCATCCTGGGACTGTTCCGCGGCCTGGGCCTGATCCCGTTGCTGCTGCTGTGGATCATCCCGATCTGGGTCGCGATCCGGCGCCTGGCCCGGCGGCGGGACCGGGCCGCCGGTGAGCGCAAGGCCTTCGCGTGGATGACCCTGATGCTGTCGGCCATCGCCCTGATGCAGTTCGGCGCGGCGGCCTACTTCGACGGCATCGACACCTCCAAGCACCTCAACCTCTCGATCTTCGCCTCGGTGCTGGCCGTGGTGACTGCTGTGGCCACCGCCCGCCTGCGCCCCGAAGCGGCCGGCGTGGGCACCGTCGGGACCGTCCCCGACCAGACCAGAAGGAGCGAAACCGACGTGGAATCCGCCGCCAAGGCCCTGAGCGTCCTGGTGATCATCCCGACGTACAACGAGTCGGAGAACCTGGAGAAGATCGTCTCCCGCGTCCACGCGGCGAACCCGGACGTGCACGTGCTCGTCGCCGACGACAACTCCCCGGACGGCACCGGCAAGCTGGCCGACAAGCTCGCCGACAAAGACGAGCGGGTCAAGGTCATGCACCGGGCCGGCAAGGAGGGCCTGGGCAAGGCCTACCTCGCCGGCTTCGCCTGGGGCATCGAGCACGACTACGACGTCATCTGCGAGATGGACGCCGACGGCTCGCACCGGCCCGAGGACTTCCCGGCGCTGCTGAAGGCGCTGGTGGAGCAGGACGCTGACCTGGTGCTGGGCTCGCGCTACGTCCCCGGCGGCAAGACCGTCGGCTGGCCCAAGCGCCGCGAGATCCTGTCCAAGGGCGGCAACACCTGGGTCCGGCTGGTCACCGGCATGCGGCTGGCCGACGCCACCGGCGGCTACCGCCTGTTCCGCCGCGAGACGCTGGAGAAGATAGACCTCGCCTCCGTCGCCAGCGCCGGCTACACCTTCCAGGTCGACCTGGCCTGGCGCACGGTGCGGTCCGGCCTGAAGGTGGTCGAGGTGCCGATCACCTTCGTCGAGCGCGAACTCGGGGCGTCGAAGATGAGCGGCAACATAGTGGCCGAGGCGCTTTGGCGGACCACGGTGTGGGGCACGAAGTATCGGCTCAAGCGCCTGGTCGGCAAGAAGTAGTCCCGCCCCGCGAAGCCTGTTCGACGGTGCGGGGGGCGGTTGCCGCCTCCCCGCGCCCGGGCCGCCGGGTCCGAACCAGACAGCTATCGAAGGAACACGCCGTGACCACTACCGCCGCGGAACCCGAGGCGGGTCCGCGCAGCGTGAACCGGATCCGAGTGCCGAACGACCTCTGGTCCCGGGCCCTGCGCACCGCACGCTGGCCGCTGTACGAGGCGGCGGTCGCCCTCGCGGCGGCCGCGTGGATGCTGATCTCCACCAAGACCATCAAGGTCTTCGCCCCGCTGGACCGGGTCAGCCAGGTCAGCGGACTGGCCGCGCTCCAGTTCCGGTTCCTGCTCCCGGCCCTGGCCTGCGTCGTGTTCCTGTTGCTGGCCCGGCGCTCGGAGAAGTACCGGGTGCTGGCCTCGCGCACCGCCTTCGCCGCCCTGCCCGGGTTCACCTCCGGCTTCCTGGCGGCCGGCGTGACGCTCGCGCTGCGCGGCGCGAACCTGCCGCTGAACGGCACCGCGGGCGACGCCGGCGACATGGAGCGCTGGGCGATCATGCTCCAGCACGGCGAGATGACGCACCCCGGCTACCCGCCGCTGTACCCGCGCATCGTCTGGTTCGTCGCGAAGCTCAACCACGACAACGTCTTCGTCGGCCTGAAGTACACCGAGATCCTCACCACCGCGATCCTCGGCCCGGCGGCGTACCTGGCGTGGCGCTTCGTCGTCTCCCGGCCGTGGGCGTGCGTGCTGGCCCTGGTCTACGTGCCGACGCTGGCCGAGCCGTACAAGGCCTACGAGCCGCTGGTGCTGGCCATCATCATCCCGATCGTCATCGCCTTCATGCGCTATCTACAGACCAGCCCGAGCAAGGGCCTGGTACACCTGGCGATCGCCGGACTGGCGTGGGGCCTGCTGGTCGGCGAGATCTTCATCCTGTTCTCCGGGCCCTTCTACTGGGCCGCCTTCGGCGTCGCCCTGGGCGCCGCGGTGCTGTTCCCCTGGCGCACCGGATGGCGTCACGGCGCCACCCTGCTGGGCACCACAGTGGTCGGATTCCTGATCCCCTCCTACCACCTGATCGACGGCCTGCTGCACGAGGCGCCGGACCCGTACTTCTTCTTCGGGACCAGCCAGGACCCCGCCTACACCTTCGTCTACCTCACCGACATGCCCGGCAACACCATCCGGAACGGCACCTGGCCGCCGACCGGCGAGCTCGGCGGCGTCGGCGTCTTCGGTGTGCTGATCCTGATCCTGACCGGGGTCGCGATCTGGCTGGGCATGCGCCGCACCCCGGTGCTGCTCACCGCCGGCCTGCTGACCGGCGGCTGGGTGATGCGCTTCTACCTGGCCTCGCACGAGTACCGCGACCAGCTGGTCCGGTACTGGCCGCGGACCACGACCTTCTCGCTGTACTGCTTCCTGATCCTCGCGGTGTTCGCCGTGAAGCTGATCGGCGAGCGGGTGCAGGAATTCGTGACGCAGCACCAGAAACTGACGGCGACCGTGCGGGCGCAGACGGCGCTGGCGCAGACCGCGCTGGCAGCGACACCGACCGACGCGGAGGGGCTGCAGGAGTCGGAGGCCGACGAGACCACGCCGAGCCCGGAGAACGACGCCGAGCGCCCGGCAGCAGGGCGCCGCACCGTCCGCCGGCCCGTGCCGTTCCAGACCGGCATGGTCGGCCTGGCCTTCGCCCTCACACTGTTCACCGGCATGTCCGCCTCGGCCGCGACCGACAAGATCATGCCGAAGAACGACGGTTCCGAGGGCCAGCTGGCCTGGCACGCGCACCACGACTCCCCCGCGAACCTGGTGCAGGGGATCACGAAGGTCAACGGTAAGTAGCCGCCGACGGGCTCAGCGCCGAGGCCCGGTTACCAGCGACAGAAGCCGTTGGTAGCCGGGCTTTCCCGTTGTGCGGCTGGCTCGGTCCGCAGCTGAACGACAGGACTCGGCGCACTGAGCTACTGACGGAACAACGATGAACCGCGCTGTAAGGAGCCTGTCAAGCGCTGCTTCACTGCTGGCCGACAGCCCTTTCGCTACAGCCAGCCGCGCTGGGCGGCTTTCAGTCCTGCTTCGAACCGGCTGGTGGCACCGAGGCGTTCCATCAGGCCGGTCATCTGTCGGCTGACGGTGCGCAGCCCGAGGCCCAGGCGTTTGGCCGCGGCATCGTCAGTCAGGCCTTGGGCAAGGAGCAGCAGCAGGTCGTGTTCGACCCGGGACAGACCGTCGGTGCCGGGGGTACGGTCGGCGCCGAGCGGGACAGCTGTGGCCCAGGCCTGCCTGTAGACGGCGATCAGGGAGGCGACGATAGCCGGCTCGCTGGTGCAGAGGGCGCCGGCTTTGGTATCGGCCGGGTCGATCGGGACCAGCACGGTGTGGCGGTCCACGATGGCCATGCGCGGGGGCAGCAGCGGCGCGGTACACACCTGGCCGCCCTGGCTGGTCAGCCACTGGGCGTAGGCGAAGGTCGCGGCATCGTTGCGGACGCTTTCCTGGTACAGCGTCTGAACATCCACGCCACGCTCCAGCGCCGCGGCGTCCAGCGGGCGTGACGCGTTCAGGCTGGCGGCGGACTGGGCGCCCCCGGGCATCACCGACAGGCATTCCTCGCGGGCTTCCTTCGCCAGCAACTCCAACTTGGCCGCGACCGCGTCCAGCCCGATGAGGCGTTCACCGCCCGCCTGGGTGGCCGCGGATGCCGAGCGGCCGTATTCGGCGACCGCTGCCGCCGCGGCCACCTTGTTCGCGGCCAATTCCTGCGCCTGGCGTGCCAGTTCGGCTTCCTGGCGGCGCACCATCGCGTCCAGGGCGACTTCAGGGCTGACCACGCGGAAGGTGCCGGGCATGTCCCGCGAGGGGCGCACGAACGCAAACTCCGCCAGCTCGTCCAGACCGGCCCGGACACTGCGTTCGTCCAAACCGGCGGCGCTGATCACCTTTTCGAGCTCTGCGCCCGGATCGGCGAGCATCGCCGCGTAAACAGCCTCGGCCTGCGACGACAGGCCAAGCACACCAAGAACCATCATCCCCACCCTTGAGAGCCGCCCCACCCCTGATCGCTCACACGTTCGGAGCACAGGATGGCAGGGCGCTGTTGACCTCCGCAATGTCCTAAAGCGGTCGCGGCGCCGGGGTGGCGTGAGTACGCCGGGCGTGTTCGAGCCACCCGCACAGTATTCCGCTGCGGCAGGCAGCCCGGCAGAATTCAAAGTGCAGCGGGAAGCACCGGAGCGAAAGACATAAAGAATCCGGTGAGGAATCCCGAAATCCATGACACACGAATGCGGGTACCACCATGTCGAAATTCGGTTTCCTCATCGTCGCCGGCCTCGTCGCGATCTCTGGCGTGACCGCCTCGGCGTCGACGGCGTCAAAAGCCGGATTCGGCTGGGACACCACCCCGCCGGCCATCGCCTCGGCCACCGCCATCACCCCGACGTCCGCCAACGGCTTCGGCTGGGACTGACCAGCCATGTACCTGCTCTACCTGGCGTTGACCAGCCCGAGTCGACCCAGTCCCGGACAAACCGACGCCGAACAGCTGGAAGACCGGATCTGGGCTCGGGCCAACCCCGGCCTCGGCATTCAGCACCTCCACGCCAAAGCCCGGGCACGCCGCATCGACCTGGCCGTCTACCTCGCCGGAGTCGGCCCGACCGACCCCCCGGACACCGGAAGCACACCAGTCCAGAACATTCTCGCGCTCATTCCCGAATGGACCGTCTCCTACGCCGCTGCCGATCGCGAGGAAACCACCCCATAGCCGCTACCGAAAACATCTGTGAAATCAATTCCGCCGTACGCCGATCGGGCCGACAGCCTACAACATGTCAATGTCCGAACAGGACGGCCACCTCAATGAATTTTAGCTACTTCGCGGTAACTCCAGGCTTGCCGACACCGGTGACGATGCCGCGCCGCGCGATCGAGTTCGCGCCCGCATCGGCCGGCCGGACTGTAGGCCGCACTACCGGGAACACACGACACCGCTTTGTACGGGCCCGCGAACGGTTGGATGCGCGCCCACTCTGAGCTGCCCTGTGCCATACCCCTGGGCTCGACGTCACGAAGCTTCGACGTCGTCGCAACAGCCGAACCCGCATCGCACACGTCATGAGCCGGCTGGGCAATGCCAGCTGCTCGCCGTCCGCTATCGCATCCCCTGTCTCGTCAGCCGCCTTCTTAGGAGATCCTTCATGCCCCTTATTCGCCGAAGCCTGTCCGCCATGGTCGTCGCCGGAGCCCTGGTCGCCGCCCCGATGTGCGCGATGCCCGCTGTGCACGCCGCGGATGCCGTCGCCCCTGTGGCCAGCGTCAGTACTGTGCCCTCACAGCACGCCATGAGCGTCGATGGCGTCGCACTCACGGTAACCAACCCTGATATGCCGACCGGTGCGTCGTTCGCCCCCAAGCCCGGGGACCCGGTGCAAAGCGCCTCGGCTGAGGCCGCCGGGCCATTCCGGTTCTTCTCGGTCACGGCGGTACCCTTCGGCGAGCAGTTGCCGAAGTCCGACTTCCCGGTCGCGGCGGCCGGCGGTGCCGCCGCCTGGCGTTCGGTCGAGGGCCCTTCGACCCCCGGCCCGGTCGCGACGTTGTTCGGGCAGACGGTGACCGGACAAGTCCGGCACGAGACCGACGGCACCTCGAAGATCCAGACGGTGCAGTGGATCGTCGAGGCCGGCCAGCGGATCTGGATCGTACGCGCTGAACACGCCGAGCCCGACGTCCCGGCCGGGTTCGGCACGGACATCACGCTGACCGCCTCGAATCTGGCCGCGCCGACCACTGTCGATGTCGCCGCCGCCAATGCCGGCTCCAATCCGCACGCCGCCACCAAGGCCGTCACCGCCGCAGCTTCAGGAGACCCGGTCATCTCCTTCGGGGGGACGCTGCCCCCACCTCCGTCCAGCTATTGGAACCACGGCGGCGGTACCTGCGACGGCGGCTACTACAGCCTGCTCAACGAGAAGATCGACGGCCTGCAGGTGTGCGGTTACAGCAACGGCAACGACCGCACGACCGGCTGGGGTAGCAATGAATGGGAGTGCGCCGAACTCCCGATGCGCTACGCGATCCAGCGCTGGGGCCTGACCGGCAACGACGGCGGCGACGGCAAGGACCAGGCCGACAACCTCACCGCCGCCCTCAACCAGATCCACCCCGGGCGCTTCGTACTGCGCGGCAACTCGTTGTCCGATCACACCGCCCCCCAGCCCGGCGATGTGATCGCTTACTACAACAGCGGTGCCGGCCACACCGGCATCGTCATAGCCAGTCACGTCGACGCCAACGGCAATGGCACCATCGACATGGTCCACGAGAACTGGAACGAAGTCGCCTCCACGCCCGGCGAGTGGGACGGCATCCCCGTAAGCAACGGCATGGTCGAAAACGTCCTCGGCGGCAGCGGCGACGTGCACTGGATGCACGACACCACTTCCGACATCCGACCAACGGTGTCTGCTCCATCCGGCTTGTCCACCACCAGTCCCATCTCCGGAACCGTGACCGTCACCGGAAGCGCGTCCCCTGCCCCTACGGAGTACTACCTACACCTGCGGCCCGCCGGGGGCGGGGCGGACATCGTCCCCCATCCGGCAATCCAGGGCGGGCCCACCTTCAGGTACCAGTTCGACACCACCGGCGCCTCCGACAGCCCCGCCCTCACCATCCCTGACGGCAGCTATCAGGCGTTCATCGGCGCGAACTACAACGGCAACGAGGTCGACGGCCCCGCCGTCAGCATCACCATCAGCAACGTCCCCGCGACACCGACCGTCATCGCCCCGGCCGGGGCCCTCACCGGTTCGGTGACCCTCACCGCGAGCGGACTGAGCGCCAACACCACCAAGGTGGAGTACGACGTGGACGGGCACGCAGTCGGCACCTCGACGGCAGGCGGAGCGTTCCCCCAAAACATCGACACCACCACGATCCCCGACGGCACCCACTCGCTGACGGCTGTGGCCTTCAACGCCTCCGGAGCCAGGTCGGGCACCTCCAGCCCGCTCAGCATCTCGGTCTGGAACGGCATGCTGGTACAGCGCCACCCGGACGGCACGCTGTGGCAGTACACGGGCACACCGATGACCGGCTGGGCGAAGATCGACACCAACACGGACACCACCCAGGTGGTCGCGTCGGCTTCCAAGATCTACCAGTTCCACGCGAACAACAGCACGGTCTGGCAGTACACCGGCACTCCCGGCACCTGGACGCCTATCGACAACAACACCAGCACGACGCAGATCGCCGCCGGCGGCGCCGGACTGTTCCAGATGCACAACGACGGCTCAGTCTGGTCGTACACCGGTTCCGGCACCAGCTGGACCCCGCTGGACACCAACGCCAGCACAGTGGCGCTCGCAATCGGCAACACCGCCTATCAGCTGCACAACGACGGCTCGATCTGGTCGTACACCGGCTCCGGCACCACCTGGGCACCGCTGGACGACAACAGCATGACCGTCGAGATCGCCGCCGGCGGCAACAACCTGTACCAGCTGCACCGCGACGGCACGCTGTGGTCGTATAACGGCACGCCTAACAGCTGGACGCTGATCGATAGCAACACCGACATCGCCGACATCAAGGTGGCCGGGAACGGACAGGTGTACCAGACCCACTACGACGGGTCGGTCTGGTCGTACACCGGCTCCGGCACCGTATGGACGCCGCTGGACAGCAACCTGAACACCGCCGGCATCCAGACCGGCGCGGACGGCATGCTCTACCAGACCCACAACGACGGCTCGCTCTGGCAGTACACGGGCACCGGCACCAGCTGGACCATGATCGACAACGACTCCGGCACCAGCATGGTGAACGGCGGCGAATCCAGCTCGGCGAGCTGGAGGACCAAGCCGCTGTACGAGCTGCACACCGACGGCACCCTCTGGCAGTACCCGGGCACGCCCGGCGTCGGCTGGATCAAGGTGGACGACAACCCCACGACGACTCAGATCGCGTCGTCGGCGACCGGGCTCTACCAGCTGCACAATGACGGATCCACGGACGCCTATGGCGGCATTCCGCTGGCCGGCTGGACTCAGACCGACAAGAACACCAACACCTCGCAGATCCTCGCCGGCAGCGCCGGGATGTTCGAGCTGCACGCAGACGAAGGCACGCTCTGGGCCTACAACGGCACCCCGAACAACTGGACCAAGATCGACACCGACCCCGGTACCGTCGGCGCGGTCGTCGCCAACAACGTCTACCAGCTGCACAAGGACGGCACCATCTGGGTCTACAACGGCGCCCCGAACAGCTGGACCAGGCTGGACAACAACCCGAACACCGTCGAGATCGCCGCCGGCGGCAACAACCTGTACCAACTGCACAACGACGGCTCGCTGTGGTCGTACAACAGCACGTCCAACAGCTGGACCCAGATCGACGCCGACGCCAACATCACCGACATCAAGGTGGGCGGCAACGGACAGCTCTTCCAGACCCACAAGGACGGCACCGTCTGGTCCTACAACGGCGCCCCGAACAGCTGGACCCAGCTGGACAACAACCCGAACACCACGGGCATCCAGGCCGGCGCGGACGGCGCTCTCTACGAGATGCACAACGACGGCTCGGTCTGGCAGTACCCGGGCACGCCCGGCGTCGGCTGGATCTTGCTCGACACCAACACCGGGATATCGGCCCTGAGCGCCGGCATCAGCAGCTCGGTCCACCTGTGACCGATAGAGCGGTAACGCACTGATACGCACAACCCCGTTTCGCCCCGCGAACCTCGCCGAGGTTCGCGGGGCGAAACGTTGTCCGCCGTGTTCGCGCGAAGCGCGGCAGAGCACGAAGACGTTTGGCACCGCTATCGGCAACGACCTTGAAAAGCTGGGCACCCACCGGGCATGCGGCCCGATCTACGACGACTCTTTCGTCACGCGACCGAGCCACTCTCAGGGCTGGCCCGCGCCGCCCGGCACCGCGCGACTGGTCACACAACAAGCCGCGACGCGCTACCGCACCCCGTGCCGCAGCATCGCCTTGGCCGCCCCGCCGTCCCGCGCCAGTGCCGCGCCGGGCAGCTGGCTCAGTGCGTTCAGGCGCGAGAGCAGTCGGCGGCGGGCGGCGCGCTCGGAGGCCTTCCAGCCCAGGGCGGCCAGTTCGATCTGGATGTCCTCGAAGTACTTGCGCTCCTGCTCGAAGCGGCGGCCGCTGCGGGCGAAGGAGCTGGAGTGGCTGGTGCCGTGCCGGCGGTAGCGGAAGGCTACTTCGGTGCCGACCGCGATCTCGCCGCCGGCCATCAGGACGTCCACTATGAACGCCAGGTCGTGGGCGGCGTCGATGTCCGCGCGGTAGTGCACCTGCTGGAGGTGATCGCGCCGGTAGCAGGAGGCCGGGGTGTAGAGCCAGTTGCTGCGCAGCAGGCTCGCCGCGCCGGTGTCGCCCTGGAGGACCACCTCGTCGTGGCCGGGGCGGGTCAGCCGCTTGATCTTGTCCGGGAGCGGGAAGTGCGGCTGGCCGTCTTCGTCGATCACCTCGACCGCGGGCTGGACCATCGCCGCGTCCGGGTGCCGGCGGATCAGGTCGGCCACGGCCCGGCCGTAGTTCGGGTTCACCAGGTCGTCGGCGCCGGGCATCGCGAACCAGTCACCCCGCGCGAGCTCGATGCAACGGTAGGTGTTCGCGTTGTTGCCGAGGTTCTGCTCGTTGCGCAGGTATCGGATGCGGTCGTCGCCCAGGGCCAGGACGGTGCTCTCGACGGCCGGGCCGTCGGGGAAGGCGTCCTCGACGATCGTCAGCCGCCAGTCGGTGTCTTCCAAGGCCCTGATGCTGGCGATCGTCTGGTGCAGGTATTCCGGGCTTCCGTAGTAGGGGACCAGGAACTCGATCACCGCAGCGTCACGACCGGCCATGGCCCCCAACCTTCTCGACATCCCGTACCCGACGAACCCGCCCGCCGCACACCGGCGATGACGGTCGACACAGGCGAGCCAACATGCTACCCAACCCCGGGAACGCCGTGCCGCCCTCACGATTCCCGCGGATCTGGCAGTATCGACGGGTCCCCCTCGCGATCCGCACCACCTGACGCCCCCGGTGATTCCCCGATGACACTGTCCGCGATACGCCGCTTCGCCAAGACCCCCTCGGCGATGATGACGGCCTCGGTGCTCCTGGTCGCGATCGGCGGCTACCTGTTCCTGATCCTGGCCGGCGGCATCAAGGACAAGCCCGCGGCGGCCGCCATGGCCTCGATGTACGTGCTGGTCAACCTGATCGGCCAGGGCGTCTTCGCCGGGCTGGAGCTGGAGACCAGCCGCTCGCTGAGCCGCGCGGTCGCGGTCGGCGACGACATCGTCCCGGTGATGCGGCGCGCGGTCCGGCACACCGCCGCGCTGTTCGCCGTGTGCTGCCTGTTCGTGCTGGTGGCCTCGCCGATCCTGGTGGCCGGGCCGCTGCGCAAGGAGTGGGTGCTGATCCCCACGGTGGTGATCGGGACGTTCAGCTACTCCCTGTCATACCTTGTACGCGGTCTGCTAGGCGGGCAGCAGTTGTTCGTCGGCTACTCGGCGACACTGGTGGCCGAGGGGATGTCACGCATCGTGCCGTTCCTGGCGATCGCAGTGCTCGGCATCGGGTCGGCCGTCGTCTACTGCGCGGTGTACTCATGCGGGCTGTTCTTCTCCGCCGGGATCGGCTGGTACTTCTGGCTGCGGCCGCGGTTGGCCGTGCAGCGCGCCGGAGCCCGGACGCCAGCGCCCGCCGCGCCGAGCACGCCGGGCACCTCCGAGCCGGCCGTCGACGCACGCGAGCCGGCCGTCGACACCCACGGGTCGGGGCTCCGGTCGTGGCTGTCCACCGGATTGCTGTTCCTGGTCAGCGCGGCGCTGCTGACCCAGCTGGTCGCGAACCTGCCGGCGCTCGGCGCGAGCTCGCGGCTCGGCGCCCACCCGGCCACCGCGACGGCCTTCGTCCAGGCCGCCACCCTGTCCCGGATCCCGCTGCTGCTGGTCGGGCCGGTGACGGCGCTGCTGCTGCCGCGGCTGACGGCGGCCGGCGCGATCGGCGACATGCGCGCGGTGCGGACCACGGTGCGCACCGGCTCGATCGGCATGCTGGGCCTGGGCGCGCTGGCCGGGGCCGGGCTCGGGGTGATGGGCCCGTGGGTGCTCAAGAACTTCTTCAACGCGACCGGGATCTCCGCGCTCTCGCTGGTGCTGATGGCGATCGGGACCGCGGGCCTGATGGCGGTCGGCGTCCTGCAGCCGACGCTGATCGGGCTGGGCCGGCAGCGGCACGTGCCGATCGCCTGGGCGGTCGGCGCGGTCGCGATGGTCGTGGCCGTGGTGTGGCCGGGCGACCCGGTCTCGGCGGCCGTCATGGCGTCCTTGGTCGGTCCGGCCGGTGTGGTGCTGGCGATGGCGTTCAGCCTGCGGGGACTGCGGGCCGGGGATGTGCGGTTCACGCCGGCCGACGGCGGTCCGGCCGGGCCCGGGATGCCGGCCGCCGAGCCGCAGGCCGCGAGCAGTGTGTGACTCCTCTCACCCGATGGTGTGACGCGGCCGACGGGGCGGTATCGCGCCGAGTGGGTCGATCCGTACGATGAACGGCCCTAAACTGACGGGATGCCAGCCGCCCCGTCCCGTGCCGTCCTGCGCCTGAAGCCGCGCTCGACCGGGACGAAGGCGTTCCTGTTGGCGTT
This sequence comes from Catenulispora pinistramenti, assembly GCF_018274385.1. Taxonomy (GTDB): domain Bacteria; phylum Actinomycetota; class Actinomycetes; order Streptomycetales; family Catenulisporaceae; genus Catenulispora; species Catenulispora pinistramenti. The sequence goes on along the minus strand of NZ_JAAFYZ010000045.1, from coordinate 16,980 downwards.
CGTCGGCTTCTTCCTGCTGGGCTCGGCCTGGTCGCTCGCGATGCCGTACGACGGTTCGGCGGATGAGTTCCGTCACGTCGTACGGGCCTACGGAGTGCTGGACGGGCAGATCGCGGCCCGGGCCGACGCCACCGTCACGGTGCCCAAGAGCCTGGTGCCGAACGGGATCGCGGATCCGGACGCGCAGTCCTGCATGCGCTGGAAGCTCAACATGACCGCGGCCTGCGTGTCCTCCCCCGCGCCCGGCGACGAACACCGCATGGTGGTCACCACCAGCGGCGCGGACAACTACAACCCGATCTACTACGCGGTCACCGGCTGGCCGATCAAGCTCTTCCCGAACTACTCCGGGGTGATCGCCGCCCGGCTGCTGACGTGTCTGCTGACCAGCGCGCTGCTCGGCGGCGCGGTGGCGGTCGCGGTCCGGCTGGCGCGCGGCCGCGGGCCGCTGGTGCTCGGCGGGGTGCTGCTGGCCATGACACCGGTCGCGGTGAACCTGACCGGTGCGGTGAACCCCGCCGGGCCGGAGATCGCGGCCGCGGTCGCGGTGTGGACCTCGCTGATCGCGATCCTGCTGGCCCGCGACGACTCGAAGTGGACGCTCGCGCTGTTCGGCGTCTCCGCCGGCACCCTGGCGGTGCTGCGGGAGCTGGGCATCGGCTGGCTGCTGGCCGCGTTGGCGGTGGTCGCGTTCGGGGCCGGCAAGGACCGGCTGCGCGAGCTGGCCCGAAGGCGCTCGGTCCTGGTCTGGGCGGCCGTGGTGGCGATCGCGGTGGTGTTCGGCGCGGCCTGGATAATGCTGTCCACGCAGGGTGGCATCCCGGCCGCCGGGCAGAAGGCCAACGGGATCCCGCAGGGTGTGAAGCTGGTCATAAAGGAGCTGACACACCGGGTCCCGATGTACACCAACGGCATGGTCGGGCTGACGTCGTTCGGCGACGTCGCCATCCCGCTGCCGCTGACCCTGGCCTGGTTCGCCGCGGTCGGGGCGCTGCTGATCACGGCCGCGCGCCGGGGCGGCGGGCGGGCACTGCTGCAGCTGGCCGCGATCGTGGCCGGCGGGTACCTGTTCCTGGTCGCCGCCGACCTGCAGGCCGCGGCCGGCGGCTGGTGGTTCTCCCAGGGCCGCTACGCGCTCCCGCTGCTGGTCGGCGCGCCGATCCTGGCCGGGTTCGTGATCGGCGAGCGGGGCCTGGTGTCGGTCGGCCGGCAGGCGCGGGTGATGCGCTGGGCGGCGTGGATCCTGATCCCGACCCAGGGCGTGGCGCTGTGGATCACGATGATCCGGTTCCAGCACGCCTTCGACAGCCTGCACCCGAACCTGGTCTTCCTGTTCGGCCAGACCTCGTCGGTGAACCCGTTCTCCGGCAAGTGGACGCCGCCCGGATCCGGGGTCCCGGCGGTGCTGCTCGGGATCGCCGGAATCGTGGTGTTGCTCACCCTCGTACTGCGGGCGGCGCGCTCCAGGCCGATATCGGACATCGAAACGGTCACAATCCGTGAACGGTACATAAGGATTTCCTAAGCGCCGACGTCCGTTCCCTGGACGGATGGCTAGCATGGATGGACGCCCAAGGCCAGCGGGGGAGCGGCCGGTTTCGTTGCGGGGCGGAACACGGACGAAGGAGTACGACGGATGCGGCATTGGTTGGTTGCGGGCCTGGCGCCCAGCACCTGGACCCCGCGTCGCGTCTGGCTCACCGCGTTCCTGGCGTTCTTCATCCTCTCCGCGGCGTGGGCCCTGGCCTCCCCCCTGACCTCGGTGCCGGACGAGCCCTGGCACATGGTCAAGGCCGCGGCCACGGTCCGCGGCCAACTGCACGGCACCCCGATCACGGTCATCACCCACAACGGCACGGTCACCAACCACGTGCCGATGACCGGCTACCGGCTGCCGACCGCGTACTCGTTCCTGACCAACCTGCACGAGTGCTACTTCAACAACGCCCACGTGCCCGCCTCCTGCGCCCGCAGCCTGTCCGCGCAGCCCGGCACCGCCCTGGCCGGCAGCACCGCCGGCTCCAACAACCCGGTCTACTACCTGGCCGTCGGCTGGCCGAGCCTGCTGTCGAACGGCCCGCTGGGCATGTACGGCATGCGCATGGTCTCCGCCGCCCTGAGCTCCGCGATGCTGGCCAGCGCCATGGTCACGGCCTTCCAGTGGAGCCGCAAGCGCCGCTACCCGATGGCCGCCGTCCTGGCCGCCGCCACCCCGATGGTGCTGTTCCTCAACGGCTCGGTGAACCCGAACTCCCTGGAGGCGACCTCCGCCATCCTGCTGTGGACCGCGGTCCTGAGCCTGCTGACGGACCCGCAGCCGGAGCTGGTCCCGCGCCTGCTCGCCCGGGCCGGCATCGCCACGATGGCGCTGCTGTGCGTCCGGCAGCTCGGCCCGGCCTGGGCCGTGGTCATCGTCGTCTGCGCGGCCCTGGCCGCCCAGAGCGGCGCCCTGCGCGACGTGATCCGCCGCCCCGCGGTCTGGCTCTGGACCGGCGCGGTCGGCGTGGTGGCGCTCGGCTCCATCGCCTGGACCGCCAAGTTCAACGTCCTGGGCACCGGCGGCGCCACCACCCACCCGAGCCTGACGTTCGCGGTCGCGGCCAAGCACACCTTCGGCCAGAGCGTCGTCTACCTCCGGCAGATGGTGGGCTACTTCGGCTGGCTGGACGTGCAGCCCCCGTTCCACCTGGCCGAGCTGTGGTTCGTGCCGGTGCTGGTGCTGATGGCGGCGGCGGCGCTGGTCGGCAAGCGGCGCGACGTGGCGGCGCTGGCGCTGCTCACGTTCTCGGTGATCGCCATCCCGGTGCTGGCCCAGGGCAGGCAGGCCGCCAGCCTCGGGTACATCTGGCAGGGGCGGTACTTGCTCGCGGTCGCCGCGGGACTGCCGCTGTTGGCGGCGGCGATACTGGCGAAGCGCGAGCCGCGGGGCGATTGGCTCAAGCGCGCGGTACCGCGACTGCCGGTGGCGGTGACGGGCGTGACGCTGGTGCTCGGGTTGCTGATGTTCTACACGACGCTGCGGCGGTACGCGGCCGGGTCGAGTGGGTCCCTGGTGTCGTGGGGGACGGCTTGGACACCGCCGGGGACGATCGTCGGGGTGGTGGTGCTGTACCTGGTGGGGGCCGGGTTGGCGGCTTTGGTGGTGTTGAAGAGTTGGGCGCCTTATCCGGGAGCGGACGCCGGTACGGGCGCCGGTACAGGCGATGGGGTCGCTGAGGTCGCGCCGATCGCAGCCGATGCGGCTGCGGGAGCGACGGTGGCGATGCTGGCGGCCCAGGCGTTGCGCGATGGCGCGGCTGTTGTGGCTGAAGGCACCCATGGATCGACTCGATCGGCCTCAGTCGTCGGCGAGGAGACGACCGACGAGGACCGTGGGGCGGCGGCGGTTGCCTCCGGGACGCCGTTGTAGGAGCAGGCTGTTTCCGAGCCGCAGTTGGGTTGTGAGCTTTAGGGCCTTTTACGGCCTTCAGTACTAGATTGCGCTGGTTCGAAACTAGTCGCGCTGGTTCGAAAGCACAGCCCCCGGCGGCAAATACCGCCGGTCCACCCTCCCCCGCGCCCCATCCCGAAATCCCCGCATCATCGCCAGCGCCCGCGCACCGCGCGGTGCCTCGATCGCCGTCCGCAGCGCGAACCACCAGACCAGATACGCCGCCGTGTTCCGGGTCCAGGCCGGGGCGTCCTTGCGGTGCTCGCGCATCAGGACCGTGCCGTTCCGGGCGATCCAATACAGCCGCCACGTCGGGTGTCGCGATGACGACACCGACGCGACGCCGGGCAGCTTGTGCTGGTTGCGCTGGCCGAGGCTGTGGGCCAGTTTCTGGCGCTTGTCGCGCAGGATGCGGTAGCCCGCGGCGCGGGTGCGGAGGCAGAAGTCGTTGTCGACGTGGTCGACGAAGAACTCGGTGCGGAACGGGCCCACCTTGGTGAGGACTTCGCGGCGGACCAGCATGCCTGAGGTGATGACTGTGTCGCGGTCGGCGAGGTCTGGGCCGTTCTCGGTGCCCGGTTCGTAGTAGCGCCCCTGTTGTTCGTCCCATGCGGCTGGGGCCGCGATGCCGATCGTGGCGTCGGTGGTCAGGTGCCGGGCCAGGGCGAGCACCATGTCCTCGCCGAGGACCGAGTCCTGGTCCAGGAACAGGAGCAGATCCGGCTGCGCAGCGTCGGTATCGCTCCCGGCGAGCAGTTCCTCCACGCCGCTGTTGAGCGCTCCCGCCAGGCCCCGGTTGCCGCCGTCCCGCAGCACCGTCACCCCGTCGCGGTCGCGCAGGGTGTCGGTGAGGAACGGGCCGTCGCCGGGGGTGTTGTCAACGACCACCACCCGTTCGCAGCTCTTCAGCGCCGCCTCCACGACCGCCGTCAGGCGTTCGTCGGGGTGGAAGGCGGTGGCGACCGCGGCGATCGTCGGCATCGTTTCATCGTAGTGGACCGGCGGCAGCGGCCTGGGTGCCTGGGGTAGCCTCAGACGGTCGAGATCCAGGTGTACCCAAGGTGAGGAAACGGGGGCGGCAGCCTTGGCGACAGGCGTCGCGCAGGATACCCGCGCAGCTGTCCCTTTCGAGGGCGGCGACGGCGACGTCCGGACCGCGCACGGCCCCGGAGGGTGGCTGCCGTACCTGGGTGCGGCGCTGCTGCTGGGCGTCTTCATCCCGCTCGCCTACGCGGCCCTGAGCGGCAATCTGGGTATCCCGCACAATGACACCTGGGCTTTCGGCCGCTCAGCGCAGGACTTCGTCCATACCGGCCATGTGCGTATGTACAACTGGAACATGATGGGCCTGGCCGGCCTGGTGGTGTTGGCCTGGCCGGTCGGGGCCTCGCTGGCCGCGCAGTCGGTGTTCATCGCCGGGATCGCGGTGGTCGGCCTGCTGGCGTGCTACGACGCGCTGCTCGGGGTCCTGGGCCCGGACGGCCGGCGGCGGGCCGCGCTGGGCACGCTGGTCGTGGCGCTGTGGCCGGGCTTCGCGCTGCTGTCGACGTCGTTCATGACCGACATCCCGGCCTTCGCGGCGATCGCCGGGACGCTGGCTCTGGGCCGGCGGGCGCTGGACCGCGTGTCGCTGCCCTGGCTGGCCGGGGCCTGCGCGGTCGGCCTGTGGGGCGCGACGGTGCGCGAGCAGGTCATCGCGGCGCCGGGAGCGGTGCTGATCGTCGCGCTGTTCCGGGCCCGGTACCGGGCCGAGCGCGGGCCGGTGTTCCGGATCCCGGTGGTCCTCGGCGTGGGAACGCTGGTGCTGGCCCTGCTGGGCGTGTTCGAGCTGTGGCGCCGCAAGGTGCCCGGTGGCAGCGCGCCGGACTTCACCGTCCGCCACGTGACGGCCGAGCTGGTGTCGACCGAGATGATCCAGGGCCTGCTGATCGTCGCCCTCACCGTGAGTCCCGTGGTGTTCGCCGTGGTACGGCCGCGCGGGTGGTCATGGCGCGGCCGGGGCGCGGCCGGCGTGACGCTCGTCGCCACAGCGCTGGTGGGCTGGGACAAAGGCGCGTTCCTCGGGAACTACGTGACCCACGTCGGCGCCTACGCGTCGGCCAGCTCCCCCGGACGGCCGATGCTGCTCGGCAGCGGCTGGTGGATGGTCCTGGCCTGGGTGGCCTGCATCGCGGCGGCGCTGCTGGTCGGCTCGGTCGTGGAGCGCGTGCGGACGGACGGCTGGACGCTCGGCATCCGACCCGAGATGACGCTGTTCGCCACGGCCACCGTCCTCGGCACGCTGATGGAGGTCGGCCAGGGACGCGACATCTACGACCGGTACCTGATCCCGATGGCGATCCCCGCGCTGGCGCTCCTGATGTCGGGGCGCGGCACCGGGGTGGTCTCCGGACCCGCGTCGGTCGCGGGCCCGGACTCGACGTCGGCGCTCGGGTCTGTCTGGGCGCCGAAACGGATCGTGCCGGTCGCGCTGGCCGCCGGGATGGTGACGGTCACCGGCGCGACGCTGACGGCCAACGCCTTCACCTACGACAAGGCCGTGTGGAACACCGCGACGCGCATCGTCGCCAGCGGCGCGGCGGATGCCCAGCACGTCGATGCCGGGCTGGTCTGGGACGGCTACCACTCCCCTGCCGCGATGACCGACCACCCGGACCGCTCGGTGGGGCTCGATGTGTTCGGGGGGCTGCGGTATCTGCCGGACCACTTCATCTGCTACGTGGTCACGCCTTCGTCGCACCCCGGGCTGGGCTGGGAGCTGGTTTCGGAGGAGCAGTACAAGACGTATGGAGTGGTAGGGGATTCCCGGCTCTATGTGTGGCGGGTGACCGAGACTCAGACGTGTTCGTCGTAGCCTGCTAAGCCCGCCGGCCCTGCTCCGTGTCGACCGTCAGCTCCGCGCCCTCAGGCAGATAACGCAAGCTGTACTTCTGCGTCACCCCGTCGCGCACTCCGCGCAGCACCGCTCCGGCATGCGCGCGCCGGTCGTCCTCGAACAGCACCGCGTGCACCGCGGCACGTCCCAGATACAGCACCGCGGTCACCGCCCACGCCGGCGAGAACCGTCCCTGCTCCCGCACCGTGATCAGCCCGTTCCGGAGCTGCCAGTAGTCCCGCCAGGCAGCCTTGTGCGTGACCGGAATGCGCATCCCGAAGAAGCTGTGGGTGCGGCGCTCCCCGATCGAGTGCGGGAGCCTCAGCCGCTTGTCCTGGATGATGCGCGCGCCGGTCCGGCGGACACGCAGCGAGTACTCCAGATCCGCGTAGTCGACGAAGAACCCCTCGCGGAACTCGCCGACGCGCGCCAGCAGATCGCGACGGATCAGCATCCCGGACGTGATGGAGATGGCCCGATCGGCGACGTCCTCGTGGCGGCCGGAGAAGGTCTCGTAGAAGCGTTCGTGGACCGGGTCCCAGGGCGCCGGTGTCGCGACGCCGATGCCGCGGTCCTGGAAGTGCTCGGCCAGGCGCGGCACCACATCGGGTGCCAAGACAGAGTCCTGATCGAGGAAGATGACCGCTTCGACTCCCGCCGACAGCCGCGAGACGCCGAGGTTCAGCGCGTGCGCCAGCCCCCGGTTCACACCGGAGCGCAGGACGGTGATCACGTCAGTGTCCTCGATCTTGTCCGCCACGGACGCCGCGCCCTCAGGCGTGTTGTCCACGACCACGATCTCAGCGCAGGATTCGTGGACGGAGTCGACCACGGCCAGCAGCCGTTCGTCGGGATGGTAGGCGGTCACGACCGCGGCGATCCTCACTGGTGTCCCCTCAGACTGCCGGTGCCTGCCGTCGGCACCGGTCACCGCTTCGACTCGCTCGGCGTCCGCCCTGCCCGCCCCGCCCGCGGCGCGGGCAGGAAGGCGTGGCGCGCCAGGTTCTTCATGCCGGGTACCGAGCGGGCCTTGAGCGCGGACGGGAACAGCGTCACCGCGTGCAGGCGGGACGCCGTGTAACGCCGCGCCGCCTTGGCCGCCTTGGGCCAGCCCAGCGCGTCCATCTGCGCGGCGGCGCCGACGAAGTAGCGGCGGGCCTCGGCGAAGCGCTTGCCGGCCATGGCCTCGACCGAGCTGACGCTGGCCTCGTGGCGCCGGTAGTGGAAGGCCAGCTCGCCGGACAGCGCCATGGTCTCGCCGGCCTCGATCAGGTCGATGACGATCGCCAGGTCCTGGATGATGTCCAGGTCGGGGCGGAACGCCGCCTTCTTGATGGCCGCGGAGCGCCAGCACAGCGACGGGAAGTAGAACCAGCAGCCGCGCAGCAGGCTGGCGGCCAGTTCCTCGCCGCCCATCAGCACCGTGCCGCTGAAGCGCGGCAGGTAGATGCGGGCCTTGGCCTGGTCGGCGATGGTGTTCACGACCTGGCCGGCGCCGTCGATGACCTGGACGCCGGGCTGGATGATGCCGACGCCGGGGTGTTCGGCGGCGATGCGGCGGATCTCGGCGACGTAGTTGGGCAGCATGACGTCGTCGGTGCCCATCATCACCATGTAGTCGGCCTCGACCAGGTCCAGGCACTTGTTGAAGTTGCCGGTGACGCCGAGGTTGCGCTCGTTGCGCTGGTAGCGGACGCGCGGGTCGGCCAGGGCCGCGAACCACTCCGGGACGCCGGGTTCCTGTCCGTCGTCGACGACGGTCAGGCGCCAGTCCGGATCGGACTGCGCCAGGACGCTGCGCACCGCGGTCTGCATCAGGGCCACGTCGCCGTAGTACGGCAGCATGATGTCGATGGTGGTGGTCATGGGTGACTCTGTCGGCCTCGTCGTCCGGGGTTCGGTGGGTGGCAGCGGGTCGGTCATCGGCGGTTGACGGCCAGCAGCAGCGTGATCAGCGCCCGGCCGAGGTAGACCGCGGCCTTGACCGGCGAGTTGCTGGGCACGCCGCCGGCCCGCGGGCGCATCGCCACCGGGACCTGGCCGACCGGGTGCCCGAGCCGGATCACCCGGACCAGGGTCTCCACGGTGTCGCCCAGGTACTCGACCGGATACCACTGCGCGAACAGCCGGATGATCTCGCGGTCGCAGGCCCGGAAGCCCGAGGTGGTGTCGTCCAGCTTGGTCTTGGCCATCCGGGACATCACCCGGGACAGCAGGGTCATGGCCCACCAGCGCGGGCCGCGCACCCGGTAGTCGCCCTCGCCGGCGAAGCGGGCGCCGAGGACCAGGTGGGCGTCGTTCAGGCCGTCGATGAGCTTGGGGACGTAGCGGGGGTCGTGCTGGCCGTCGGCGTCGAGCTGGATCGCCACGTCGTAGTCGTTCTCGTCGGCGTAGCGGTAGCCCAGGCGCATGGCGCCGCCGACGCCGAGGTTGTAGGGCAGCGAGACGACGCGGGCGCCGCAGGCCAGGGCCACGCGCTCGGTGGCGTCGGTGGAGCCGTCGTTGACCACCAGGACGTCGTAGGCCGGGAGCTCGCCGCGGACCTCGGAGATGACGTCCGCTATCGAGTCGGCCTCGTTCCAGGCCGGGATGATGATGAGAACGCGCTTGTCAGCGGTCACCGACGACCGCCTTCCCGTCCCGCTGGGTCACGATCCCGACGGCGTGGCCGTTGGCGGTGCCGTTCGCCTGCGCCGCGCGGACCTGCTCGACCTCGGCCTCCAGCTCACCGTGCCGGTCGTTCACCTCGCGCAGCTCGGCCCGGATCAGCGCGACCTCCTCGGCCAGCGACCGGGTCTCGTCCTCCAGCCGGGAAGCCTCCCAGCTCAGGTGGATGCACACGATCAGCAGGAAGACGACGGCGAGGAACAGCACCAGGCTGGCGCCGCTGGCCACGCCCAGCCAGCTGGAGACGTTGTCCAGGCTCCAGGGGATGAAGCCCAGCGGCAGCGTGACGAGCCCGACGACCAGCCACAGCACGGCGTACTTCTCCCGCAGCTGACGGCGGCGCAGGAGCTCGAAGATCAGTGCCAGCAGCAGGAGCGCCACGACACCGGTCATTATGGCCAGTTTCATGCGGATCCACTCCCGGAGTGATGGCGCGTCCCGGAGTGCTGGCGCGCAAAGCCGCGCCCCGGCGCGTCGGTAGTCGGCTGATCCCGATGGGTGAACCCGGGCAGTCTATCTGGTTCCATTCCGGGATCGCGGCGCTCCGGGCCATCCCGCCAGGGCATAGCGCTCATCGGCGCACTCCTTCCGCGACCGGCGCGACGGTGGCGCCGGTCTCCGTGACGACCGCCGGCCCGTCCCCGACCGGCGCCTGGACCGGGGCCGGAACCCCGCCGGAGGAGTCGGCGGCGGGGGTGGTCACGCTCGGCACCGGCCGCGTCACCAACATCACATCGGCGGCCGCGATCACCGTCACGACGAGCGGCCCGAGGATCCCGGCCCACGCCGCGGCCGTGAGCGGAGCCAGCGGCAGCACGAAGACCAAGGCCATCACGGCCAGCCCGGCCAGCCACGAGGCGAAGACCACCCGGTGCCGGTTCAGCGCGACCTGCGCGGACTGCAGGACGAAGGCGGTCATGAGGAACGCGGTGCTCAGCGCGAGGGCTGAGAGGAAGATCTCCGACAGCCGGTAGCTGGAACCGAAATAGGTCCGCAGCAGCCACGGCCCGGCCACGGCCACGGCGACCACCCCGAGGGCCCCGGCGCCGAGGCAGGCCGCCACCAGGAACCCGACCTTGCGGCGCACCTCACGGAAATCGTGACGGGCCGCGGCGGCGGCGAGCAGCGGCAGCAGGGGAGCCTGGAGTGGGAACAGGCACAGCAGGGCCAGCCGGGACATACCCATCGACGAGCCGAGGGACTTGGCCACGTCGGCCTTCAGCCGGTGGTCGATGATCAGCGGGACCGCGTTGATCAGCAGCTGGCTGACGAGGGTGGCGAGGGTGAGGAGGACCAGCTTCTCGCGGGGGCTGCCGCCGGGTTCGTCGGCGGCTTCCGGCGCCGCCGGGGTCGGCATGGCCTCGGCGCCATCGCCGGCGGCGACGACTTCTTCGGCGAAGAGCGTCCCCGCGGTCGACTCGGCCGGCGCAATCGGCCCGCCTTGCTCGGCCGGTTCAGCAAGCCCGGCCGCTTCGGCCGCTTCGGCCGCTTCGGCCGCCTCGCGCGGTTCCGGCTGCGGGACGGCACCCGCGCCGGCCGCACCGGCCGCGCCGGCCGCACCGCCGGTAGCCCGCCAAGACCGCCGCGCCGTCGGCGAAGCCAGCCCGCTGATCGCCGAGACCAGCGGCGCGAGAGCGAAGACGAAGGCGTAGCCGACCATGTGGCCGGACCACGCCAGCGCCAGCAGCGAGCTCGGCACGATCGTCGCCACACCCTGCACGACCAGCGTCAGACTGTAGAACCGGAAGTCCTGGCAGCCGGCCAGCACCCCGCGCACCAGGAACGCCGCCCACGTCGAGGCCAGCCCCGCCAGCAGCGCCAGCCCCATCAGCCAACTGTGGCCCAGCCAGTGCGAGAGCAGCAGGGGCGAGGCGGCGGCCAGCACCACGACCGTGACGGCCGCGAGCCCGGCGGCCTGCCGCAGCTGGCGTCGCACCGCCGCGCCGACCGGGTGGCCCACCGCGTGCGCCCGCGCCACGGTACGCGTCATCTCCTGTTCCAGGCCCGCCAGCACCCCGGTGCCGATCGTCCCGACCAGGAAGTAGAAGGAGAGCAGGACCGTCGCGGACTGGTTGCTCAGCGAGTGGTTGAATGTCGCGATCCACAGCGACCCGGCGACCGTCGTCGCCCCCAGCCCGATCGCCAGCAGCGGGCCGGGCGTGGTCAAGCGGCTCAGAACGGAGCGCACTACGCGCGGACGCTCGGCACTGTGAGGGGACACAAGATTCGATGGTAGTCGATGCCAATCGACACAATATACGCTTGTAGATTCCGTCACTGAAAGGTGGGTTTCCCGCCATGCGCGTCGCCGCCGTCTTCACCGCCTACCACCCCGACGAACGCCTCGCCGCGGCCGTCGAGGCGGCGCTGCGCAGCTGTGCTTCGGTCATCGTGGTGGACAACACCCCGGCCGGCGCCGACGGCTCCGACCCGGTTTCCTCGGCTCCCGCGCTGGCCGGGCCGCAGGTCACGGTGATCGCGCACGGCCGCAACGTGGGCCTGGGCGCCGCGCTGAACATCGCGGTGCGCGAGCTGCCGGCGGACATCGAGGCCGTCCTGTTCCTCGACCAGGACTCCGAGCTGCCGCCGGAGATCGTCCCGGGCCTGGTCGCCGACCTCGACGACGCGGCGGTCGGGATCGCGGCGCCGAGCCCCTGGGACCCGAAGCACCAGCGTTATTACTGTTCCGACGCACGGCGCACCGACGGCGTTTCCGACGAGGAGGCGGTCATCACCTCCGGGATGCTGGTGCGGCGCGAGGTGCTGGCGAAGGTGACGTTCAACGAGGACATGTTCCTGGACTGGGTGGACGTCGCCTTCTGCCTGGACGTGCGGCGGGCGGGCTGGCGCATCGTCATCGACTGGCGGCTGCGGCTGCCGCACGAGATCGGCGCCTGCGAGGTGCACACCAAGTTCGGCCGCACCGTCCACTACAGCCACTACCCCGCCTGGCGCCTGTACTGGATCGGCCGCAACGTCTCGATCCTGCACCGCGGCCACTTCGCCAGCCGACCCAGGGCCCTGGCCTCCAGCCTCGTCTTCCTCGGCGAGCGCCTCACCAACACGCTGCTGTTCGAGCCGCGCCGCCGGACCCACGTGCCGGCCCTGCTGCGCGGGTTCCGCGACGGCTTCCGGGAACGCGTCGACCCCCGCTATCTCCCAGCGGGGGCCGAGCATCCGGCGGTGCGGCGCTGACGCGCGCCCGCCCGCTCAGACGGTCGCGTGTCTGCCCGACCCGGACCTGGGCTCGGTCGTCTGCCGCACCTTCCCGCGCAGCGTGAACGCGTGGATCACCTCGACCAGCCCGATCGCGATCAGCCAGATCCCGGTGAAGATGGCCAGGGTGAAGATGGAGCCGATGGGCCAGGAGATGATGATGATCCCGCCGAGCATCGTCATGAAGCCGGCGAACATGCCCCAGCCCCGGCCGAGCACTCCGGGCGGCGCCGAGGCGCTGGTCGCGATGGTCGCGATGCCCCACATCAGGAACCCGATGCCGATCCACAGGCTGAGCAGCAGCACCGAGTTGTGCAGCGAGTTCCGGAAGCAGAACAGGCCCAGCAGGATGGACACCGCGCCGACGATCACGTTCAGGACCCGCATCCCGGGACTGATGTGGTCGCCGAACGCCGCGATGATCTCCATGACCCCGCTGATCAGCAGGTAGATCCCGAACAGCACGCCGAGGACCAGCAGTGTGCGGCCGGGCCAGACCACCGCGCACACGCCGATGGCGATCGCCGCCAGCCCCAGCACCATCAGCGCCTGCCACGCGGCCTGCCCGAGGATCCGGAGCGGGTTCTCGGCCTCGACGCGGTCGCCGCGGTCAGCCCCGCCGAATCCGCGATCGGACGCGCGCTCACGCATGCCCTCGCCGTCACGCATGCCCTCGCGGTCGCGGAAACCCTCGCGGTAGGCGGTCCCGCCGTCGCGCATTTCCTCGGCCCTGCCGGTTCCGCGGTCGTCACCGTCATACATGTCGGTCATGGGGTCGTTATGTCCGACAATCCGACCGGTGATGCCTTTTGTCGGCCCCGGCCCGGCCCGAAGTCGTCCAAATGGACGAACGGGGATCGGGCCAGGATCGGGCCAGGATCGGGCCGGGGCCGGGCCGGCGGACGCGGCCTCAGCCGAGCTGACCTGCGGCGGCCACCCCGCTGGCGGTCAGCATCGCGCGCCAGTCCCCCATCTCCGGGATCCCGGCCTCGGCCCAGCGGTCGTGCCCGAGCACGCTGTACTTCGGGCGCTCGGCGGGCCGCACGTACTTCTCCGAGGTGGTCGGCCGCACCCGTTCGGGGTCCAGCCCGGCCTCCTCGAACACCGCGCGGGCCAGCCCGAACCAGGTCGTCTGGCCGGAGGCGGTGCCGTGGTAGATCCCGGCCGGGGCCCCCGACGCCAGCCCCAGCGCGATCAGCTGCCCGGCCAGCGCGCCGGTCCAGGTCGGCTGCCCGACCTGGTCGTCGACCACGTCCAGGGTCTCCCGCTCGCCGGCCAGCCGCAGCATGGTGCGCACGAAGTTCGCGCCGTGCGCGCCGTAGAGCCAGGCGGTCCGGACCACGTAGCCGGTCTCCGGCAGCACCGCGAGCACGGCCTGCTCGCCGACCAGCTTGGAGCGGCCGTAGGCGTTGATCGGGTCGGTCGGCGCGTATTCGGCGTAGGGGGCGGTGCCCTTGCCGTCGAAGACGTAGTCGGTCGAGACGGTGAGGAACCGGGCCCCGCCGGCCGCGCAGGCCGAGGCCAGGCTGCTGACGCCGCCGCCGTTGATCGCGGTGGCCTGGGCCTCGTGGGTCTCGGCGCCGTCGACGTCGGTCCAGGCCGCGGCGTTCACCACGATGTCGTGGCCGGCGACCGCGGCGGTCACCGCGGCGGCGTCGGTGACGTCCAGCTCGGCCCGGGTCAGCGCGGTCACCCGCGCGGCCGGGTCGGCCTTCAGCAGGGCCACCAGGTCCGCGCCGAGCTGGCCGCCGGCGCCGGTCACCAGCCAGCGCCGCGGCGCCTCACGCCCGGGCACGATGACGATCGGGCGGCTCACCGGGCCGCGCTCCCCGACGCGGAGGCCGACGCCGACCCCGACGCGGCGTTCGCCGCCGGGTTCGCAGCCGCGTCCTGCCCGGCGCTCTCCAAAGCCGCCTTCGCCTTCAGCGGCTCCCACCACGCACGGTTGTTCTTGTACCAGTCGATGGTCTGCGCGATGCCCTCGTCGAAGCCCACCCGCGGCTCGTAGCCGAGCTCGGCCCGGATCTTGTCGATGGACAGCGAGTAGCGCCGGTCGTGGCCCTTGCGGTCCTCGACCGTGCGCACCGAGGACCAGTCCTTGCCGGTGGCGTCCAGCATCAGCTGCACCAGGTCCTTGTTGCTCAGCTCGGTGCCGCCGCCGATGTTGTAGACCTCGCCGGCCCGGCCCTGGCGCAGCGCCAGGTCGATGCCGCGGCAGTGGTCGGAGACGTGCAGCCAGTCGCGGATGTTGGCGCCGTCGCCGTAGAGCGCGACGGTGCCGCCGTCGATCAGGTTGGTCACCGACAGCGGGATCATCTTCTCCGGGAACTGGTAGTGCCCGTAGTTGTTGGAGCAGCGGGTGACGACCACGTCCATCTTGTGCGTGCGGTGGTAGGAGAGCACCAGCAGGTCCGAACCGGCCTTGGAGGCCGAGTACGCGGAGTTCGGCGCCAGCGGCCACTCCTCGGTCCAGGAGCCCTCCTCGATGGAGCCGTAGACCTCGTCGGTGGAGACGTGCACGAACCGGCCGACGTTGTGCTTGCGCGCGGCGTCCAGCAACACCTGGGTGCCGACCACGTTGGTGGTCACGAACGGGCCGGCGCCGAGGATCGAGCGGTCCACGTGCGACTCGGCGGCGAAGTGCACGACGGCGTCGTGCCCGGCCATCACGGCGTCGACGACCTCGGCGTCCCGGATGTCGCCGCGCCGGAAAGCGAAGCGTGGATCGTCGCGTACGGGCTCGAGGTTGGCCTCGACCCCCGAATAGGTCAGCGCGTCCAGCACGGTCACCGAATCGGCGGAGCCGGGCCGGGCCAGGAGCTGGCGGACATACTCAGAGCCGATGAACCCGGCACCGCCGGTGACAAGAATCCTCACCTGCGCGATGCTACCGGCCGTTCCTCGATCCCACTTCCCGCGGCTGACCGAACCGGCGACCAGAGGAAGCGCCGTTAGAGTAGCCAGCATGCGTGGGATCATCCTGGCCGGCGGGACCGGCTCACGGCTGTGGCCGATCACCAAAGGCGTGTCCAAACAGCTCATGCCGGTCTTCGACAAGCCGATGATCTACTACCCGCTCTCCACGCTGGTGATGGCCGGCATCTACGAGATCCTGGTGATCACCACCCCCGAGGACCAGGCGCAGTTCCAGCGGCTGCTCGGCGACGGCTCGCAGTGGGGCCTGGACCTGAGCTACGTCGCCCAGGAACGCCCCGACGGCCTGGCCCAGGCCTTCATCCTCGGCGAGGAGTTCATCGACGGCGACTCAGTCGCCCTGGTGCTCGGCGACAACATCTTCCACGGCGTGGGCCTGGGCCGGCAGCTGCGCACCCTCACCGAGCCGGCCGGCGGCGTGGTCTTCGCCTACCAGGTGGCCAACCCGCGCGAGTACGGCGTGGTGGAGTTCGACGAGACCGGCCACGCCGTCTCGATCGAGGAGAAGCCGGACAAGCCCAAGTCCCGCTTCGCCATCCCGGGTCTGTACTTCTACGACAACCAGGTCGTGGAGATAGCGAAACACCTCAAGCCCAGCGCCCGCGGCGAGCTGGAGATCACCGGCGTCAACGTCGAGTACCTGAACCGCGGGCAGTTGCAGGTGCAGGTCCTGGAGCGGGGCACCGCCTGGCTCGACACCGGCACCTTCGACTCCCTCGTCCAGGCCGCCGAATACGTGCGCGTCATAGAACAACGACAGGGGTACAAGGTCGGCTGCGTCGAGGAAGTGGCGTGGCGCTCCGGCTTCATCGACGACCGGCAGCTGGCGGCGCTGGCCGAGCCGCTGTGCAAGAGCGGCTACGGCGAGTATCTGCAACACCTGCTCGACCCCGCGATCTGACCCGCACGCATCCTGACCAGCACGCATCATTTCCTCGGCGCGGACCTTCACCGGCACCCGCGCCGACCTCGCCTGACCGACCTCCTACCGGAAACGAGGGCCCACCCCGCATGGACATCGCCCCCCTGTCGATCGCCGGCGCCTGGGAGATCACCCCGCAGCTCCACGGCGACCCCCGCGGCCTGTTCACCGAGTGGTACCGCTTCGACCAGCTCGCCGAAGCCGTCGGCCACCCCCTGGACCTGAGGCAGGGCAACCTGTCGGTGTCGGCGGCCGGCGTGGTCCGCGGCATCCACTTCGCCGACGTCCCCCCGAGCCAGGCGAAGTACGTCACCTGCACCCGCGGCGCGGTCCTGGACGTGATCGCCGACATCCGCGTCGGCTCCCCGACCTTCGGCCAGTGGCAGGGCGTCCGCCTCGACGAGGACACCCGCAAGGCCGTCTACATCGCCGAGGGCCTGGGCCACGGCTTCGCGGCCCTCACCGACGACGCGACCCTGACGTACCTGTGCTCGGCGACGTACAGCCCCGGCCACGAACACGGGGTGTACCCGCTGGACGCGGAGCTCGGCATCGACTGGCAGGTCGAGGTACCGCAGCTGTCGGAGCGGGACACGAAGTCACCCTCGCTGTCCGAGGCCCGGGACAGCGGCCTGCTGCCGGACTACGCGACCTGCGTGGCGTACACGGAGAGCCTGCGGCAGCAGCGTTAGCCGCAGTTAGTGCCGTGTCGGGCAACGTTTGCCTGGGAGTTCGCGCTTTGCTCGGGCGGGAGTCCGCGATGTGGTTCGCGACGTGGTTCGCGACGTGGTTCGCGACGTGGTTCGCGACGTGGTTCGCGACGTGGTTCGCGACGTGGTTCGCGACGTGGTTCGCGACGTGTCGGTCGGCGGGCGGGATCTGTTGGCGGGTGGAGTTTGCTGGGGGCTGGGGTTTGTGGGCCGGGTGCGGTTGGGC
>NZ_JAAFYZ010000449.1 GCF_018274385.1 Catenulispora pinistramenti | reverse complement strand
GAGTGAGGCTGACCATGACGCTCTCCCGACGCACCCTGCTTTCCTCGGCCCTGGCCGGCACCGCGCTGGCCGCCGTGGGCGGCTCGGAGTTACTGCCGGCCTTCGCCGGCGACGCCACGAAGGCGGCCTCCCCGGCCGGGGACGTGGTCGGCAAGATCACCGTCGGCTACCAGGGGTGGTTCGCGTGCATCGGCGACGGCGCGCCGATCAACGCCTGGTGGCACTGGAGCCAGAACGAGTCGCAGGCGCCGTCGCCGAGCAACCAGAACCTGAAGGCCTGGCCGGACATGTCGATCTACAGCGCGGGCTACAAGACCGCCTACGCCAACCTCGGCAACGGCGGCGCGCCCGACCTGTTCTCCTCCTACGACCAGTCCACCGTCAACGCCCACTTCTCGCTGATGCAGCAGAACGGCTGCGACACCGCCGCGCTCCAGCGCTTCGACCCCAACGGCAGCGAGGGCCCGACCCGCAACGCGGTCACCGCGAAGGTCAACACCGCGGCGCAGCAGTACGGCCGCAAGTTCTACATCATGTACGACGCCTCGGGCTGGACGAACATGAAGTCCGAGATGCCGGCCGACTGGACGAACGTGATGGCGCAGTACGCGTCGTCGTCGGCGTACGCGCACCAGAACGGCAAACCGGTCGTCGGCATCTGGGGCTTCGGGTTCAACGACGCGAACCACCCGTGGTCGGCGGCCGACTGCCTGTCGGTGGTGCAGTGGTTCAAGGACCAGGGCTGCTACGTGATGGGCGGCGTGCCGACGTACTGGCGCACCGGCGCCAACGACTCGCGGGCCGGATACCTGGACGTCTACTCGGCGTTCGACATGATCTCGCCGTGGATGGTCGGCCGCATCGGCTCGGTCGCGGACTCGAACAACTTCTACACCAACGTCAATGTCGGCGACCAGTCGTACTGCAACTCCAACAGCATCGACTACCAGCCGTGCGTCCTGCCCGGCGACCTGTCCGCACGCCAGCGCGCGCACGGCGACTTCATGTGGGCGCAGTTCTACAACATGGTGCGGGTCGGAGCCCAAGGCATCTACATCTCCATGTTCGACGAATACGGCGAGGGCAACCAGATCCTCAACACCGCCCCGACGCAATCCTTCGTGCCGACGAACTCCGGGCTGCTGTCACTGGATGAGGACGGGACGGCCTGCAGCGCGGACTACTATCTGCGCCTCACCGACGACGGCGGCAAGATGCTGAAGGGGCAGATATCCCTGACCCCGACACGGCCGACGTCCCCGGTGGTCTCCACCGGAGGCGGCTGCGGCTCGATGACCGCGAACCAGCAGCTGACGGCGAACCAGTCGACACCGTCCTGCGACGGCCGGTTCAAGCTGATCCTGCAAGGCGACGGAAACCTGGTGCTGTACGAAGGCAGCACCGCACTGTGGGCTTCGGGCACGGCCGGGAAGGCCAGCGCCAACGCCATCATGCAGGGTGACGGCAACTTCGTGATCTACGACACCGGGGGCAGCCCCCTGTGGTCCAGCGGGACGGCCGGGAACAGCGGGGCGTATCTCACGGTGCAGAACGACGGGAACACGGTCATCTTCAGCTCCGGCGGCGCGACGTTGTGGAGCACGGGGACCGGGGGGCACTGAGGCCGGGACCCGATCGATCAGCTCGTTGGCCGCGGGGCGTGATCACGGCCCTGCGGCCACTGGTCGCAATGGCTGGGCGACTGGCGACTACTGGCTGTATCAGGCAACGTTTGCCCGGGAGTTTTCGCGATGTGCTTCGCGATGTGCTTCGCGATGTGCTTCGCGACGTGTCGGTCGGTGGGCGGGATCCGTCGGCGGGTGGAGTTTGCTGGGGGCTGGAGTTTGTGGGCCGGGTTGCTGTTGGGGTGTGGGTTGAAAGGCGATTTTTACGGCCTTCGGTCACAGTTGTGCCGGTTCGGGGTTCGGGGTGGTGGGTGTGTTTGTCGGCTGCCGGTTCGCGCGTTCACAACCCCGCCGCACCTCAGGCCTCTTCAACTCCAGCAAGTCAGAGCAAGGACAAAGGGCCAGATCAAAAGCAAGATCAACAACACAGGCAAGATCAACAGCAAGGTCAAGATCAAGAGCCATGGTGAAGGGCCGGGCCTCCGGCGGGCCTCGGCAACCTCAGGGAAACTAGCGCGGTTCCCTCGGGTGGCTGGGTGAGTCTCAGCGGCGGCGGTTTGTGGGGTGGTGCGGTCCGTTCCCCTCGGTCGCGTC
>NZ_JAAFYZ010000448.1 GCF_018274385.1 Catenulispora pinistramenti | reverse complement strand
GGTGGCGTGGGTGGCGTTCCAGGAGCGGAGACGGAGTCGGCGGGGTCGGCGGGGTCGGCGGGCGATGAGGAGATGCCGCCGCCGGTCGGTGACCCGATTGACTCGGCGCTACTCGGGTTGGGTGTCGAGGACTCGGTGGTTGAGGACGCGGTGGTTGAGGACGCGTTCGGCGAAGACTCGTTCGACGAGGAGCCGAAGGTAGACGAGCCGCCGGTTGAGGTCGTGGCCGACGAGCCTGCCGACCTGACGGCTCCCGAGCAGGCGACCGAGGCTCCGGCCGAAGACCCCAAGGACTACGACTGGTTCAGCGGATCCAGCAAGGCGAGTGCGGCGGACGGCGACGCGCTGGGGGCCGAGGCGGACGTGCTGTCGGCGTTCGGCGGCGCGCGCACCACACGGCCGACCGGGACCCCGGAGCCTTACATGCCCAGCGGCTTCGACGTGTTCGCGGGCCGTTCCGGCGGCACGGCTCCGGCGGCCGAGTCCGAGGCGGAACCCGAGCCGGTGAGCGGACACTGGGACGTGCCGGAGTCGGACGAGGCACACGAAGATAACGAGGATCACCAGGAACAGGTGCCGGGCACGGAGCCGGTGGCCGGCGGGTTCGAGGCCTTCGCTGAGCAGGATGTCGAGGCGGAGGCGGAGGCGGAGGCGGACGGCATCGCGGACTCGGTCGAACAGGCTGCCGATCTCGATGCCGACTCGCCGAGCGGGCAGGCCGAGGCAGTTGAACAGATCACCGAGGCAGCCGGTGTCGAGGGCTCTGCCGGGGAGGCTGTCGAGCCGGTCCTGGATGGCGACTCGCTGAGCGCCGAGGATGGCGCGGCCGAGTCCGAGCACTCGGCGGAGCAGGCTGATGCCGACGCCGATGACGACACCGATGCCGACGCCGACACCAATGCTGACGCCGACGCCGACGCCGATGCTGATGCTGATGCTGATGCTGATGACGACGCCGAGTTCGAGCCCCTGATCGAAGACAGCAGCGAACTGCTTGCCGCCTTCGACGCGTTCTCCGTCCCGCGAGCCGCGCCGGAGCCCGAGGCCGATCCCGAGCCCGAGCCCGAACCCGAGCCGCTGCCGAAGCGCGATCCGTTCGCGAGGCTCGGGATCGAGACGCTCGCGGCGTCCTCGCTGGCCAAGGAGGGCAGCGGCACCGCGGCTGCCGACGACGCGGCGTCCGACGAGGGCTCCGAGCCGGAAGCCGAGGACTCCGAGGCCGACTCGCCAGAGGCGGACTCGTCGGACACCGATTCCCCCGACGCCGACCCCACCGCCACCACTAGCGACACCACTAGCGACACCGCTAGCGACACCGCTACCGACGCCGCCGCGGACACCGATCCCGAGTCCGGCTCCCCCGCCGACCTCGAAGACGACTGGATCTTCCCGGCCAAGCCGAGCCCGAAGGTCCCGCGCTCCCTGTCCGCGTTCGCCGTGAGTCTCCCGAGCCTTCCGCGGCCGCAGGCGGAGGCCGAGGAGCCGAAGCCTCCGGTGCAGACCAGCGCGCCGGACGACTGGTTCCGACCGGGGGTGACCGAGCCCGCGGAAGGTGAGGACGCCCAGCACACGCAGGTGATCAATCCCGACCGGGACAACACGCTTGAGCGGGAGGCGACGCGGACCTTCGATCAGGTGTCCGAGAAGGCCGCCGCGGAGGCTGAGGAGGACGACGGGGACGGTGACGGTGACGATCCCGTCCCCGCCGACGCTCCGGCCGGTCCCGGCGGCCCGCGGCGCAAGACGCTCATCGGGGCGGTGACCACGGCCGTTTTGTTGGTGGCCGGGGCCACGGCGGTGGTGTTGAGCGGGTCGGGGAACACTCCGCAGGGGACGGGGACGACGCCCACCGAAACCTCGTCCCCGTCGATCTCGCCGACGCCGACCGACGTGCCGACGACACCGGTCGGGACCAGCGGCCAGAGCAGCACGACGTCTTCCAGTTCGCCGAGCTACCACCACAGCTCGCCGACGCGCAGCAAGAGCAAGCCGTCCACCCCCAGCACGTCGTCGCACTCGTCCAGTGACGAGACGCCGACGCGCAGCTCCTCCTCCAGCGATACGCCGTCCAGCCCATCGAGCTCGTCCACGACGTCGACCAGCAGTGCGCCGACGTCCCCGACGGGTTCCTGCGTCCCAATCATCTTTCCCTGTGACAGCAGCACCCCGTCCACCAACGACAAACCCACAGGTCACTAGCCGAAAGGCGGCGCCGCCACCAACCC
>NZ_JAAFYZ010000447.1 GCF_018274385.1 Catenulispora pinistramenti | reverse complement strand
CCCTCAAGCCACCCCTCAAGCCACCCCTCAAACCACCCCTCAAACCACCCCTCAAGCCACCGGCTCAGACTCCGGCGCCGAAACCGAGGCCGGGCGCGGAATCCCGGTGACCGCCGCCGCGTCCCGCCGGTCCCGGCTTGTGAGCGCCGCCAGCACCTCCACCGCTGCGAGCACCCACGCCAGCGCCGTCGCCAGCACCGCGAGGTCGAGGTGCTTGGCGGTGTCGATGCCGTCGGCGAAGGCGGACTCGCCGAATTGGGCCAGTGCCACGATTAGCAGCAGACCCAGGAGGGCCCCCACGCCCCGCAGAGCGCGGCGCCGCCGGGTCGCGGTGATGGCGGCTGCCGGGAGGAGCCACAGCAGGAGCAGCGTCGCCAGGCCGGAGCCTCGCAGCAGCCCGAGTGCGTCGGTGACCGGGGACCAGCGGTGGTCCTGGAGGCCGCGCGGGGTGTGGGCGAGGTGGGTGTAGTTCCCCAGGCGTGGCAGGACCATGATCTGCGTGCCGTGCGGTCCGGGGCCGCATAGTGTCGCGGTCGGCCGGGGCTCGTAGAAGTACCCTGCGACTCGGTTCAGGACCGGCAGGAGCCGGGTGGGGTGGTCCAGGAAGAAGCCGAGGATGCGCTGGTGCGACAGGCCTTTGGTGAACTTCTGATACGCGGCGCTGTCCTGGAGTGTCGTCGGCGCGCACCACGGCGGCGCCCCGGCGTAGTCGGCGAGCCAGGAGGGTGCGCCGAATTCGGCGACGTCTCGTTCCGGGTGGGCCGAGGTCGGGAGCAGGGTGACGACCACGAAGTTGGCCTCGGTCAGCTGGGCGGTCCGCTTGTCCTCGTTGCCGGACACCGCGAGGGCCCCGGCCGTCATCACCACCACGGCCACCAGGCCGGTCAGCCGGTGTCGCAGCCGTCGGTCCAGGGCCGGCAGCCGGACCCGGCCGGCCAGCTCGGCCAGCCGCGCGGGCCGGGACGGCACCGGCATCGGGATGGCGGGCAGCAGGAGCAGCAGCGCCAGCGGCAGCACCGCCGACACGTTCTGGGTCTTGGCGGTGGCCAGGAACAGCCCGGAGATGCCGGTGACGGCGATTCCCGCCAACCGGCGCCGGCGGCTCGGCCCGGCCAGCATCAGCACCCCGACCGCGACGTAGAGCAGCCCGATGATGGACGCGATCTCGCTGAAGGGCGAGACCGCGTAGTCGATGAACACCGTGTCCCCGACCACCGCGACCACGGCCGCGCACAGCAGCAGCCGGTAGCGGTGCCGCAGGGTCGCGATCCGGTAGAGGAGCCCGACTGCGGCGCCGATCAGCAGGCAGCACACGATCCCGACGGCCCGCAGGTCCAGGTAGCCGGGCAGGCCGAGCAGCCTGGTCAGCGCCCGGCCCGCGTAGAGCACCAGCAGCTGGCTGCTCTGGTAGGGCACGTCCGGCAGCCGGATCGAGCCCAGCGCGTGCCGCTGGCAGCCGAAGTGCGCCAGGTGGTCATAGCGGTAGTACACGTAGTCGCGCAGCCGGGGGGTGTTGCGTGGCAGCCGCACGTCGACGCCGAGGTGGCACATCAGCCGGACGCCGTCGTAGTTGTCGGCCACCCCCACCGGTCGGGGCACGAACAGGCGGAGCATGAGCAGCACCGCCGAGCCGGCGCCGACCGTCGCCGCGAGGACGGTCGCCGGGAGCCGGGTCGGACGGAGGTCTTCGATCCTTGGTTTACGCACGCCCTGGTTCAACGACCGAGGCGGGGCCGCATCACGTTTTCTCCGCTCTGCGGGTGAACCGCGGCCGACCGCGGCCTCCCACCAGCGCTCCCACCAGCGCTCCAGCCACGGCTCCGACCAGCGCTCCAACCAGTGGTACAACCAGCGTTACAACCAGCCCAACTCGATCGTCCAGTACACATCGCCGGTCGTCGGGTCCAGCTGCGCCGAGACCCCGATCCCGGTGTTCCAGAACGACACCAGCGCCCGCCGCGAGGCCGGGTCCCGCAGCAGCGCGCCGACCACGTC
Source organism: Catenulispora pinistramenti (assembly GCF_018274385.1). Taxonomy (GTDB): domain Bacteria; phylum Actinomycetota; class Actinomycetes; order Streptomycetales; family Catenulisporaceae; genus Catenulispora; species Catenulispora pinistramenti. The sequence continues at coordinate 277 of NZ_JAAFYZ010000447.1, read as the reverse complement.
GTCACCGGGCTTGCCGTGCGCGATCAGCTCCTGGGACAGCGTCAGGCAGCCGACGCCGGCCGCCCGGCTGAAGGGGTCCGAGCCGTCGGAGCCGATGTGGCTGAAGTCGCCGGTGCGGGCCATGTCGGTGGAGTGCAGCGCGGCCGCCTTGGTCAGCAGCCGGTCGACGCTCAGCGCGCTGACGCTCTCCTGGTTCCGGGCGGCGCCGATCTCGCCGAGCGCCGCCGAGACCGCCGCCGAGGCGTCGAACGGCGCCGGGGCGCTCGTGCTGCTGGTC
>NZ_JAAFYZ010000446.1 GCF_018274385.1 Catenulispora pinistramenti | reverse complement strand
CACCATCCCCGACCCCTTCACCGCCCTGGTCGCCGAACTGACCGACTTCCAACGCGGCGTCTCCCGACCAGGCCGCCTGTCCCTGGTCGGCACCATGCTCCAGGAGAACACCGACCCCCAGGTCCAACAGCGCTACCAAGCGCGAGTGATCCACCCCCGCCGCCACCGCATCACAGCCATCCTCCAAGCGGCACAAGCCCTAGGCCAGATCGACCACGACGCCGACCTCACCCTCGCCGTCCCCATGTGCACCGGCACCTGGTACGGCCGCGCCCTCGCCGGCGACCCCATCCCCACCGACTGGCCAACGCGCACCGCCACCCTGGTCTGGCGGGCGCTCGGCGGCGAGGCGCGGGAGGCGCAATCCTGATCAGAATTCGTCTGGTCAGGGACTATTTTCTGGAGCTTTGCGACGGCATAGATGCCGTCGCTCGCGTCGAAGCCTTGACCAGTGTGGTGCGCCGAGCGCGGCTCCGCGACCTGTTCGATCTCCCCGACCGGCAGGGGACGACTCCCAGTACGCCGGTACAGAGCGCAACCGAATCATGCTCAGGGGTTACCGAGATCGTGACCGCTTTGTACACTCGTTTCTCGTTGTGTAGGGAGGGCTGGAGCCAGTGTTGTCGGCTCCAGGGGCTGCTGATGCAGGGATAGAGCAGCGTATTCGGGGGAGGGTTCGACTAATGGTGCGTCCATCTGGCTGGGACATTCTGGGTCTGGATGGTGATCCGACACCTGGTGTAGTGGAGTCGGTGCAGGCGTTGGCCAAGGAGTTCGGCGACTTCGCCCACGATGTGGAGTCGGCATGCCGGAGCCTGAACTCGTTCGGTTCTGACACGGCGGCGTTGCAGTGGGTTGGTCAGACCGCTGATGCATTTAGGTCGGCCTATGGTCCGCTGCCGGGTCGGCTACAGAAGCTGTACACCTCCTATAGCGAGGCCTCCGATGCCCTGTCCGTTTATGCGCCGAAGCTGCAGGCGGCGCAGTCCAAGGCTGATTCGGCTCTGCGGCAGGCCCAGGACGCCCAGGTCGATCTCCAACGCGCCACCACCAACGCCAATACCTCCGCGGACGATCTGAAGACTGCGCATCAGAACCACGCCGTCAGTCCCAACCCGCAGGCCGTCACCGACGCCCAGACCGCGCATGACACCGCGCAGAGCAACCTGAACAACGCCAAGGCCCACATGGCCGCGCTGACAGCGCAGGCGAACCAGGCCCACGACGACCGCCTCTCAGCAGCGAAGGACTGCGCCAAAGCGCTGCACCACGCGCAGTCGGACGGCATCCACAACAAGCACTGGTGGGAGCACATTGGCGCGGACCTGGCTGAATGGGGCGGCAAGATCGCCGAGATAGCCAACGACCTCTCTCCGTTTCTGGACGTGCTCGCGCTCGCGACGTCCTGGATTCCGGGTGTGGACGTCGTCACGGCTGGCTTGGCCGAAGCCGACAACCTCATAGCCCTGGCCGGAACCGGGTTGGAGATCACCGGCGATGCCATGCAGGGGCACTTCAAGGACGCGCTGTTCGGCGCCGGCATGTTGGGGCTCCAATTCGCGGGTGGTCGCGTACTGGGCAAGCTCGGCAAAGAAGGCGAGGGCGCTGAGGCTGACGCCCTTACCGATGCTGAAAAAGATGCCGAAGGATCCGCCGGACGGTCGCTGGACAAGGAAGGCGGCATCTGGCAGGTATCCAAAGGTGGTCGAAACAAAGACTTCTTGACTGACGGGCAGCGAGAGGAGGCGAGGCAGACAGCGCTGGAACTTGGGATGCCGGAAGATAAAATCATCATCAGCGACAACATGAATACCGCGTATTCGAGTCTCTTCGGGCAAGACGTCTTGTACGTAGGGCTGGACGCCTATCCCAGTACGGTCGCCGAATCCGCCAATTCGCTGGTCTCGATGCGTGGAGGGCTCGGCCATGAAATCATCGGCCATCGTGAGGCAGCCCTTGCCGGGAAGCAGCAGGACGTCCTATTCTTCGAGGAGGCTCAGGCTAGCCTCCGAGCTGCGGAGTTCACACCTGGCTTGGCCGATGCCGGCTCATCTAAGTTGGCCGTGATGTTCGACCGTCCCGCTGGATCAGGGTCTTGATGGCAGCGAAGCGCCCGTGACGTTCTGTGATCATTCGAGTTGCTGAGACTTGAAGGATCAACGGAAGGCCACGGGCTTGGTCAACGATACGACGCGGCTATTCGGGTTGGACGGGGTGGCTGTCACCTCCGTGCGGCTCGGCAACGACGCGAGTCCGATGCTCGCACTGGTCACCGCCGATGAGCAGGCCCG
>NZ_JAAFYZ010000445.1 GCF_018274385.1 Catenulispora pinistramenti | reverse complement strand
GCGGTGGAGTGGGCCGGGGCGGCGCCGAGCGGGGTGGTCGGGCTGGTGGTGGCCAACGAGTGGTTGGACAACGTGGTGTGCGACGTCGCTGAGGTCGGGGCGGACGGGGTCACTCGGATCGTGGAGGTGCGGACGGCCGGTGAAGCGGAGCCGTCGGGCGCGGAGGTGCGGACGGCCGGTGAAGCGGAGCGGTCGGGCGCCGAGGCGGCGGTCGGGGACCGGACCGAGGCGAGCGCGGACAGTGGCACGGAACGACTGGGGACCGTGCCCGATGCGGAGCAGCGGGAGTGGCTGGCACGGTGGTGGCCGCTGGGCGGCGAACCCGGCGCCCGGGCCGAGATCGGCCTGGACCGGGACGCGGCGTGGCGCTGGCTCGTGGACCGGCTCGACCGGGGCGTCGCGGTGGCCGTCGACTACTCCCACACCGCGGCCGACCGTCCGCGCTTCGGCACGCTGACCGGCTACCGGGACGGGCACCAGGTGCCCGCGGTGCCGGACGGGACGTGCGACATCACCGCGCACGTGGCGCTGGACTCCTGCGCGGCGGCGCTGGGGCCGGGGATCGAGACCGTGCTGACCACGCAGCGTGCCTACCTGCGGGAGCTGGGGATCTCCGGCGCGCGCCCGGATCTGGCGCTGGCCTCGTCCGATCCGCTCGGGTACCTGCGCGGGCTGAGCCGGGCCTCGGCGGCGGCCGAGCTCACCGACCCGGCCGGGCTCGGCGGGTTCGGCTGGCTGGCGGCCTTCTCAGGCTGCTGAGGCGCAAGCGCCGGATCGCGCCAGAGCAGCTCTATCGCGCCACCCCGCAACCGCCGTCGCAGAGCCCGCATAACGCCTCGACGACGATCCGCACCCCCGCGTTTCGCCGACTGCGTTTGGGATAAAGCGTCCGGTTGCGCCCCGACTTTGTCAGACCCGCTCGCTAGAATGTGTGTATGACAGCATTCTTCAGCAAGAAGGATCTGGAGCGGCTGGCTGGGCCGCGTTCCTATCAGCGGGGGGTGGCCTCCGTCCCGGCCGTCGACGCCCTGGGGACTTCGGGGGCGGAGATCACGGCGACGGTCTACGGGTCGGAGCCGTGGCAGGTGCGGCTGGACCGGCGGCCGGCCGGTCTGGACTACTCCTGCGACTGCCCGCGCGGGATGGTCGGGGAGTTCTGTCGGCACTGCGTCGCGGTCGGGCTCGTGTATCTGGACGGGCCGGTCGAGAAGACGCGCAGCGCGGAGTTCATCGCCGCGCAGCGGGAGATCGCGGGGCTGCGGCGGCTGTTGGGGATCCTGGACCGGGAGGATCTGATCGGCCTGCTGCTGGACTGCGCGCACGACGACCACGACCTGCGCCGGCATCTCGCCGCGCGGGTCGACGAGATGGTGGCGCCGGGCACCGACGTCAACGACACCGAACTGCGGCTTGCCGATGTCCGGGCCCTGACCGACCCGGCCAGCGCCATCCCGGTCTACAAGAAGCACATCGAGGCGCGGATAGCGGCCCGGAACCGCCGCGACTACGCCGAAGCCGCGCGCTACCTCCAGCACCTGAAGGCGGCGTACCAGCGGCTGCACCTCAAGTCCGAGGCCGTGGCCTACATCGAGGGACTGCGCGCGGCCAACGCGCGCAAGCACAACCTGCTGGACGAACTGGCCAAGCGCGGCTTGTAGCCGAAGCCGCGGCAGCGAGTACAGCACCCGAACGACCGGCGGCCGCCATGGGGCGGCGGCCGCCGGTCCCCCTTTTGCTACTGACCCAGGTCTTCTTTGCTACTGACCCAGGTCCTCGCCTACTACGTCCTCACGCGCCATCCGTTCCCGCCGCTTCATCAGCGTCCACCACAACAGCAGCGCCAGACACACCGCCAGCAGCCCGGCCGCGACCAGGATCGTCGGGCTGCTCGAGGAGGACCCGGCGCCCGGGGTGCCCGCCGCGTCGTTCGAGCTGGCCGGCGCCGGGGTCGGGGTCGGGGTGCCGGACGCGCTCGGGGTGGCCTCGGAGCCGTCGGTGCTGCTGGTGGTCGGCCCGGGGGTCGCAGAGCTGCTCGACGGGACCGACGGAGTCGACGGGGCCGAAGGCGTCGGCTGCTGCTGCGGCGGCGGCTGCACCGTGACCGTGCCGGCCACGGACGACTGCCCCACGAGCGTCAGACCGGTCGGGCCGAGCATCACCGGGACCGCCAACGGCTGGGCCGGTGTCGGCGAGGACGGCAGGCCCGGCGCGGAGGCCAAGCCCGACCCTGACCCTGACCCTGACCCCGACCCCGAGGCCGAACCCGAGCCCGAACTCGGTCCCGTGGCCGATCCAGACGTCGAACCCGACGTCGAACCCGGCCCCGC
>NZ_JAAFYZ010000444.1 GCF_018274385.1 Catenulispora pinistramenti | reverse complement strand
CAGCACCTCAGCACCCCAGCACCCCAGCACCCCAGCACCCCAGCACCCCAGCAAACTCCACCCACCAACGAATCCCGCCCGGCGACCGACACGTCGCGAACTACCAGGCAAGGGTTGCCTGATGCGGTACTAGCTGACGTCGGCCTCGGGAACGTCAACGCCGCGCGGGCTCAGATGCTTGGTGAGGAAGAGCAGTGCGTCGTCCGTCTCGAACTGTGGCAAGTCCCCGTGTCCGCCGGAGTGGGCATGCAGGGTCTTCTCTGCCGAGCCGAGGGCGTCGAACAACGCCAGGCTCTGATCACGCGGCACGCGCTCGTCGTCCCACTGCACCAGGAACTGCACCGGCACGCTGATCCGCGCGGCCTGGTCCGCGTTGGCGTGTGCCCCGCCCAAGCCGAACACGGCCGCGCGTACCCGGGGCTCGGCGGCGACGAACGGGACGCCGAGACCGCAGCCCAGCGACACGCCCCAGTAGCCGACCGGGGCCGGGCCGAGATGGTGCTGGACCGCGTCCAGCACGGCGCGCCACTCCGGCACGGTCTGCTGTGCGACGAGCACGTGGAACTCGGCCATCAGCTGAGCCGGGTGCTCCCCCGCCGCCATGCGTGCCTGGCTCTGGGTGGCGATCCGGTTGTAGCGCTCGTGGACGGGCCGGTCGCCGTGGCCGGGCGCGTCGACCGCGACGACGGCGAAGCCGCCCTCGGTCACGAAGCGCCGGGCGCGGGCGACGATCTCAGGGGCCTGCTTGTGTCGGTCGCCACCGTGCCCGAGCAGGATCAGCGGGCGCGGGCCGGTGGCGCCTTCCGGCGTCCACAGAACGCCGGGGAGGTCGTCGCGGCCGGGAGTCCCGTCGAGGATGAAGGGTTGTTCGGTGACGCCGTCGGACGACGTCTGAGAGGTGAAGCGCATAGCGTTTCCCACCTGTTGGAAGCCTTGTGCGGGCGCTCCCTAGGCCATGCGCGGGAGGGAGCTCCGACCTGTCATAGCGTTGATCGGACTCACCTCCTCAGGTCGGCACGGTGCACGGCGTCGCCGAAGGTATCACGGACGCCGGCACTGGATCACTTGAGTTCGGCCGCCGCCCACTCCAGCACGTCCGGCAACGCGGCCGCGGCCACCGGCGCCCACATCGAGCAGGTGCCGACCCCGGCCTCCGCCAGGCGGCCGAGCTCCTCGACGATGCTTTCCCTGCTCGGCCGGTCGCCGCCGAGCAGCGGGCCCGGGGACTTGCCGGACAGCTCGAAGCCCGGCGGGACCAGCATGCTGACGATGGTCACCTCCAGGGTGTCCGGGTCGCGGCCGGTGTCCTCGGCGAGTTCGGCGAGGCGGGCGCGGGTGGCGGTGACGGCCTCCGGGTCGCCGGAGCCGTGCCAGGCCGTGCCGAATCGCAGGGCCCTGCGAAGTGCCGCATCGCTGCCCCCGCCGACCCAGATCGGCGGGCCGTCCGGGGTGCGGGGCGGCATACCGAGACAGACCTCTGATTCGCCACGCCACAGCGCGCGCATGGTGGCCAGGCCGGCGTCGGTGCGCTTGCCGCGCCCGGTGAAGGGGACGCCGACCGCGTCGAACTCGGCCCGGTCCCAGCCGGTGCCGACGCCCAGGACGAAGCGGCCGCCGCTGACCGCGTCCAGGGTCGCGGCCTGGTGGGCGACGACGACCGGCTGGTAGAGCGGGGCGATCAGGATGCTGGTGGCCAGCCGGATACGGGAGGTCGTACCGGCGATCGCGGACAACAGGACCATGGGATCCGGCGACAGGCCGAGGTCGCCGGCCAGCAGGTGGTCGCCGACGATGACGTGGTCGAAGCCGAGCCGTTCGACGCGGCGGGCGGTGTCCAGGACACCGGTGAGGTCGGCGGGATCGGTGGGCCAGAGGCGATGCGGTGCGAATCCGATGCGCATGACCGCAAGCGTAGGTGCGCTACTTCCCCCGCAGCCCGATCGCGTTCCCGTCCTTGTCGAGCAGCACACACACCCGCGCCCCCGGCGCCACCTGCTGCGGCGCGGTCCGCTCGGTGGCACCGGCCGCGAGCAGCGTCTCGCGCGTCCCGTCCAGATCGTCCACGTCGACGTAAGCCACCGGCCCGCCCTGCACATCCCCCGGCGCCAGCGCCACCTCGAACCCGCCGACGTTGTAGCCGACGTAGTACGGCTGGTCGGTGTGCGGGGCACCGAGCAGCGCGGTGTAGACGGCCTTCGCGGCTTCCAGGTCGGAGACCGGGATCACTTGGCTGCGGATCGCTGTGGTCATGGCGGGGTCCTTCCGGCGGGGGCGGCGTTGTTCGGTCCGTTATCGGAAGCTACCCGGGTGCGTGGCGGGGTCGCGGGAAATGCCGTCCGTCCAGGTGAAGAGGTACTTGTCACCCCCGTCGCCTACCATCGACCCCATGAC
>NZ_JAAFYZ010000443.1 GCF_018274385.1 Catenulispora pinistramenti | reverse complement strand
CGCGGACTTTACCCCCGGACACCGGTGCTGTACCCCCCGGGCTGACGACGCGACCGAGGGGAACGGACCGCACCACCCCACAAACCGCCACCGCTGAGACTCACCCAGCCACCCGAGGGAACCGCGCAAGTTTCCCTGAGGTTGCCGAGGCCCGCCGGAGGCCCGGCTCTTCATCACAGTTTTTGACCTTGCGCTGGCTTGCTGGAGTTGAAGAGGCCTGAGGTGCGGCGGGGTTGTGAACGCGCGAACCGGCAGCCGACAAACACACCTGCCGACCCGAACCCCGAACCGGCACAACTATGACCGAAGGCCGTAAAAAGCTTTGAAATCCACAGACTAACCGCAACCTGGCCCGCAAACTCCACCCCCCTTAGCCGAAGCTCTGGAAGAACAGGCCCCGCAGCGCCGACCGAGAACGGACCCCGACCAGCAACCAGCAACCAGCAACCAGCAACCAGCAACCAGCAACCAGCAACCAGCACATCAAAAACTACCGAGCAAAGGTCCCCCGATCATCCCGGAGAAACACCGCGACAGCCAGCACCCCCACCAGCACGATGCCGGCGTTCACGCCGATCGCGACGCGTAGGCCGCCGAGGATGGCCGTGGCGCCGGTGCCGGCCATGGTGGCGGTGGCGATGGCGCTCATGATGGGGGTGCCCATGGTGATGCCCACTTGTTGGGTCATGGTGGCCAGGCCGGTTGCGAGGCCTTGTTCGTGGTCGGCTAGGCCGGAGGTAGCGGTGACCATGAAGCCGACGATGGCGAGCATGTTGCCGATGCCGCCGAGGAAGCTGGCGGTCAGCATCAGGCAGAGCCAGGTGCGGTCGGCGCCCAGGCCTAGGAGGGCGGCGGTGAATACGGCCTGGAGGAGGCCGCCGGTGATCAGGGTGCGCTTGCTGCCGAGGCGGGCGATGGCCTTCGGGGCCATGGTGCCGCCGAGGACGGTGCCGGTGCCGAGGACGCCGAAGGACAGGCCGGCGGCGAGTGGGGAGAAGCCGAGGACGCGCTGCAAGTAGAGGGTCAGCGGGAAGACGAGTGAGGTCTCGGTGAGGAAGGCGATCAGGCCTGCGACGTTGCCCCACGCCACCGAGCGCTTGCCGAGCACGCTGAGCGGGACCAGCGGTGAGGGGACCTTGCGCTCGACGGCGTAGAAGACCAGCAGTAGCGCCAGGCCCGCCGCGATGGGGGCCAGCGCGGCGGCCGAGCCCCAGCCCTGTTCGCCGGCTTGGGCCAGGCCGAGGACGATGGCCAGCAAGCCGAGCGTGACCGTGACGGCGCCGGGCAGGTCCAGCTTCGGACGCTCGTCGGGCCGGGACTCCTTGATGACCGTCGGGGCGATGAACAGGACCGCGAGCGCGACCGGCACGTTGATGAAGAACGCCCAGCGCCATGACAGCAGATCGGTGAGGACGCCGCCGAGGATGGCGCCGGTCGTGAAGCCGGTGGACATCAGCGCTCCGTTGAGCCCGAGCGCCTTCTCCCGCAGCGGCCCTTCCGGGAACGAGGTCGTCAGCAGCGACAGACCGGCGGGTGTCACCGCGGCGGTGGCCAGCCCCTGGAAGACGCGCGCCGTGATCAGCATCTCAGGGTTCTGTGCCAGCCCGCCCACCACCGATGCCACGCCGAGGACCGCGAGGCCGCCGAGGAACAGCCGCCGACGTCCGAACAGATCCGCGACCCGGCCGAAGAACAGCGTGAACCCGGCTGCGCACAGTGCGAAGGAAGTGCCGATCCATTGCAGGTGCGCCAGTGAGAAGCCCAGGCTCTGGCCGATCACCGGCAGCGCGACGTTCAGGATGGCGAAGTCCACGGCCAGCGTGAACTGCGTGGCGAGCAGCAGGACCAGGATCAGCCGGAGCCGCGGAGTCAGTACAGCCGGCGCTGTGCTGCCTGTCGCGTCTCCGGCCAGCTTCGTATCAATAGCAGTCATGGGAAACAGGCTCGTCGGAGCCCGGATCCCCAGCCAGAACCCAGCCTTGCGCAGTCAGCCTGAGGGTAGTCATTACTTGACTACCCTCACGGCTCCCGGCCGTGCGGACCGGCGGGCATCATGGAAGGTGAACGGCGACAGCCTCGCCGCCCGCCGACCCGGAGGTATCCATGGACGCGCAGTCCGAGCTGGGAGAATTCCTCAAGTCCCGCCGCGCCGCACTGCGCCCCGAGGAGGTCGGCATCACGCCGCACCCGTCCCGCCGCCGCGTCACCGGGCTCCGCCGCGAGGAGCTGGCGATGCTGGCCAACGTCAGCATCACCCACTACACCCGCCTCGAACAGGGACGCTCCACCAGTGTCTCCGACGGGCTGCTCAAGGCGATCGCGCGCACCCTGCGCCTCACCGACGACGAGACGGTCCACCTGACGGACCTCGCCCGCCCCGCCGCCTCCTCGCCCC
>NZ_JAAFYZ010000442.1 GCF_018274385.1 Catenulispora pinistramenti | reverse complement strand
GGTGGGTACCCGCTGGTCAAAATACCGCCGGATTCTGCGTGATTCAGTCAAGAATTTGCCAAGACGGGGCTCGAATATCCGAGATTCTGTCCGGGGAATCCTCGTGTTCAGGTCCGGAACCCGCGTTCTGTCAACAAAGACGGTTGACGTGCGGTTGATGCACTTCCGGGAATGATTCTTTAAGCGCCGGAGGTGGCGAAGACGATCAGTTCAGCCGGAAGTGGCGTCCAGGTGGAGCCGCGTGGTGATCCGGTACCGGTCGCCGCGGTACACCGAGTGCGCGAATTCCACGACCCGGCCGGTGGTGTCCTTGGTGGTCCGCTCGACTTGCAGCAGCGGGGCGTAGACCTCGATGTCGAGCAGTTCGGCCTGGTCGGGGTTGGCCACCGTCGGTTCCATGGTCTGCACGGCATCGGAGACGGCGATGCCGTGCCGGTCGCGCAGCAGGTGGTAGAAGTTGCCGGATTCCAGGTCGGCCGGGGCCAGGTTCGGCACCAGATCGGCCGGGACGTCCAGGCGCTCGATCGCGATCGGTTCGCCCTCGACCAGCCGGACCCGCACGATGCGCAGGATCGGCGCGTCGATGGCGATGTCGAAGCGGGCGGCGCGGGAAGGCCCGGCGGGGGAGGTGCGGAAGGTGACGACGTGGCTGGTCCAGGTGCCCTCGGCCGACGGGGCGGCCAGTGCCGCGCCGCCGTCGGTGGTGTCGCCGGTCAGCGGCTGGTCGATCTTGCGCGGGCTGGTGAACGTGCCGCGGCCCTGATGCCGGACCAGGTAGCCGGAGCGGGCCAGGTCCTGGAGCGCGGCGCGGACGGTGGGGCGGGAGACGCCGAGGGCTTCGGCGAGGTCGCGTTCGGAGTCCAGGCTGGTGCCCGGGGCGGCGGTGTCGATCAGCCGCAGCAGGTGATCGCGCACGCGGTCGCGCTTGGCGGTGGCCACTTTGCGGGCCGGGCGGGTCTGGCTGCCTGTCACGTCGGATGATTCTGCCAGGTGTGGCGGGTCGGGCACCCCGGCTTGGTGGGCCGGGGTGCGGTGGGCCCAGGTGCTGCCGGTGTCCGGATGTCCGGATGTCCGGGTGCCTGCGTGCCGGGGCGGCGCGGCCCGGTCTCAGGTCGGGCCGCGCCGCCGGTTCGTGAGCGGGGTCGGGTCAGCCGTTCGGGACGGTGTCGGTGAAGTGGGTCCCGGCCGAGTAGTAGCCGTTGACCGCGTTCTGCACATCGGCCGGCGACTGCGCGACGCCGTTGGCGTAGTAGACCCAGTTGACCTTCTCGTTCCAGGTCCGCGCGCCGGTGAACGGCAGGTCGATGAACCACTCGTTGAAGTCGATGGTCATGGCCTCGCGCGGGTAGTACTTGCCGGTGCTGCTGAACACCTGCTTGCCGTCGATGTAGTAGGTGACGGTGCCGCCGTAGACGGTGGCGACCAGGGTGTGCCAGCCCTGCAGGCTGCCGGTGGTGTCGGTGGTGACGCGGTCCATCGCGTCGGAGCTGTACCAGGTGGTGGTGTACATCGAGTTCGCCGGGCCGCCCCAGCCGCCGTTGGGCAGGTATTCGAAGTCGTCTTCGCTGTACAGGGAGTTGTCCGGGGTGATGGTGTAGAAGGTCTCGTTGACGTGGTCGCCGTTGGTGCCGGTGGTCGGGGCGTCGTTGAAGTAGACGCGGGCGGCGTACGTGCCCTGGAAGAACTTCTCCTGGGTGGTGTCGATCTCGGCCTGCTTGGTGCCGGAGGTGGTGCCGTCGGTGGAGGCCGTCAGGTCCATGACGTGCCCGCCCTGCGCGCTGGAGTCGCTGGGGAAGCTGAAGGTGTCCGCGGCCCAGGAGTTCTGCACGCCCGGCCCGCCGGCGCCGGTGCGGATCGCCCAGCCGTGCGCGGCCAGGTTCGGGTCGGACGGGCCGGTGTAGGAGAAGTCGTCGAACAGGGCCCCGTTCGGTGTGCCGCCGCCGCTGGAACCCGACGAGGTGGAGGGACTGCTGGACGGGCTGGTCGGCGGCGGGTTCCCGCCGGGCGCGGTCCCGGAGACGATCGTGCCGCCGACCGCGAGCGTGATGGTGTTGCTGGCGCCGTAAGAGGTCTGCGAGGCGTTGAACGAGTAGTCGTCGGCCTGGTCGACCGGGGCCCAGCCGGCGGCGTTCATCCGCAGTTGCAGGTCGCCGGTGGAGGCGCCGGGGGCCAGGGAGCCGCCGGTGAAGCCGACCTCCAGGTAGTGGTCGGCGGTCGCGGTCGGCGCGGGCAGGGTGCCGATGGTGCCGGTGATGTTCCCGCAGCCGAGCTGCGCCCATTCGCAGGTGAACTGGTAGGAGGGCGCGGAGTCGATGGTGAAGTAGTACCGGATCTTCACGGTCGACAGGTCCAGCGGGGCGCTGCCGGTGTTGGTGACGGTGAGCCAGGGCTCGACCATGTCCGAGCCGGCCGAGCCGACGTGGTAGGCGAGCGCGGCCGGGGCCGCGGCGGCGTGGGCCGTCGTGGACAGCGCGGCGGCGGTCAGGCCGAAGGCGGCGGCCACACCGGCCGCGGACAGGGCCGCGACGGGGCGGCGGGGGACGGG
>NZ_JAAFYZ010000441.1 GCF_018274385.1 Catenulispora pinistramenti | reverse complement strand
GGCCCCAGCCCCAACCCCACGAACCAATCCACTCACCCAACCAGAACCGCGCTCGTCACCACCTCAAGCAAGTGCCCAACCCGTGGCGCGGTCGCAGGCAGGTCGCCGAGCCACGCCAGCGCCCCGACCAGTGCGAAAAGGTCGCCGCCGTCGAGGTCTTTGCGGGCTGAGCCCTCCTCCTGCGCGCGTGCCAGCAGTCGTGCCCCGGCCGCGCGCATCGTGACGCACGAAGCGTGCAGCGCGGACTCGGGGTCCTCCATCGCGGTCATCATCAGGGGTGTGATGCCCCGGATCTGGGTGGCGCCGGCGACGCAGTCGCGTAGCCAGGTGGTCAGTGCGTCGGTGGGGGAGCTGGTCTTCTCCAGTTCGTCTGCCGTCGCGGTCAGCTCGTCGAACGTTGAGCGCAGCAGTGCGTCCAGTAGTGCCTCGCGGGTCGGGAAGTGCCGGTAGAGGGTGCCCAGGCCGACGTCGGCTCGGCGTGCCACGTCGCGTAGTGAGGCGTCGGCGCCGTGTTCGGCGATGACGTCGCGGGCGGTGGTCAGGAGGTGGTCGAAGTTCTTCTTGGCGTCAGCTCGCATAGCCCTTCCTTGACAAGCGGAGCACTGCTCCAGATATATTCGGAGCACTGCTCCGATTATTCTAGCCGTCCTTGGCGGGAAGTGGGAAAATGATGCCCGAGACCCTGATGAAGGCCGTCATGCTGCGCGAGTTCGGTGGCCCTGACGTGCTGCGTTACGAGGACGTGCCGCGTCCCGGGCTGAGGCCGGGCGAAGTGTTGGTGCGGGTCCACGCGGCCGGGATCAACCCGCCCGACTGGTACGTGCGCGACGGGATGTCCGCCATTCCGGAGCATCTGCGGCCACCGATGCAGCTGCCCGCGATCCTGGGGACCGACGTGTCCGGTGTCGTGGAGGAGGTCGTCGATGACGTGACCGGCTTCGCTGTCGGCGACGAGGTCTACGGCATGCTGCGCTTCCCCGGACTGGAAGGCCACGGCTACGCCGAGTACGTCGCGGCGCGCGCCTCCGACCTGGCCATCAAGCCGTCCGGAATCGACCACGTCCACGCCGCGGGCTTCCCGATGGCCGGGCTGACCGCATGGCAGTTCCTGATCGAGCTCGGCCACGACCATCCGTCGCCGTTCCAGCCGGCGCCGCACCAGCCCATGCCCCTCGGCCCGGCGTCGACGGTGCTGGTCAACGGCGCGGCCGGCGGCGTCGGCCACCTGGCGCTCCAGGTCGCGAAGTGGAAGGGGGCCAGGGTCATCGCTGTGGCGTCGGGCCCGCACGAGGAGTTCCTGCGCGAGCTCGGCGCGGACGAGTTCATCGACTACACCACCGCCAAGCCCGAGGACGTCGCGCACGACGTCGATCTGGTCCTGGACACCGTCGGCGGCCCGGCCAGCAGCCGCCTGCTGCGCACCCTCAAGCGCGGCGGCGCGCTGTATCCGGTGTTCCTCGCCGACTACGACCCCGAAGAAACCGCGCGGCTCGGCGTCACGACCTCGCTCACCCAGGTGCGCTCGAACGGCGCGCAGCTGGCCGAACTCGCGCGCCTGTTGGACGCGGGCACACTGCGCGTCGCCATCGACAGCACGTTCCCGTTGTCGGAGGCGGCCCGCGCGCACGAGCGGGCCGCGCGCGGGCACATCCGGGGCAAGATCGTGCTGACGGTTGAATAGCGACTAGAGGGTTGCCGCTTCAGTCCTCAGCCAACCGCGGATGGGAACTGAGGCGGCAAGCGCTGTTCAGCGGCCGATCTTGTCCAACTCGGCAAGGTCCTCGTCGGACAGCGCGAGCCCCGCCCCGACGAGGTTCTCCCGCAGGTGCGCGACAGACGACGTCCCGGCGATCAGCAGGATGTTCGGCGAGCGCCGCAGCAGCCAGGCCAGCGCGACCGACATCGGCGTGCTGGCCAGCCGCGAAGCCACCGCCGACAGCGCCTCGGACTGCAGCGGGCTGAAGCCGCCGAGCGGGAAGAAGGGCACGTAGGCGATGCCCGCCTCGGCGAGGGAGGCGATGAGGCCGTCGTCGCCTCGGTAGGCGAGGTTGTACATGTTCTGCACGCACACGATCGGCGCGATGCCGCGCGCCTCGGCGACCTGCTCCGCCGTGGCGTTGCTGACGCCGAGGTGCCGGATCAGGCCGTCGTGCTGGAGGTCGACCAGCGTGCCGAAGGCCTCGGCGAGGGAGCCGGGCTGCGGTCCCTGCGCGTTGCCGAGGCGGAGGTTGACCACGTCGAGTGCGTCCAGGCCGAGGGTTTCCAGGTTGTCGTGCACGGCACGGCGCAGTGCCTCGGGCTCGCGGGCCGGCGGCCAGCCGCCCTGCGCGTCGCGGGTGGCGCCGACCTTCGTCACGATGCGCAGCGTGTCGGGGTAGGGGTGCAGCGCCTCGCGGATCAGCTGGTTGGTGATGCGCGGCCCGTAGGCGTCGGCGGTGTCGATGTGGGTGATGCCGAGCTCGACGGCGGCGCGCAGCACGGCCAGCGCGCCGTCGCGGTCGGCGGGTGGTCCCATGACGCCGGGCCCGGCCAGCTGCATGGCGCCGTAGCCGAAGCGGGTGACGGTCAGATCGCCCAGGTTCCAGGTGCCGCCGGGAAGCGAGGGCGTGGAGGGCGAGGGGGAGGCGGAAGGCGAA
>NZ_JAAFYZ010000440.1 GCF_018274385.1 Catenulispora pinistramenti | reverse complement strand
GCCGCTGGGGTGATTCGGAGGCGGTCAGTACGCCGTCGGCCAGCGCGCGGGACAGCGCGGCGGCCGGGTCCGCGGTCCGGTCGGCGAGCGCTCGGGCGACCAGGGCCGGGCTTGGTTGCGGCAGAGCCGCGGTGACGACCAGGGCCTGCCGCGCGTCGGGCGACAGGCTGTCCAGCCGCTCGCGCACCAGGTCGGCGAGTGCGACGGGGATGGGGATAGGGATGGCGACGGGAATGGGCAGCGGGCCGCGATCGCCGTCGCCACGCCGCAGTGCCGCGCCGAACTCCAGGATCCAGAACGGGTTGCCTCCGCTGTGCTCGACCAGGTCGCGCAGAGCGGTGGTCGGCAGCCGCAGGTCCAGGCGGTCGGCGAGCAGGTCCGCGGCGGCTGCGACGTCGATCGCGGTGACCGGGACCGTGGCGACGTCCTCGGCAGGCAGCAGGCCCGGCGCCAATGGGGCTGACAGGGCCGATGCCGCCGACGGGACCGACGGGACCGACGCGAGCGTGCTGGCCGTGCGTCGGGTCGCGAGTACGCGCAGGCACTCGCCGCCGAGCCGCGACAGCGCGTATTCGAACGCTTCGATGCTCGCCCGGTCGATCCACGGCAGGTCGTCGATCGCCACCAGCAGCCGCCGGTCCCGGCACAGTTCGCGCACCGCGGCGGCAGCGGCGGTCCCGACCTCGTGCGGACCGAGCTGCCCGCCCTCAGGCAGCCGCCGGACCATCGCGATCTCCAACGCGGCCCGCTGCGCCTCGGGCAGCCGGTCCAGCACCTCGTCCAGCACCGGATCGAGCAGGTCGGTGAGGCCGGCGAAGGAGAGCCCCGTCTCGGTCGGGTCGCCGCGCGCGGTGAGCACCCGCCACCCGGCTTCGCGTGCCGACTCCACACCCGCGCTCCAGACCGTCGACTTGCCGATGCCGGCCTCGCCGGTGAGCAGGAGCGCGCGGGGACGTTCGGCAGCGTCAGCCAGCAGTTCACTCACCGCGGCGAGTTCGATAGGGCGCGCGACGACCAACAGGTGCGCGTTCAGCGAAGACTTGATCAGTTCTTGTGTCATGGCTTGTGGTTCATTTCTCGCGATCGATCAGGCGGTGTGAGGCCCGGCGCTAAGCCAGGCGGCGGGCCAACTCGGTACGCGAACGCACACCGAGCTTGCGATAGATCGAGCCCAGGTGGCCCTCGACAGTGCGCACGCTGGTCACCAACCGCTCAGCGACCTCGCGGTTGCTCAGCCCACCGGCGACCAACTCGGCGACCGTGGTCTCGGTAGCGGTGAGGACGCCGCCAGAGCGGGCCCGCTGCACGCGATCAAGCTCAGCCTGAGCCTGCGCCGCGAACGGAACCGCACCGGCGCGGGTGAACAGATCGACGGCAGCGCGCAACACCGACAGCGCCTCGGTTTTGGCCCGCCGCCGACGATGGACGCCGCCGAGGGTCAGCAGGCTGCGACCCAGTTCGAGCCGCAGCGGAGAACGCTCGTGCGCGGCCACCGCCAGACGCAGCGCGGCAACGGCGCCGTCGAGGTCGTCCCGGGCGGCGAGCACGGCCCCGTCAAGGCGGTGCGCGATGCCGACGAGCGTCGGCCGCCTCATCCGCTCGCCGAGTTCTCGCTGTTCAGCCGCCAGCGCGCCGGCGGCATCCAGGTCCCCGGTCGCCACCAGGGCCTGCCCGAGATCGGGCTCCAGCCGCTGCCGCCGCCCCGGCTCCAGGATGTCAGCACCCTGTGCCAGCCGATACGCCCGCTCCAGCCGCTCGCGAGCGTCCTCGAAGCCGCCGTCGAGCAACGCCGCCAGGCCGAGTACGTGCTCGTAGAAGATGTCGCCCTGCGGTTGAATCGTCTCCCGTCCGTCGGCCCGCTGCTCGGCGATCAGCTTCCGGGCTCCGTCGAGATCACCGGTGAGCACGCGGAGCAGGGCATCGGCGACATACATCGTCAACGGCGCGACGCCACCGGGCGCGGCCAACCTCAGCCCGTCCGCGACAGCCTTGTGCCCCGAGCGCAGATCACCGGCCCAGCACTCGGTGAGCGCCAGATGGCTGAACAGTGTGGGCAGCACCGCGTCGTCGCCCTCGGCCTGGGCTTGCGCGATCGCGGCGTGCAGCGCGACTCGGGAACCGTCCAGGTCATCGACAGCCTTATGCCAGAAGCCCTGCACGACAGACAACCGGGTCCAGCTGACCTGATGCGCAACGCGTCCCTGTAACACTGCGATGCGAGCAACGACCGGCTCCGGGATCCCCTGACCGGAGTCCAAGCTGACGCCGACCTGGTAGCGCAGCGCCGAACAGAGCGCGGCTGCGTCGGCACCATCCCCCACCCGATCGAAGGACTCGAGCGCCAACCGCACGAGTTCGTGGCGCGGCGTTTCCCGGCCGTCGCCGTAGTCAGCGGCGAGGGCGAGGGCGACCGCGCGCAGGTGCTCATCGGCCACCGGACCGGTGAGGTGTGGACGCAGTACGGCTTGCGCGGCCGGACGGCCCTGCGTCCAGTACGTCGCCTCGGCCAGCAGAGCCAGTGCCTCGCGCGTGGTGTCGACGTCAGCCCCCTCACTCACGTCCCGGGCCAGCCGGGCGGCGCGGGCCATGTCCCCGACCCGGTGGGCCAGGCGGGCAGCGGTCAGTCGGCGTCGGCGCAGGTCGTCCCAGCTCCGGTCCCCGCCCTCGCTCTCGACC
>NZ_JAAFYZ010000044.1 GCF_018274385.1 Catenulispora pinistramenti | reverse complement strand
GTTCCCGCCGCCCCCGGTGACGCCTCCGCCGCCGGTGACCCCGCCTCCGCCGGGAACGCCGCCGCAGCACCACCATCACCACCACCACCGTCACCACGAGGAGATCGGGCAGCTGCCGCACACCGGCACCGACGTCCTCGACTACGCGGGCATCGCCGCCGGAGCCCTGGTGCTGGGCGCCGGAGCGGTCATGGCTGCCCGTCGCAAGTCCGGCTCGGCTAACTAGTCCGCCAACTAGTCCGCTGACTAGTCAGCCACGTCGCGCCACAAGCAGCGGGGCCCCTGGGATTCCAGGGGCCCCGCTGCTTTCGTCACGCCCTCAACGCAACGCTCTCAATGCCCGCTCTCAATGCCCGCTCCCGATGCAGTGCTCTCATATGCGGCGCGATCAGACCTTCCCGGACAGCACCGTGTCCAGGTACCCGTCCAGATCACCGTCCGCCCCGGCCCGCAGCATGGTCCGGGTCCAGGCCCGCCGCTCGTGGTCGATCACCGCGAGCTCCCACACGCAGCCGGCCTGCCGGGCCGGGCAGCGGGCGATGTCCGCGGGATCGGAGAACCGGGCCGAGTACGCGGCCGTCGACAGCAGACAGCCATACGACCACCAGCCGACGACGTAGGAGTAAGCGTTCGTCGACCGGTGCGCGATCACGAAACCGACCCCGTAGCGCCCGCCGCCGATCCCGGGCCGGGGTAAGGCCTCCGTCGCGGCTTTGCGGGCCCCTTCGCGGGCGGCGGGTTCGAGTTCGCCGTCACCGGTCGCGCCAAGCCCGTGGAGCTTCACCCGCCAGTCGTCGATCTGGAGCCGGCCCAGCGGCCGCACCCGCCTAGGGGTGTAGGAAACCGCCTCTGGCGCCTCTGTCATGACGCAGGATGCTGGCACACCTGGGCGGCCGACTCAATGCCCTGCCGCGGGTTTCACCCGGTGCGGGCGGGCGGTCTCACCCCATCAGGGCTTCGACCAGCCACTCCACCAACGCGCCGAGCCAGTGGTACATCACCACTATCTCGTAGCGGTCGTCCTGCTCCCGGATGCGGTCGAAGGGGTTGTCGTCGTCGTCCTCGATCTCCAGCCAGACCGCCAGGACCAGCCGGATGTCGTTGACCGCGCCGAGCCAGGCCCGGGCCTGGTCGCCGTCCAGCGCGAGCTTGTCGCCGGGGTGGTAGTCCCGGAGCGTGTCCAGGACCTGGCGGGCCAGGTCCCGCTTGCCCTCGCGCAGGTCCGCCTCGGTGAGCCGGCGGAACTCGCCGGCCTCGTCGGCGTCGCCGTAGGCGTCCGGGAACAGCCGGGCCAGGGCCGGGTTGTCCGGCTTCTTCACCGGGCCGTCGGCGATGCCCAGGGCGACGGCCAGCGAGTCCGGCTCGTCGCCCAGCGGATCCTCCTCGTCCAGCAGCGCGAGCTGGCCGGTCAGCAGGAAGCGCAGGACGTCGGCCTGGCCGTCGGTGAACGCGCCGACGATCTCCCCGGAGCGGCGGTGGCGCTTGAAGGGCTGCAGCACGTAGGGGTCCCCGATCTGGTTCTTCAGTTGCTCGACGTCATACAGGCGTCATAGGGCGGTCGGTGGGCGTCGGTCGGCGTCGGTCAGCCGGAGAGTCGGAGAGTCGGCCGGAAGTGTTCGGCGTCGGCGTCGGCGTCGGCGTCCGTCAGCCGTCCTGGCGCTGCACGGTAGCCCACAAGCCGTAGCCATGCATCGCGGCCACGTCCTTCTCCATCTGTTCCCGGCCGCCGGTGGACACCATCGCCTTGCCGAGGTTGTGCACCTCGTGCATCAACCGCTCGGCCTTGCCCTTGCTGTAGCCGAAGTAGGTCATGAACACGTAGGTGACATAACTCATCAAGTTCACGGGGTCGTTCCAGACCACGGTGACCCACACCGGGTCCTGCACCGGGGCCGCCCGGGTCTCCTCCGTGGCCTCCGGAACGACCTCCACCGGCGCGACACTCATTGCACCAGACTACGCTGATAGATCGTGAACAGCACCGCGCTCCTCACGGACCACTATGAGCTCACCATGCTGGAGGGTGCCCTGCGCAGCGGGGCCGCCCACCGACGCTCGGTGTTCGAGGTCTTCGCCCGCCGCCTGCCCGACGGCCGCCGCTACGGCGTGGCCGCCGGCACCGGACGCCTCCTGGACGCCCTGGAGGACTTCCGCTTCGACACCGCCATCTGCGACTTCCTGCACGAGTCCGGGATCGTGGACGAGGTCACCCGGGACTGGCTCGCCGGCTATCGCTTCACCGGCGACGTCCACGGCTACGCCGAGGGCGAGTGTTACTTCCCCGGATCCCCGCTGCTGATCGTCGAGTCCACCTTCGCCGAGGCGGTGCTCCTGGAGACCCTCGTGCTGTCGGTGCTGAACCACGACAGCGCGATCGCCTCGGCGGCCTCCCGGATGACGTCGGCGGCGATGGGCCGGCCGTGCCTGGAGATGGGGTCGCGGCGCACGCATGAGGAGGCCGCCGTGGCCGCCGCGCGCGCCTCGTATCTGGCGGGCTTCGCGGCGTCCTCGAACCTGGAGGCCCGGCGCCGTTACGGCGTCCCGACGACCGGCACGTCCGCGCACGCCTTCGTGCTGCTGCACGACAGCGAGCGCGACGCGTTCAGCGTCCAGGTGCAGACCCTGGGCCGGGACACGACGCTGCTGGTCGACACCTACGACGTCGCCGAGGCCGTGAAGGTCGCGGTCGACGTCGCCGGCCCCGACCTCGGCGCGGTCCGGCTGGACTCCGGCGACCTGCTGTGGATGGCGCACCGGGTGCGCAAGCAGCTGGACGAGCTGGGCGCCAAGCACACCAAGATCGTGGTCACCTCGGACCTGGACGAGTTCCAGATCGCGGCGCTGGCCGCGGCGCCGGTGGACTCCTACGGCGTCGGCACGTCCCTGGTCACCGGCTCCGGCGCACCGACCGCCGGGCTGGTCTACAAGCTGGTGGCGCGCGGCGCGAGCGTCGAGCCGGGCGCGACGATGGTCCCGGTGGCGAAGAAGTCCTCTGAGAAGGCCACCCGCGGCGGCCGCAAGTACGCCTGGCGCCGCATCGGCTCCGACGGCGTGGCGCAGGAGGAGGTGATCGGCACCGGCTCCGCGCCCGAGGCGCTGAAGTCCGAGGGCCGCGACCTGCTGATGCAGTACGTCGCCAAGGGCGAGGTGATCGCCCGGCCGACGCTGGCCGAGATCCGCGAACGGCACGAGGCCTCGCGCGCCGAGCTGCCGCCGTGGTCCACGCAGCTGTCGCGGGGCGAGCCGGCGATTCCGACGGTGTATCCGAGCTAGCCCTCAAGGTAGCGATCGAGCTAACGATCGAGCTAACGATCGAGCTAACGATCGAGCTAACGATCGAGCTAACGATCGAGCTAGCGGTTGGATCCGTCGTTGGGCCCGTGGTTGGGCCCGTGGTTGGGCCCGTGGTTGGGCCAGCGTTAAGGCCAGAGTTAAAGACAGCGCCTGAAACCCTTACAGCGCCTAAGAAGAGAGACCGAGCATGACGCGCGCACTGATCGTCGTCGACGTCCAGAACGACTTCTGCGAAGGCGGCTCGCTGCCGGTCTCCGGCGGCTCGGCCGTCGCGGCCGGCGTCACCGGGCTGCTGGCCGGCCCGGGCCGCGGCGGCTTCGAGCACGTGGTCGCCACCCGCGACTGGCACACCGACCCCGGCTCGCACTTCGCGGCCGAGCCGGACTACGTGAGCAGCTGGCCGGTGCACTGCGTGGCCGGGACGAAGGGTGCGGAGTTCCACCCGGACTTCGACCGCACGCACGTCGACGAGGTCTTCTCCAAGGGCGCGTTCCAGGCCGCGTACAGCGGCTTCGAGGCCGTGGACGGCGCGGACACGCCGCTGGGCGACTGGCTGCGGGCCCGCGGTGTGGACGAGGTGGACGTGGTCGGGATCGCGACGGACTACTGCGTGCGGGCCACGGCGCTGGACGCGGTGAAGTCCGGGCTGCGGACTCGGCTGCTCGACGGCTTGGTCGCCGGGGTGGCTGAGGGGTCGACGGCTGCGGCGTTGGCGGAGATGCGGGCTGCGGGAGTGGAGATCGTGTCGGCGGCGCAGGGCTGAGCGAGGTACCGGCGCAGACTCAGACAAGGCGTCGCGGCAGGGCCGAGCAAAGCACCGGCACCGGCACCGGCACCGGCACCGGCACCAACACCAACACCAACACCAACACCAACACCAACACCAACACCAACACCAACACCAACACCAACACCAACACCAACACAGCATCGCAGCACGCTCGCCGGTCGGAGCAGGGCCGGTCGCAGCACGCTCGCCGGTCGAAGCACGGCCAGTCGCAGCACACTCGCCGCTCGAAGCACGGCCGGTCGCAGCACACTCGCCGCCCGAAGCACGGCCGGTCGCCGAACACCTAGCCGAAACCGGCTGGCCCGGCGCCGTCGCGGCCGGGCAAGATGGCCGGCGTGGCGGGGAAATCGGGGAAGCTGGAACTCAGGACCCGGATAAGCCATGTCGGCATGGACGGGCGTGAGTACCGGGTGATCCGCCCGGACCGCCCGGCGCCGCGGCTGGTCCTGCATGACGAGAGCCTCTGGTACTCCGGCTTCGCCGACCTCGACGCCTTCAAGCAGCTGACCGTCCTGTGGGCGCTGGCAGCCGCCTCGCCGCGATCGATCGTCTACGTCCCGATGCGGCAGAACCTGTCGCGCTTCCAGGGCCACAGCGTCGATCTGGTGCTGTCCTACGCCTCGCTCCAGCTGCGGCCCTCGCGCTGGAAGGCGATCCGCGCCCGGCTCGGCAGCGGCGCGGCGCACACGGCCCGGCTGCCGGCCCCGGATCCGGATGAGGAGCCGGACTACTCCCGCATGCTGCACCGGGAGTACCGCGACGTGCTGAACTTCGACAACGCCGGTGACACGGTGTTCGTCACCGGCGGCCGCGAGTCGTTCCGTCGCGCCGCCGTGCGACTCAGTGCCCTGCCGCAGCGGACGATCGGGCGCTCGATCGCGGATCCGCACCATCTGTGCGTCGAGATCACGATCGGCGCCTGGTCCTGGTCGCGGGCGCCCACCCGGCACAACACCCCGGGCATGCTGCACTTCCAGTACGAGCCCGGCGGCTGGTGAGCTACCGCGCGCGCCGGCGCTTCAGGCGCGTCCAGTACAGCACCGTCACGACCAGCAGCACCGCGACCATCCCGCCGAGGTAGGCCTCGGAGGTCCCGTTCAGGACGTTCATCTTCGTCGGCACGCTGATCGTCTCGGCGAGTTTGTCCTCGCGGTCGTGGACCGACTGCGACATCAAGTAGCCCAGCGGCACGATGCCGATCGCCGAGATCAGCAGGACCGCCAGCGTGTGCCCGGCGCGCTCCAGCGGCCCGGCCTTCACCACGATCTTGGGCGCCTGCTTCTTCGGTCCGCGCGGGCCGTCGAACTCGGTGCGGGACGCGCCCTGCGGCCCGTCGGACTGCTTGGGGCCGGTGGTGATCTCCGGGCCGTCGAACGGCTTGCCGTCCGGCCGCAGCAGCCGGATGCGCAGCGACTGGCTGCCCGCCGACAGCTGCGCGGGGGTCTGCTTCGGCACGACGTGCAGGCCCGGACCGCCGGTGATCGAGATGCCCATCCCGGAGGCGCTGGCCACCGGGCCGACCGGGGACGTCGCAGACTGGTCGCCGACCCCGGTCCCGGCTCCGAAGCCGGGCGGCGGCGGTGACAGGCGCATGGGGTCGGGCAGCAAATCGTCGAAACTGGCGTCCGACAACGATTTCGGCGCGGTGAACGTCGGGGCCTTCGGCTCCGGTGCGGCCGCCGGGAAGTCCGGCATGGCGGCCGGGAACTCCGGGGCGCCGCCGCGACCGGGGAACGTGTCCGCTGAGGGCTTCGCGTCGTCGAAGCTCACCTCGGACAGCGGACGCGGCGGCGCGAAGGCCGGGGCCTTCGCCGTCTGCGACTGCGACTGCGACTGCGACTGCGATGACGACGAGGCGGGCGCTTCGGTGACCGTGCGGGATATCCCAGAGCCCGCCGAATCGTCCTGCGACGACCCGGCAGCCGAGGCACCGGCGGCCCGCGGCGGCGGGGGCACCGCGCCGGATTCCACGACCACATCCGCGTCCGCGCCGCCACCGGCCTTCTTCGGCATCGGCTTGCTGGTACCCGGGACCCACTTCGAACCATCCCAATACCGGATGTATCCGGGCACTGAGGGGTCTGGGTAATAACCGGGACGCGGTGAACTCTCCACGATCACCGAGCCTAGAACACTGCCGCCCAAAGCTGTACGGGTGCCGGGATTCCTTACGCAACCTTGGGGAATCCAGACACCCGCCACTATGACCAGGTACTACGTACTTTGCAGTAGAAGCCCCGCCGGGGGCTCACAGGTTGCCGCGGCGCTCCTGCTCGCGCTCGATGGCCTCGAAGAGCGCCTTGAAGTTGCCCTTGCCGAAGCCCTGGCTGCCGTGCCGCTCGATCAGCTCGAAGAACACCGTCGGGCGGTCCTGCACCGGCTTGGTGAAGATCTGCAGCAGGTAGCCCTCCTCGTCCCGGTCGACCAGGATCTTGCGCTTCTGCAACTCCTCGACCGGCACGCGCACGGTGCCGATCCGGTCCCGCAGCTCCTCGTCCTGGTAGTAGGAGTCCGGGGTGTCCAGGAACTCCACGCCCGCGGCGCGCATCGCGTCCACGGTGGCCAGGATGTCGCCGGTGTTCAGCGCGATGTGCTGCACGCCGGGACCGCCGTAGAACTCCAGGTACTCATCGATCTGCGACTTCTTCTTCGCGATCGCCGGCTCGTTCAGCGGGAACTTCACCTTGCGGCTGCCGTCGGCGACCACCTTCGACATCAGCGCCGAGTAGTCGGTGGCGATGTCGTCGCCGATGAACTCGGCCATGTTCGTGAAGCCCATGACCTTGTGGTAGAACTCGACCCATTCGTCCATCCGGCCGAGCTCGACGTTGCCGACGCAGTGGTCGATGGCCTGGAAGATGCGGGCGTTCGGCTCGACCAGCGGCGCGCGCTCGACGTAGCCGGGGGCGTAGACGCCCTTGTAGCGCGAGCGGTCCACCAGCGAGTGCCGGGTGTCCCCGTAGGCGGCGATCGCGGCCCGGACCAGGACGCCGTTCTCGTCCTCGATCTCGTGCGGCTTCTCCAGGCCGGTGGCGCCGTGCGCGACGGCGTACTCGTAGGCGGCGTAGACGTCCGGGACGGCGATCGCCAGGTCGGTGACGCCGTCCCCGTGTTCGGCGACGTGCTTGGCGACGTCGGTGCCCGGGCGGACCGAGCCCTTCAGCACGAAGCGCGCGCTGCCGGACTCCAGGACGTACGCCACCCGGTCGGTGCGTCCGGTCTCAGGGCCCGAATAGGCGACCACCTTCATGCCGAAGGCGGTGGAGTAGTAGTGGGCTGCCTGCTTGGCGTTGCCGACGGCGAACACGACGGCGTCCATCCCCTTGACCGGGAACGGGTCCTTGGCATCGGTGGACGGGCTGGCAGCGGCGGTGGTGACAGCGGTATCGGTCATGTCCTCACCATCGATCCACAGATCAAAGTGCGCAACAGGAGGTCAGAGAGCTATACAATCTGCTCAGTACTGGTGCCCCTTGGGGAGCGTTTCTGTACAGTGTGACCAGCGACACATCATCGCAAACCCGACATGGAAGGGAAACATCCGATATGCCCTCATCCGTTCCCTCCATCGACGACCTGGACGCCCGGCTGCTGGCCCTGCTCACCGAGGAGCCGCGGATCGGGATCCTCGAGGCGTCGCGGCGGCTGGGGGTCGCGCGCGGGACGGTGCAGGCCCGGCTGGACCGGTTGCAGGCGCGCGGCGTCGTGCGCGGGTTCGGGCCGGCGATCGACCCGGTGGCGCTGGGCTACGGGGTGACGGCGTTCGCGACGCTGGAGATCCGGCAGGGCCGCGGCGCGGAGGTCCGCGAGCATCTGGCGGCCATCCCGGAGCTGTTGGAGATGCACACGATCACCGGCGCCGGCGACATGTTGTGCCGTATCGTCGCGCGGTCCAACGCCGACATGCAGCGGGTGATCGACAAACTGGTCTCGTTCGAGGGCATCCAGCGGACCTCGACGGTGATCGCGATGGCGAATCCGGTGCCCTACCGGGTGCTGCCGCTGACCGAAGTGTGCGCCGCGGAGCACGGCACCGAGCACCCGGAGGGGTAAGGGTTGCTCCAGGGGTTTCTCAGGAGTCGCATTAGGTCACGGACGTCACGACTTGCCGAAACGGCGTTACCACGGATGCCGATATGGGCTAGTTTTGCTGCGTGTCCGAGCCGATCGAGGAACCCGCCGCGCCCATTCCCGAACCCCCGCAGCAGGAACCCCGGCCACAGACACCGCGTCCGTGGTGGTCCCGGGCGGTCCTGGGCGTCGCCGTCCTCGGCATCTCGCTGCTGGCGATGTACCACCTGACCATCACGTTCCTCACGAACTCGCCGACCAACACGGTCAGCACCAAGTTCGCCACACCCATCGCCAAGTGGGTGTATCCGTGGTTCGAGCAGAACTGGCGGCTGTTCGCGCCGAACCCGATGTCCCAGAACTTCACCATCGAGGCCAGGGTCTCGACCGACTGCTACAGCAGCGTCACACCCTGGTACAACCTCTCGCAGATGGACTACGACACCATCTTGCACAACCCGTTCCCGGGCCACACCGAGCAGAACGAACTGCGCCGGGCCTGGACCGACGGCTACGCGGCCACCCATGACGACAACGACGTCCCCACCTCCGACCGCGGCGACATGATGCGGCAGTACCTGGTGAACATCGCGCTGGAGCGGATCAAGCCGCGCAGCGCGGAGGACGGGGTGGCGCCGAACAAGATAGAGAACATCGAGTTCCGGGTCACCACCACCGACATCGCGCCGGCCGAGACCCCGAACCAGGTCCAGCAACCGTCGGTGCACATCATCCCGTGGCGCCAGGTCTCCGCCGACGTGGTCTCCTACGGCTGCCCGAACGGGAGCGTGGCACCGTGACCTCGGACGTCAACGACACGACCGGCACGACCGACACGACGGCCGCGGTCGGCATGCCCGACACGACCGCCGCGGTCGGCACGACCGGCACGACCGCCGCGGTCGGCACGACCGGCACGACGGCCGCGGCTGACACGACCGACACGACCGCCGCCTCCGACGCGGCCGCCGGCGGCGGGGACGCTGCCGCTGCCGACGCCACGGCCGCCGCGGCGGTCGCACTCGCGATGGCCGCCGCCCGGCGCCCCGGCTTCCGCGACCAGCCGCTGGTGTGGCTGGTCCAGACGATCGGCCAGTCCGTCACCCGGCTGACCACCCATGCGATCGCCCTCTACGGCACCGCGGTCCTGCGTATCGGCTACGGCTCGCTCTACCTGATCTTCCTGCTGCACGAGTACCCGAAGCACGAATCGCTGTGGGGCCCGAACGCCCCCTGGACCCCGGCCCTGAACCAGCAGTTCGCCAACGATCCGGGCCTGGACTGGTTCGCCGTGGACCGTTGGTGGTACACGTTCCTCGGCCACGGCGGGAACGTCTGGTTCCAGTTCTGGTACCACGCGGCGATCCTGATCTGCCTGCTGATGCTGCTGGGCTGGCGCACCCGGGCCACGTCGGTCTGCTTCGCGCTCACCATAATGGCGTTCACCGGCCGCGACGTGTTCCTCACCGACGGCGGCGACAACGTCATGGGCCTGATGGCCATCTACCTGGCCTTCAGCCGGTGCGGAGCGGTCTGGTCGCTGGACTCGCGGCGCAGGCGGCGGCAGGCCGAGAAGCGCCGGGCCCGCGGGATCCCGGAGTTCACCTGGCCCGACAGCCCGGGCTGGCAGGCGGTCGGGGAGCTGGACCGGACCCGCGAGGAGATCGTCACCTTCCTGCACAACGCGGCGGTGCTGGTGATAGCCGCGCAGGCCTG
Source organism: Catenulispora pinistramenti (assembly GCF_018274385.1). Lineage (GTDB taxonomy): Bacteria > Actinomycetota > Actinomycetes > Streptomycetales > Catenulisporaceae > Catenulispora > Catenulispora pinistramenti. The sequence goes on along the minus strand of NZ_JAAFYZ010000044.1, from coordinate 49,558 downwards.
CGTGGTCTACGCGGCGGCCGGACTCTACAAGTCGCAGGGCTCTTATTGGCAGAACGGGACGGCGCTGTACTACACGCTGCACCTGGACTGGTTCCGGCCGTGGCCCGGGCTGTCGAACTTCATGGCCGGCCAGAGCGTGACGATCGCGATCGTGGCTTACCTGACGGTATTCGTGCAGATCGCCTTCCCGTTCGCCGTGTTCAGCAAGTGGCTGAAGTACCCGTGCCTGGTGGCACTGGTCGGGATGCACTTCTCGATCGCGGTCGTGATGGGCCTGCCGCTGTTCTCGGCCGCGATGATGGTCGCCGACGCGGTGTTCCTGCCGGAGGCGGTGTGGCGCTGGGTGGGGCGCAAGGTCGGGGCCGGGGTGGCGCGGCTGCCTAGGCCCGGGCTGCCGCGTCCTGCTCCAAGTACTCCGCGAAGTCCGGAAGCGTCCGTACTCCCCCGTCAAGCACAGCCTCATAAATCAGCGTCCCATTGACCTGCCGGCCGTATTCGGGACGCGGCGTCCACTCCTCCTTGATGCGCAGGATGGCCTCGCGGGTCTCGTCGGTGAGCCGCGGGAGCAGCGTGCGCAGGTGGGCCAGGTCCGGCTGCCGTGCGGGGTCGTCGACGAACCACAGGTCCAGGCCCCAGTCGCGGGGGCGGGTGGAGCGGTAGCGGACTTGGAGGAACAGGCCGTCGGGGTACTTGTCGGGCTCGGCGTTCCAGCCGCCGGTGTCGTTCCGGAACGTCACCTGCTGCACCCGCTCGTGCCGGGAGAGCCGGGCGGCGAGCTGCGTGACGGCGTCGAAGGTGGGCAGGTCCAGGCCGGTGCAGGCGGTGGTCACGTCGATGTCCGGCTTCACCATCACGCCGAGCGCGGAGCTGCCGGTGCGGATCGGATCGCCGACGGCCTCCAGCACGGCGAGCAGGTCCAGATCGTCAAGGACGGCCTCCGCCTCGCCCTGGAGAAGCCGCTGCCGCCGGAACAGATCATCGTCGATGCCCATCCGTCGAGTATGCGCCACCGACGTTCTAAGCTGCGCGTATGACCCGCACCGAACCCGCGCCGGAACCGGAGACCAGCCAGACTCTGGACCGGGGGATCCGGGTGCTCTCGGCACTGGCCGACGCCACCGCCGGGCTGACGGTCGCCCAACTGGCCGAACGCGTCGGAGCGCCGCGCACCGCCGGCTACCGCCTGGTCGCCACGCTGGAGGCGCACGGGCTGGCGCGCCGGGACCCGGACGGCCGGGTGCATCTCGGGGTCGGGGTGCTGCGGCTGGCCGCGCGGGTGCACCCGCTGCTGCGGGAGGCCGCGACGCCACCGCTGCGGCGGCTGGCCGAGGAGGTCGGGGCGACGGCGCATCTGACGGTCGCCGAGGGGCCGGACGCGCTGGCGATCGCGGTGGTCGAGCCGACGTGGACGGACTACCACGTGGGCTATCGGGTGGGGTCGCGGCATCGGCTGGCTCAGGGGGCCGCTGGGAAGGCGATCCTTTTGGGGCGCTCGGTTTCCGGGCTTGTGTTTAGCTCTGGGACGAACGCTGGGATGAACACCGGGATGAACACCGGGATGAACGCCGGGTCGAGGACTGACTCGAACGCTGACTCGAAAGCCGGCCAGAGTGCCGGGTCGAATGCTGACTCGAAGGCCGGCCCGAATGCTGGCCTGAACGCTGGCTCGAAGGCCAGGTCGGGCGCTGGGTCGACTGCCGGGTCGGGCTCTGGGTCGACTGCCGGATCGAAGGCCAGCCATAGGGATCCCGCGTCGCTCTACACCGTGAGCGAGGGCGAGTTGCAGGCCGGTGCGCACGGGATCGCGGCGCCGATCCGGGACGTGCCGGGGCTGGAGGCGAGCGTCGGGGTGGTGTCGTTCGCCCCGCTGGACAGCGCCAAGATCGCGCCGCGGGTGATCCAGGCGGCGGCCGAGATCTCCGCCGCTTTGAAGTGAGACCGCGCCTCAGCGCGGCGTCAGTTCGAAGACCCGCAGCTCCCGGCCGCTGCGCTCGGTGTAGACGTCGAAGTTGGGCCAGGTCTTGGTCAGCACCGGCCAGATGTCCGTCCGCTCCTCGCCTTCCAGCAGCCGCGCCGTGACCGGGATCTTCTTGCCCTTGACGGTCAGCGTCGCGTCCGGGTTCGCCATCAGGTTCAGCGTCCACACCGGATGGTGCTCCTGCCCCCAGTTCGAGCCGGTGAGGTAGTACTTGCCCTCGTGGCCGACGTAGAGCAGCGGCACGTTGCGTTCCTTGCCGGTCTTGCGGCCGACCGTGGTGAGCAGCAACCCGGTCAGGCCGGACGGGCTCATGGCGCCGACGCGGCCGCGCGTCACCTTGTACAGGACACGGTCCACGCGCGGGATGGTGTGCTTCCCGACCGCCACGAACCACGGCTGGCGGGCCAGGGTCTGGGCCGTACGCTTCATTCCCTTAAGGGTCATGGCGCGGAGTATGGCACTTGGCGTGCCAGCAGAGAAGAACGCCTTGCGCTCTGTACCTACTAGTATGTACAGTCAGCGTCATGGACACGGCAGACCGGCTCATCGAGAGCACCAGAGAGCTTCTCTGGGAGCGTGGATACGTGGGCACCAGCCCGAAGGCCATCCAGCAGCGCGCGGGGGCGGGCCAGGGCAGCATGTACCACCACTTCGACGGCAAGCCCGCCCTGGCGCGCGCCGCCATCGAGCGCACGGCCGAGGAGATGAGCGCCCTGGCCGAGCTCCAGTTCACCGGGCCCGGCACCGCCCGCGAGCGCCTGACCGCCTACCTGCTGCGCCAGCGCGACGTACTGCGCGGCTGTCCGATCGGCGGCCTGACGCAGGACCCGGACATCATGGCCGACCCGCTGCTGAAGGCCCCGGTCACACAGACGCTGGCGCGGCTGCGCGGCCGGATCGCGGATCTGGTCACCGAGGGCGTGGCGGACGGCTCGCTGCCTCCGGCCCTGAACCCCACGAACACCGCCGCCGCGATCGTCGCGGCGATGCAGGGCGGCTACGTGCTGGCCCGCGCGGCCGACGACCCCGCCCTGTTCGACAACGCCATAGCCGGAATCCTTCCCTTGCTTGGAGAGCGCTGATGTACGCGATGCAGTATGAGATCTCCCTGCCCGCCGACTACGACATGAACATCCTGCGCGAGCGGGTGGAGAAGGCCAAGCCCGTGCTCGACGAACGGGAGGGCGTGGGCTTCAAGGCGTACGCGATCCGCGAGGCGGCGAAGGGCTCGCCGGTGAATCAGTACGCTCCGTTCTACTTCTGGAGCGACACCGGCGCGATGAGCAGCTTCCTGTTCGCGGACAACGGATTCGAGCGGATCATCCGCAGCTTCGGGCGGGTACCGGTACGGCAGTGGACGGGCGTCGCGCACTACGCCGGACCCGCGCGGGCAGCGGAGGCGTTGCCGCGGGCGGCTTCGCGGCGGACGCGACCGGTGCCGGTGTTCGACGACACGCTGGGCGCGTGGCTGGCGGAGACGGCCGCGGAGGCTGAGCGGATGGCGCGGCGCGATGGGGCGCACACGGTCGGGCTGGCGATCGACCCGACGCGGTGGGAGTTGGTGGAGTTCGCTTTGTGGGCCGATGCGGTGCCGGGGGATGTCGAGGCTACGGAGCGGTATGAGGTGCTGCATGTTTCGAAGCCTTCGATCGGGGATCTGCCGGTGGGGTTGATTCGGTAGTGGGGCGGCGCGGCAGGTCGGTGGCTTGGCGGCGCTGTAGGCCGACTGACTGGCAACTCGGCAGTTGGGCGACTCGGCAGTTGCTTCGGCGGGCTGGATGTCGGCGGTCGGCTGTTCACTAGCGAGGTGACCGTTCGAGATCTGGCAGCCCGGCTCCCCGAGCCCGACGCGCTGCGTGCCGCCTGCCGCGCCTTCGGCGTGCTGGATGCCGTATTCGACATCGAATACCCGAAGTACCACTTCACCGCCGCCTGGCGGTCCGGCGTGGACCTCGCCCACATGGACAACGGCGGCGGCGACCGCTGGAACATCGTCTTCGAGTCGGCCGGGGTGTTCCTCTACGGTTTCGACCACATGTCTGAGGCGACGCCCTGGCGTGACGAGCCGCGTGCGCACTGGCCGGGCCTGCTCGACGGGCTTCCGGCGGCGCTCGCTCGGTGGACCGAGGAGGAGGCGTTCCTGTTCGAGGACTTCTTCGACGCCACCGTGTGCGTCTGGCGCGAGGCGGGTGACAGCGCGTGGCGGCACGGGCCGGTCAGCTTCGATGACGATGCGCCCTTCACTGACGGGTCGGAGTGGCTGTTCGACGACATCGCGGACGGGAGCGTCGCCGCGTATCTGTCACACGCTCAGAGCTACTTCGAGCGGGAGATCGACCTGGAGTCGGTGCGGGCGGTGTTCGGCGGGGAAGCGCTGACTGCGGAGATCGTGCGTGCGCTCAATGCGGAGGCCGACTTCGACGAGGTGGCGAGGATCGCGGGCCGGGCCGGAGTTCGGGCAGACCTCAGCGAGCCAGAACTGTCGTGAGTGCCTGGAGCAGGACGGCTGCCGGGTCGTCGGGCGCTTCGGTGGTGCGCCAGGCGATGACACCGTCGGGGCGGACCAGGCTCGCGCCGGATGCTTCGATGCCGTAGCCGGTCAGGTCCTCGGCGATCGTGTGGGCCTGCAAGGTGATGCCGAGGCGTGCGGCTACATCGTCCGCGGCGGCGGTCCAGATTCCGCCTTCCGCTCCTGTCAGCAATACGAAGCCGTGGCCGAACAGGTCCACGGTCGACAGCTTCTCGCCGTCGCGATGCAGCCACACGTGCGGGGCGCGGAATCCGGGGCGGCCGCTCGGGTGGTTCGGGTCCTCGGGATCTGTGGAGTAGGTATCTGCCGAGTCGGTGTCCGACGAGTCGGTGCCTGCCGAGTCAGTGTCCGACGAGTCGGTGCCTGCGGAGTCGGTGCCTGCGGAGTCGGTGCCTGCCGAGTCGGTGTCTGCGGAGTCCTCGTCCGCGGGATCGCTGATGACCGCTGCCGAGCGATAGCGGAAGCCGAGGACCAGCCTGGCCGCGCGCTGCTCGTCGGAAAGCTCTTCGCCCTCCCTGCCCCCGTCTCCTGCCGTCGCCGGGCCGCGGTTGCCCGCCAGGCGCTCCGCCTCCAGCACCACGCGGTCCGCGATCGGGCGTCGCTCGGCGTCGTAGGTGTCCAGCAGTTCCGGTCCGGCGGTCGAGTCGAGGACCGCGGCGAGCTTCCACGCCAAGTCGTAGGCGTCGCCGATGGCCGTGTTGCCGCCGAGGCCGCCGCTGGGCGGGGTGACCTTGGCGGCGTCGCCGGCCAGCAGGACCCGGCCGACGCGGAAGCGGTCCGCGACCATGGCGGCCGTGTCCCACGGTCGCACGGCCCTGATATCCGGCTCCAGGTCCGGCAGCTCGGTGATCAGCCGGATCAGCTCGACGCAGCGTTCGGGGGTGAAGTCCTCGGGCGACTGGCCGGCGGCCGGGTCGTAGTTGACGCTGTACAGGTGCCGGTTGACGGCGGCGTCGACGGTGATGAAGACGCCGTTGGCGTGCTCGTTGTGCAGCACGTGCAGCGTCGGCGGCTCCGGGTCGAGCAGGCCGGCGAGGTCGACGTCGAAGATGATGCTGACGTTGTGCCCCAGGGTGCCGGAACCGTGCCGGCCGACGCCGAGCGCCTCGCGCACGCCGCTGCGGTTGCCGTCGGCGGCGACGAGGTAGGCGGCCCGCACCTCGCTCGTCAGGCCGTCGCGGTCGCGGAGCACGGCGGTGACGCCGTCGTCGTCCTGGCCGAAGGACACCAGCTCGGTGTCGAAGCGCAGATCGGCGCCGAGCTCTTCAGCACGCCGGCGCAGAATCGGCTCCATCTTGTCCTGGCCCGCCGTGCCGAGCCTGGCCGGAGACAGGGCATTGACTTGCGAGGTGTCGGTCTCGGAGACCGTCTCGTGAAAGGTCGGTCCGGGCAGCGTGGCAGCGATCCGGACCCGGAACGCGGACAGCCCCGGCGGCAGCATCGGCACCCGTTCGGCGATCCCGCCGAAGCCCAGCAACTCCATCGTGCGCAGGTTCTGCCCCACGGCCGCGGGGAACAGCGAGGTCCCGGGATGCCGCTCGACCAACAGCACGTCCACACCGCGCGCCGCCAAGAACGCCGCACTGGACAGGCCGGCCAGTCCGGCCCCGACGATCAATACCGGCACTGAAGCCGACTCCCCATGCATCACAGCTACAGCCATCCCCGATGAGCAATGAGTACTTACTGACCACCCTCAGCAGCCCAGCGCCGCACCATATCGATCCGCTTCTGCAACTGCGTGGCCGTGGCCTGCGCGACCGCCGGGCCGCCGCACGTCCGCCGCAGCTCGCCGTGGATCGTCCCGTGCGGCTTGCCGGTCTTGTGGTGCCACGCGCCGACCAGTCCTTGCAGCTCCTTGCGGAGCTCCAGCAGCTGCTTGCGGGTCATCACCGGGCGTTCCTCGGCGCCGACGATGGCCTCGGCCTGGGAGCGGAGCAGTGCCTTCTTGCGTGCGCTGCTCAGGTGCATCTGCTGGCGCTTGGCCAGCAGTACCTTGATGTGCTCCGGCTCCAGGAGTCCGGGCAGGCCCAGGTACTCCGCCTCCTCGCGGGAGCCGGGGTCGGCGGGGAGGCCGAATTCGGCGCCGTCGTAGAGGACGCGGTCGAACTCGGCCTCGGAGTTGAGTGCCTGGAAGGTGAAGAGGTCTTCTTCGTAGCCCTGTTCCTTCTCCGTGCGGTTGGCCTCCGCGAGGAGTGCCTCTTCCTCGCCCCACACGTCCTCGGTGGTGGTGGCGCCGGTCGGCTTGTCCAGGGTGTGGTCTCGCTCCTTCTCCATCTCGTTCGCGAACTCCAGGAGAGTCGGGATCGAGGGGACGAAGACCGAGGCCGTCTCGCCGTGCCGGCGGGCTCGCACGAAGCGGCCGACCGCCTGGGCGAAGAACAGCGGGGTGGAGATGCCGGTGGCGTAGACGCCGACCGCCAGGCGGGGGACGTCCACGCCTTCCGACACCATGCGGACCGCGACCATCCAGCGGTCGTCGTTCTCGGAGAACTCGGTGATGCGGGCCGAGGCGGAGGGGTCGTCCGAGACCACGACCGAGGGCCGCTTGCCGGTGATGTCCTTGAGTATGTCCGCGTAGGCCCGCGCCGCGCCCTGGTCGGTGGCGATGACCAGGCCGCCGGCGTCCGGGATCCCGCGCCGGACCTCGCGCAGGCGGCGGTCGGCGGCCTGCAGCACCTGCGGCATCCAGTCGCCGGCCGGGTCCAGGGCGGTGCGCCAGGCCTGTTTGACAGCGTCCTGCGTCATCGGCTCGTTGAGCTGCATGGCGATCTCGTCGCCGGCCTTGGTGCGCCAGCGCATCCGGCCCGCGTAGGACATGAACACGACCGGCCGGACGACGCCGTCGGCCAGCGCCGCGCCGTAGCCGTAGGTGTAGTCGGCGACGCTTCGGCGGATGCCCTCGTTGTCCGGTGCGTAGGTGACGAACGGGATGGGGTTGGTGTCCGACCGGAACGGCGTACCGGTCAGCGCCAGGCGGCGCGCGGCCGGCTCGAAGGCCTCGTAGGTCGCCTCGCCCCAGGACTTGGAGTCGCCGGCATGGTGGATCTCGTCCAGGATCACCAGGGTCCTGCGACCCTCGACCCGGCGCCGGTGCAGCATCGGGTGCGCCGCGACGCCCGCGTAGGTCACGGCGATGCCCTGGTAGTCCCGGGAGGTGCCGCCGGCCGCGCCGCTGTAGTTGGGGTCGATCCTTATCCCGACCCGGTGTGCCGCCTCAGCCCACTGCGTCTTCAGGTGCTCGGTCGGTGCCACGATCGTGATGGTGTTCACCACGTGCCGGTCCAGCAGGTCCGTGGCGATCCGCAGTGCGAAGGTGGTCTTGCCGGCGCCGGGGGTGGCGACCGCCAGGAAGTCCCGCGGCTCGTGCTCCATGTACTCGTCCAGCGCCGCCTGCTGCCAGGCCCGCAGCCGCCCGGCGGTGCCGCGTACGGCCCGGTCGGGGTAGGACGGGGACAGGTGGGAGGCCGCCGAGATGCTCACGGATCCTCCTCTTGTTCCACCCGCTTGCCGTGCCGTTGATCGGTGGGTCCGTAAGGACCGACCCCCGAGATTACCTCAACTCCAGGACCCACCACGCCCGATCGGGTCGCAACGGCAGTCGAAGCGGTGAACCGCCCCGCGGATCGCCGACGGCGTCCCGGATCGCGGCCAGGACGGCGGCCGGGGTGGCCATCACCGACAGGTCGCCGACCGGCTTCATGCCGCCCAGCGGGGGCGCGGCGACCGGCAGGCCGTCCGGGCCGATCTCCTCCTTGGCGTCCTCGGCGGTCTCCAGCAACGCGGCGACCACGACCTCCGGGGCGTCCATCGTCGAGGGTTCGCCCCAGCCGAAGGGCAGATCCGAGCCCTCGGACAGGACGAAGCCGGCGCCGGCCACGGCTCCGGAGGCGACGCGGTGCACGGCCCGGTCCCGGACCGCGACCCGGCCCGCGTCCTGGGCGATCGCCACCTGGACCACGTTCACGAGCCCGAGTTCGGTGTCCACGTCCACGACCGCGCGCACCGCGCCGACCGCGACGCTGGCCGAGTCGGAGGTGCCGGTGAGGGCGGGCATCGCCAGCATCCGGAACTCGCCGTCGCCGCGCACCACGCGGCCCGGCGCCAGGCACTGGCGGTAGGCGTCGTCCAGCGGGAGGTGGAAGACGTCGTCGTGGGACACCAGGTAGCCGTCGATGACCTTCAGCAGCCCGCCGTCGATGCCGATCTGCTCGGCCAGCGAGCGGAAGAGCTTCGCACGGGCCTGTTTCGCGGCCGCCTCGACCGCGCTGCCGTGTACCCACGCCGGGTGCGTGACGGCCGTGGAGGAGGGCAGGGAGCCGGGGTCCTCCGGCGCCCGGACGGCGACCCGCTCCGGCGGGACGCCGAGGGTGCGCTCGACGGTGGTGCGGATCAGGTCGTGCAGGCCCGAGCCGGTCTCCACGGCCGAACAGGCGACCGTCGCGGCCGGGCCGTCCGGGGTCATCGAGACCAGCACGACGGCGGTCGCGTACTCCCCCAGCTGCGTCGGGTTCGACAGGTCGGCCATGCCCAGCGCCACGCCGACGCCGCGCCGGATCCGGGTGAGTTCCCCAGTCCGGCCAACGGTTCCGGGGTATTCGCGGATATCCGGTCCCGGCGGGAAACTCGGCATCGGGGTGTCCAGGATCTCGTGCAGACAGTCCGGGATCGGCACCGGCGCGGCGGCCGGCTTGCCCAGCGGATCGCTCGCGTCCGGCATCAGATCGCCGGGTCGCAGCAGATTGCGAAGCCGGACCTCCAGACCGCCCAGCCCGACCGCCGAGCCCGCGGCGTCCATCTGGGCCTCGTACGCCGCGCAGGTCAGGGCCCCGCCGCCGCCGCGTACGCGACCGGCCGGCGGGTTGTTCGTCCGCACCACCCGGCCGGTGACCCGGACGTTCGGCACCCGGTAGGGACCGACCGCCAGCCGGCAGGCCTCCTCCAGGATGTCTATCGTGGTGGAGGCGTAGGCACCGCCGTCGAGCAGGATGTCCGCCTCGACCGCGACCAGGCCGCCGTCCTCGCCCACCACGTGCCGGTAGCGCAGCGACGCCGCGGGACGGCCCGGGTGCGCCGGGGCGTCGCGCGGCACCACCGCCTTCACCGGCCGGCCGGTGGCCAGCGCCAGCAGCGCGGCCTGGACCTGGAGCCCGACGTCCTCGCGGTGGGTGTCGGCGCCGCCGACCCGGGTCGGGATGACGTGCACCTTCTCCACCGGCAGGCCCAGGCACTGCGCGACCACCTCGCGGTCGCCGCGCGGCGACACGGTCGCCACGTAGATCTCGATCCCGCGCTCGCCGTTCGGCACCGCGATCACCACGGCCGGGGCCGCGGGGCGGGCGTCGAGGCCGTCGAAGACGTACTCGCCCCGGACCACCTTGCGACCGGCGGACTCGGCGCTGGCCGGATCGGCCAGCGCCGCCGGATCGGCGCCGAAGGCCAGGGTGGTGGTGTGCAGGACGTTGCCGTCCGGGTGGATCGGCGGCGCGGTCGAGGCCTGATCCGGGTCGTGCAGCGGCCGCAGCGGGTCCCAGATCACCCGCACCCGCTCGGCCGCGCGGCGGGCCAGCGCCGGGTGCTCGGCGGCGACCACGGCCACCGGCTCGCCGATGTAGCGGGCCACGTCGGCGGCCAGCACCGGCTGGTCGATGGAGCGCGGGCCGTGGAAGTTGTAGCCGGGCAGGTCCGCGGCGGACAGGACGGCGTGCACGCCGGGGACGGCGCGCGCCGCCCGCATGTCCAGGCCGCGGATCGCCGCGCTGGCGTGCGGAGAGCGGCGTACGCCCATCCACAGCATGCCCTCGGCCCGCAGGTCGGCCGGGAACTTGGGCTCGGTCACGACTCTGTTTCCCCCGCCTCGATCACGAGCACGGCCATCTCGCCGGAGTCGCCGCCGGCCGGGCCCCTGGTGCCGCCGTCCCCGACGCCGGCCTCCTTCGCCCGGGCCACGGCCTCGATCCAGCGTCCCGATTCGGCGCACCGGCAGACCAGCCCGGCCAGCGCCTCGCGGATCGCCGCCGGGCCGGGATCGGCGTTGCGGCGCAACAGATCGGTGATGGCGACGGTGAGCGCGGGGGCGCAGAACCCGCAGGGGCTCGCGTTGGCCGCCACGACCGCTTCGCGCGCGGCCTCGAAGGCCGCGTCCTGGGGCGTGCGCACGTCCCGGTCCGCCGCCGCGACCGCGGGCACCAGGCAGGCCGCCGCCGGGCGGCCGTCCAGGGTCACCAGACAGGACCCGCATTCCCCGATCGAGCAGCCGTCGCGCGGCTCGTCGAGGTCCAGGCGCTCGCGCAACACCGCCAGCAGCGAGTCGCCGATCCACACCTGCGGCACCGGATATTCGTGCCCGTCGACGCGCAGCGTCAGGCCGACGGCCGGCCATTCGACCGCCGACTCGCTCACCTGTGGCTCACTGGTCCGTCCCCCTTGCCCGACACGTTTCTACTGTTGTCTCTACTGTTGTCCGACTACCGACTACCGGCTACTGGTCCTGGTTCCGTGCCTGTTCAGCGCGCTCGACTTCGGCACGCTCGACCCGCTGCTTGGCGCGCTGGAAGTCTGCTCGCTTCTGCAGCTCGCGGACCTGGTCCAGCCAGCCCAGCGGCGGCAGGGCGCGCAGCAGGGCGCGGCGGGCGCAGATCTCCACGGCCTTACGACGATACGGGTCGCCGCCCCCGCCGAGGGTTCCGCTCCCGTCGCCATAGACGAGGGAGTCGGCGACCAGGCGGCCGAAGGTCTCATAGACGGTCGGGTCGGCGATCGCGGCGGCGTCCCAGTCCACCTGCTCGGCCAGCCAGCGGTCGGCATGGTCGGCGCGCAGCAGGGTCGGCAGGCCGCCGCGGCCGGTGCCGGACGGCAGCCCGGCCAGCGCCATCGCGCCGACCACGCAGGTCGCGCTGCGCCGGGCCGGGTCCACGGCCAGCATGATCGACAGGATCGCGCGGGAGATGCCGCCGCGCACGCCGATCTTCATGAAGCCCTGCATGCCCTCCACGACCGGCACCCGCGCGCCGACGACCAGCTCGCCGGGGGCGAGCTGGGGGACGCCGTCGCGGTCGTAGAAGTCGGACACGGTCACGGTCCGCACGCCGTCGGCGGAGGCCACCAGCACCGAGGCGCCGAGCGCGGCGAGCACCACCGGCAGGTCGGCCGAGGCCGGGCCGACGACCAGGTTGCCGCCGAGGGTGGCGACCGCGCGGATGTGCGGGGCGCCGACCGTCCGCACGGCCTGGTTCAGCGCGGGAACCTGCTGGCGCAGGTCGCGTTGCTGCATTTCGGCCAGCGTCAGGCCGGCGTGCAGCAGCACCTCGCCGGAGCCGGTGGACCAGCCGCGCAGCTCGGCGCAGCGGTGCAGGGTCAGGACGGCGCCGGGGTGGCGGCGGCCGGCGGTGATGTCCGGCATGGCCACGGTGCCGCCGGCGATGATCACGGCGTCCGGGTGCTCGGCCAGGACCTGGACGGCTTCGACCACGGTCTGCGGGCCGAACAGGGAGCGGGCGGCGGTGACGGCGGAGCCGGCCAGGCCGGGACCGAGGTGCGGTTGGTCTGCTGCCGGGTTCGGGGCTGCGCCGCTGGCCGCGCCGGCTGAGCCCGCGCCGACTGAGCCCGCGCCGTCCGGAGTGGCCGCAGCCGCTGTGCCCGAGCCGCCTGGAGCGCCCGAAGCGCCCGCTGCAGCCGAGCCGCCCGAACCGCCCGAACCGGCGAACCAGCTCGCCCCCGAGGCATCCGACCCGCTGCCGGCAGCGGCCATGACCGTCGGCGCGTCCGCGGCAGCCGAGCCATCGCCTGCGCGATTCACGCCTGCCGACCCACCTGCCGACCAAGGAGCGCCCGGCCGCCCGGCCGCGCTGTCAGCGGCCGAGGCCGACCGCCCGGCTATCTCGTCCTCGCCGCCGTCGTCCTCGAAAGTGCCCAGCTCGAAGCCGGGCCGCTCGCCCTCGCCCCCGAAGACCAGCGCGCCGTCCGGGCTCCCGCCGGACCGCACCGGCACCGAGTGGCCACCGGCCGGCCCGGCCGCGCCGGCACCGCCGCCGAATCCCCCGTCGCCGCCGGACGGCCCGAAACCGTCCGGCCCCATGATCCCGGTCAGTTCGACCCGCCGTCGCCGTCGTCGCCGCCGCCACCGGGCTCCAGGCCCTCGAAGATCTCCTTGCACTCCGGGCACACGGGGAAGCGGCTCGGGTCCCGCGAGGGCACCCACACCTTCCCGCACAGCGCCACGAGCGGCGTGCCGAACACGGACGCCTCCATGATCTTGTCGCGCTCGGCGTAGTGCGCGAAGCGCTCCTCGTCACCGGGCTCGTAGCGGTAGTCGGACTCGACGCGTTCCTCGACGATCGTCGAGCCGCCGGTGTCCGTATCCGGTTCGAAAGTCGGCGTGCTCATGCTCTTGAGTCTATGCCGCGCCGCCACCGGCGAGCAGCGCCCGCGGCGCGACGCGGCACTGGATCGTTACCTGCAGGTCACACGCTGGATGCGTCAGCCGTGCAGGTAAACGATCCCCAACTCGTTGAGCTGCCAGAGCTGGTTCGCGGCTCCGGTGTAGGGCTGCAACTCGATCTCCGGGTTGCCGGAGCCGTCAGTCGAGCCGCCGATCGTGGCGACCAGGTTCTGGTTCTGTGCCGAGGCCACCGCGTAGTAGCCGCCGCCCTCGGGCTTGAAGAACCAGTGCTGGTTGGCGTTGCCGGTGCAGGCCCACTGCTCCAGCTTCACTCCGGCCGCAGCCGTCCCGCCGGTCGCGTCCAGGCACATGTTGCGGTTGCCGCTGTAGTCGACCTCGTAGGAGCCGTCGGACTTGATCTCGGTGACGAAGGACTGGTTCAGCCCGCCGGTGGTGGAGTAGGTGATCAGCGGCCGGCCGTTGGTCGAGTCGCCGTCGGTGCCGCCGCCGGAGAAGTCCCAGACGTTGCCGCTGGCCTTGCTGGTCAGCTGGAACCAGCCGCCGTCGTCGACCTGGTCCATCCAGGGCTGCCCGGGGGTCAGCGGCCGGACGGTGGTGCCGTCCTGCTGGTCCAGGGTGCAGTACGACTCAGGGTTCGCCGATCCGTAGAAGTCGCCCAGGCACGCGCCCTCGCCCTCGTACCCGGCCACCCGCAGGTGGTAGGACTGCCGGATCTCGTCCATGCAGATCAGGCCGCCGAACAGGACCTTCTGGTCGCAGCCGTTGCGGGTCATCTCCGAGGTGTCGATGACGTCGCCGTTGGTGTACTCATACGGCGAAGTGGTCATCTCCGCGCAGACCTCGTGGCCGTAGCTGACCCGGCGCTGGTCCAGGTAGCGCACGCCGGGCACCTGCTCGGCGGCGTGCCGCAGCGCGTCGGAGAACAGCGGGACGACCAGGTTGTGGCCCCAGGCCAGGTCCTCGGTGAAGGCCGGGCAGCCGTTGGCGACCTTGCTCGCGTAGTTGTCGATGCCCGAGCGCAGGTCCGGGGTGATCGGCGTGAAGTAGGACTGGAAGACGAGCTGGTAGTCCGAGTCGGCGTACCCGGCGTCGCGCATCGTCTGCCGGACGTCCTCGATCGCCGCGATCACCTTCGGCTGCACGGCCGCCGCACGCCGCTGGATCTCAGCGGTGCCGATGGTGTCCCGGCAGCCGGTGGACTGCGGGATCGGGAAGTACTGGTTGAGGCAGGACTCCATGATCTGCGTGAACTCGAAGTCGTCGTTGGCGCCGATGGTCAGCACGACCATCTTCACGTCGTTCGACCCGGCGATCGTGGCCAACTGCGTGTCCTGCTTCGCCTCGCCGTAGTCGCCGCCGCCGCTGCCGGTGACCGCGGAGTACTGCGGCAGCGAGGCGATGTCCCCGGTCTGCGCGCCGGAGCAGGCGATGTCGAAGGGGGTGAGCCCGGACAGGCCGGTGTCGAAGATCTCGGACTTGGTGCTGCGGTGGCAGTAGTCGCTGGGCCCGTCGGTGCCGGCGACGTAGCCGTCGCTGGTGTCGGTCCCGGAGCCCTCGCCGGAGATGGCGCTGTCGCCCATCGCGACGATGGCCGCCGCGCCGGTGTGGGTGGCCGCGGGGGTGGCCGCGGCGCCCGCCGGGGGCGCGGTGGCCTGGGCGGTGCCGCTCCAGGCGGACACCAGTGCGCCGGTGAGCGCCGTGGCCGCGAGCAGGGCGATGAGGGGTCTGTTCACAAAGTGCTCCTAGCAGGTGGGGAGGTGCTTCGGAGGTGGAACATGACGATTCCTCAAATATGACTTACCTGCGGGTAGCAAACAAGGGGCAGGTTCCGGCGCCGCGCGCCGCCCCCGGTTGCGGGCTACCAAGCGGTCACAATGGAGCGAACCGCTATGAATGGACTGATACTGTGACCGAGAACCCGAATACCCCGCCGGACCCGAACGCCGGCCAGCCCCCTGGCGGTCCGATCGGCCAGCCCTCGACGCCGGCGCAGCCGACACCGTCTCAGACGCCTGCGGCCCAGTCGGCCACCGACTCTGCGAAGTCTGAGGCAGCGGGGTCTGGGGCTGCGAAGTCCGGGGCGGCCCAGGCCGAGACCGCGAAGTCCGAGGCAGTCTCGGCCGCGAAGTCCGCCACCGAGCCGGGCGAATCCGGCGGCTCCGCCCAGCCCGGTTCCGTCCAGCCCGGTTCCGCCCAGCCCGGTTCCGTCCAGCCCGGTTCCGTCCAGCCCGGCGCCGAATCACCGGTGACGCAGAACCCGGCGACCGGCGGCCTCTCCGAGAACCCGTGGGTCGAACCGACCGAGGAAGAAGCCGGGTTCGCCGAGCCGGTGGACCCGAACGCCCCGAACACCGGCGTCGCGGCCACCTTCCTGCCGGGCATCGACGCCGCCGCGGTCCTGGCGCTGGTCGTGGCGGCCCTGGCGGCCGGTGCGTACCTGCTGGTCAACCCGCTGGTCCAGGCCCACGACGCGGCCCGGACCTGGTCGGACTTCAAGAACAACGTGCCGCGCACCAAGCAGGACCCGTTCGGCGTGCAGCGGGACTGGGTCTCCTACCAGTCCTGGGCGCACATCATCCTGGGCCTGGTCGCGGTGCTGTTGGCGCTGTTGGTGCTGGGGCTGTGGACGGCGCGGAGGAACAAGCTGCGGTCGCGCTCGTTCGCGCAGGCCGCGCTGGTGCTGGGGCTCGCGGTGGTGCTCTACGGCATCCTGCTCAAGACCGGCGCTGTCGGGTCGGAGATCCCGAGCATGAAGGCCATCACCTCCGGGCTCAGCTCCTCGCAGTAGCGCGCGGCGTTGGCGTACGGCAGCAGCGCGCGGCAGTAGCGCACACGAGTACCCGCACACGCTCAAGGGCCCGGCGCCGCGGACCGACCGCGGTGCCGGGCTCTGGAGCGGGTTACATCTCAGCTAATTGAGATCAGAGCCCTCAGCTCATCGGGATCAGAGCCCTCGGTCAATTGAGATCAGGGTCCTCGGTCCAGTTCGCCACCATCGCGATCGGCCCGCCCTGCCGCCGCAGCACCTTGCGCCACAGCTCCTCCGGCTCGGTGGTGAACACGTCGGCCAGCTCCGGCTCGACCACGTACCAGGCCCGCTGCGCCAGCTCCCCGGCCAGCTGCCCGGGGCCCCAGCCGGCGTAGCCGGCGAAGATCCGCAGCGCGGTCAGGTCCGGGGCCAGCACCTCCGGCGGGGCGTCCAGGTCGACCAGGCCCAGCCGGCCGGAGAACTGGCGCCAGCCCAGCGGCTCCTCGCCGGGTACCGCCGCTTCCGGCCGCACACAGGCGATGCCCAGCGCCGAGTCCAGTGCCACCGGCCCGCCCAGGAACACCGTGGGAGGCTCGGCCGCCAGCGGCGCCCAGGTCTCCAGCACGTCCTCGACGTCCAGGCTGCCGGGCCGGTTGAGGACGACGCCCAGGGTGCCGTCGTCGTCGTGGTCGACGACCAGCACCACCGTGCGGTCGAAGTTGGGGTCGACCAGGACCGTGGTGGCGACCAGCAGTTTGCCGGTCAGCCGCTCCAGCGGCACTCTGCCGCCGTCCTGCTCCCCCGCGTCGCGCCCTGCGTCCGTCATGGCACACATGATCCCGCACCCGGACCCCCGCTGGCGCCTTTTGCCCCAAGGCCCGCGCGTCCGCGACCGCCTCTTGACGCTCTGTTGACCTTCCGCGCCCGCGTCCGTCCCGGATCGGCGACACTCAGCGTTCGAACCAGTACGTCCTGTTGTCCCGCACCGGGTCCGCCCGGGCCGACACCTGACGCACGAACTGTGATCTTCGCGAGCTTCGACCGCATGCGCCCGGTGTTCGAGTACCCTGGACCGGCCGCCGCCCCGCCCCGTTCCGCCCCGTTCCGCAGCCCCGGCGGAACGGTCCGAAGCACACACCCAGTGGAGAACCATGGAGCTGAGCACCGCTTCCGACGTCCTGACTGTGCACGGCGGTACCGCCCTGTCCGGGGAGGTCCGGGTCCGAGGGGCGAAAAACCTGGTTCCCAAAGCGATGGTGGCCGCGCTGCTCGGACACGGGACCTCGGTGCTGCACAACGTGCCGCAGATCTCCGACGTCCGGATCGTCACCGGTCTGTTGGAGGCGCACGGAGTCTCGGTCACCCGCGGAGCCCCCGGGCCCGACGGAGAGCCGAGCGACACCCTGATCCTGGACCCGGCCTCGGTCGAGCAGGCCAGTGACACCGCGGTCGAGGCGCACGCCGGCACCAGCCGGATCCCGGTCCTGTTCTGCGGCCCGCTGCTGCACCGGCTGGGCCGGGCCTTCATCCCGGACCTGGGCGGCTGCAAGATCGGCGACCGGCCGATCGACTTCCACCTGGACGCCCTGCGGGCCTTCGGCGCGGTGGTCGAGAAGCGCCCCGAGGGGCTGCTGATCTCGGCTCCCGAACGGCTGCGCGGCACCCAGATCCGGCTGCCCTACCCCAGCGTCGGCGCCACCGAGCAGGTGCTGCTGACCGCGGTGCTGGCCGAGGGCGTGACAGAGCTCTCCAACGCCGCCACCGAGCCGGAGATCGTGGACCTGATCGCGGTGCTGCAGAAGATGGGCGCGATCATCTCCGTGCACAACGGCCGGGTGATCCGGATCATCGGCGTGGACCAGCTCGGCGGCTTCACCCACCGCGCCATCCCCGACCGGCTGGAGACCGCCTCCTGGGCCTGCGCGGCCCTGGCCACCGGCGGCGACATCCGGGTGATCGGCGCCGCCCAGGGCGAGATGATGACGTTCCTCAACGTCTTCCGGCGCATAGGGGGAGACTTCGAGGTCGACGACACCCCCGGCGAGCCCTCGATCCGGTTCTGGCACTCCGGCGGCCAGATGCGCGCCCTGGCCCTGGAGACCGACGTCTACCCGGGCCTGTCCACCGACTGGCAGCAGCCGCTGGTGGTGGCCCTGACCCAGGCCCACGGTCTGTCGATCATCCACGAGACGGTCTACGAGCAGCGGCTGGGCTTCACCGACGCGCTGAACCGGATGGGCGCCCAGATCCAGCTGTACCGGGAGTGCCTGGGCGGCAGCGCCTGCCGCTTCGGCCAGCGCAACTTCATGCACTCGGCGGTCATCTCCGGCCCGACCAAGCTGCACGGCGCCGAACTGACCATCCCCGATCTGCGCGCCGGCTTCAGCTACCTGATCGCCGCGCTCGCCGCGCAGGGCACGTCCACGGTGCACGGCATCAGCCTGATCCGCCGCGGCTACGAGGACTTCGAGGCGAAGCTCTCGGCGCTGGGCGCGGACGTGGAACTGGGCCTCGGGGCGTGAAACTGGCCGAGGCGCTGGCGCTGCGCGCGGACGCCGCGCGCCGGATCGAGCAGCTCAAGGCACGGATCGTCGCCAACGCCCGGTATCAGGAGGGCGAGGAGCCGTCCGAGGACGCCGCCGCGCTGCTGTCCGAGACCGGAGCGGTGCTGGACGAGTTCGAGTCGTTGGTGCGGCGGATCAACCGCACCAACGCCGCGGCGGTACTCGGACCGGACGGCGGCGCCGATGGCGGCTCGGCCGGCAGCGACTCGACTGGCAACCGCTCGGGCGACAGCGACTCGGCCGACAACAGCTCGGGCGACAGCGACTCGGCCGACAACAGCTCGGCCGGCAACGGTTCTGCCGGCAACGGTTCTGCCGGCAACGGTTCTGCCGGCGGCAACTCGGCTGGCAACGGTCCCGCCGGCGGCAACTCCGCCGGCAACGGCTCGCCCGGCACCCTCAGCGACGCCCTGGCCCGCCGCGACACCCTGCGGCTGCGGCACTCGGTGATCACCGCGGCGGCCGACGCCGCCGCCGGGAAGTCCGCCGGGTACCAGCGCCAACTGCGCTCGGAGCTGAAGATGCTGTCCGCGCTGCCGGTCGCGACGCTACGGGCCCAGGGCGACGCACTGAGCCGCCAGATCCGCGAGCTCGACGTCCGGATCCAGCGCGCGAACTGGGAGGTCGACCTTCTGGACTGACCGTGTGGAGCAGGTAACCGTCGCGGAGGCGGGCACGAACCCGACGAGCCGACGGGGAAATCTCGGCTCACCGCTGGCGCACGAAGGGCAGTGCGGGGTTCGACTCCCCACTTCACAACTGAGCCCAGCACGGCGCACAGGTAACAACGCACCGGGCACACCTCACCACCATGTGCAGATCCGCGACGGCGAGGGCGGGCAAGGGGCACTCCCACGGCCACGGGCACGGCGGTCGCGATTCGATTCGCGGCCGCCGTGCTTCATGTTCCGCCGCGGCTCACCCGGTTTTGTCCCGGCTACCCCACCTGCGGGGTCAGCAGGATCGCCCGGGCCCCGAGCCGCACCGCCTCGCGCACCGCGTCCGGATCCGGTTCCCCGGCGGCGTCGAACCCGATGGTGTGGAACTTCGCGAACGCGTGGTTGTCCCGGCACATCACCGTGTAGAGCTCGGCGACCCGGTCGGCGTCCGTCACCACCTCGACCTCGGCCGAGCGCAGCCGCCCCTTGTACCGGACCTGGATCGGGTCGCCGGTGCGCAGGTTGCGGACCCAGCCGAACTGCGTGCCGATCAGCACCTTCCCGTCGTGCTCCATGTAGGCGATCGGGATGGCGTACCGCTTGCCGCTCTTGCGGCCGAAGACGTACAGCAGGATCAGATCGCGGCCGATCCCCTTGGCCACTCCCGGCGTGCTCAACGCCGCGCGGGTGAGTGCGTTCACCAGGCCTTGTACCGGCAGCTTCCGGGCCTGCCCCGCCGCTTTCTTCTCGGTACCCATGGTGCGGACGCTACTCCGGCATCCGCACCCCGACCACGGTTCGGCGCCGGTCGGTGCGCCCGGCCGGTACGCCCGGCCGACGTCGCGCGCGCTCGGCGCCTGCCCGCCCTACTCCCCTACTCCGCCTGCTCGCCCTTCACCGCCGCGACCACGGCCTCCGCGACGGTCTTGGCCAGGTCCTTGTGGAACACGCTCGGCACGATGTAGCTGGGGTTCAGGTCGCTGTCCGGCACCGCCGAGGCGATCGCCCGGGCCGCGGCGACCAGCACCTCGGGGGTGACGTCGTTGGACTGCGCGTCGATCAGGCCGCGGAAGACGCCGGGGAAGGCCAGCACGTTGTTGATCTGGTTCGGGTAGTCGCTGCGGCCGGTGGCCACCACGGCCGCGTGCGCCAGCGCGTCGTCCGGGTCCACCTCGGGCTCCGGGTTGGCCAGGGCGAAGACGATCGCGCCGGGGGCCATGGTCGCGATGTCGTCGCCGGTGAGGATGCGCGGGGCGGAGACGCCGATGAAGACGTCGGCCCCGGCCAGCGCCTCCTTCAGGGTGCCGGTGAGGTTGCCGGGGTTGGTGTGGTCGGCGACCCAGCGCAGCTCGCCGTCGCCGTCGCCGCCGTTCACGTCGGCGCGCCCGACGTGCACGACGCCGTGGTAGTCGGCGACCGTGATGTCGGTGGCGCCGGCGGCGATCAGCAGTTTGAGGATCGCGGTGCCGGCCGCGCCCGCGCCGGAGCCGACGATCCGCACGTCCTGGAGCTTCTTGCCGACCACCTTCAGCGCGTTGGTCAGCGCGGCCAGCACCACGATCGCGGTGCCGTGCTGGTCGTCGTGGAAGACCGGGATGTCCAGCTCCTCGCGCAGCCGGCGCTCGATCTCGAAGCAGCGGGGCGCGCTGATGTCCTCCAGGTTGATCCCGGCGAAGCCCGGGGCGATCGCCTTGACCACCATGATGATCTCCTCGGTGTCCTGCGTGTCCAGGCACAGCGGCCACGCGTCCACCCCGGCGAACTGCTTGAACAGCGCCGCCTTGCCCTCCATCACCGGCAGCGCCGCGATCGGCCCGATGTTGCCCAGCCCGAGCACCGCCGAGCCGTCGGTGACCACGGCCACGGTGTTGCGCTTGATGGTCAGGCGCCGGGCGTCGCCGGGGTTCTCGGCCAGGGCCAGCGACACCCGCGCGACGCCGGGGGTGTAGGCCATGGACAGCTCGTCGCGGTTGCGCAGCGCGACCTTGGAGCTCATCTCGATCTTGCCGCCGAGGTGCATCAGGAAGGTCCGGTCGGAGACCTTGCCGACCTCGACCCCCTCGATCTTGGCCAGCTCCTCGGTGATCGCCCGGGAGTGCTCCTCGCTGCTGGCCGCGATCGTGACGTCGACCCGCAGCCGGTCCCGCCCGGAGCCGGAGACGTCCAGGCCGGTCACGACGCCGCCGGCGTCCTCCACCGCCCTGGTGATCCCGCTCACCGCGTTGCCGTAGGAGGGTGCCTCCAGACGGACGGTGATCGAATAGGACACGCTGGGCGAGGCGGACACGGGCGGTTCTCCTTTGGACTGCCGGTTTTTCTTGTGTCAAGCCTAGACTCCCGGCGGCCCGGCCCGGGGCACAGACGGAACGGTCTGTGGTCGCCGTCGGTACTGCGACGCGTAGCGCCTTCTTAACGGGCGGTGGCGGGAGACAGGTGGGCCGGCCGGAGCGGCCCGTGACGTGATCGAGTCGTGGCTGAAGCGTGATCTCCCCGCATGATCTCCGCTCTCGCCGGGGCCGGAATGATCGCGTACACTCGCAGCCAAGGTCGTAAAGTTCGCGGTGTTAAAGGCCCAGCGGAACTAATTCCGCCGGGCCATTCTCGTCTGGGGCCAGTGGCCGACAACAGCACTTCAAGTATGAAATGAGAGCAGGATGGCTCAGGGGACAGTCAAGTGGTTCAACTCCGAGAAGGGCTTCGGCTTCATCGCCCAGGATGAGGGCGGCCCGGACGTGTTCGTGCACTTCTCCGCCATCCAGTCGAGCGGCTACCGCTCGCTGGAGGAGAACCAGCGCGTCGAGTTCGAGGTTACTCAGGGGCCGAAGGGCGCCCAGGCGGAGAACGTCCGCCCGGTCTGAGGAAACCTCTCGGATATAACGCGAGCCGCATTCGGAAGTACTCTTCCGAATGCGGCTTTTCGGTGCCCGAGAACAACGCCTACGGATATCAGCCCTGGAAATCGCCTAAGGGCTGATATGGGCGACTAACGGCGATAGAAGGCCCAGGCGTCGGCGACCGACTCGATCAGCTCGGTCCGCTCCGGATTCCAGCCCAGGACGGTCCGCGCGCGCTCGGCCGAGGCCACCAGCCGCGCCGGGTCGCCCGCGCGCCGCGGCTTCTCCACCGCCGGGACCGGGGCGCCGGTCGCCTTGCGCACCGCCTCCAGCACCTCGTAGACCGAGAACCCGGTGCCGGTGCCCAGGTTGCAGATCAGGTGCTCGCCCTTCTTGGCCGCGCCCAGCGCCAGCAGGTGCGCCTCGGCCAGGTCCCGCACGTGGATGTAGTCGCGGATCGCGGTCCCGTCCGGGGTCGGGTAGTCGGTGCCGAACACCGAGGCCTCCGGCGCGTTGCCGGCCGCCACATCGAGCAGCCGCGGGATCAGGTGGGTCTCCACTTCGTGCCGCTCGCCCTGCGGACCGTAGGCGCCGGCGACGTTGAAGTAGCGCAGTGAGACCGCCGCGATGCCGTAGGCCGGGGCGGCGAAGGTCAGCATCTGGTCGGCGGCCAGCTTCGAGGCGCCGTAGGGGTTGGTCGGCACCGTGGGCATGTCCTCGGTGATCGGCGTGACCGCCGGCTCGCCGTAGCAGGCGGCGGTCGAGGAGAAGACGATCGTGCCGATCCCGTTGTCCCGCATCGCTTCCAGCAGGTTCGCGGTGGTGGTGATGTTGTGCCGGAAGTAGCGGGCCGGCTCGGCCACCGACTCCCCGACCAGCGAGCGCGCCGCGAAGTGCAGGATCGCGTCGATCGGGCCGGCCGCGGTGACGTCGCGCAGCACGTCCCCGAGCTGGCGCTGGTCCAGCACGTCCGCGTGCCGGAACGCCGCCCCGGCCGGCACCGCGTCCCGGTGCCCGGTGGACAGGTCGTCGACCACCGTCACCTCGTGCCCGGCCTCGACCAGCACCGCGGAAGTGACCGAACCGATGTACCCCGCGCCCCCAATGACCAGCAACCGCATGCTTTCGAGACCTCCGCTAGGACCGACTGGAACGGGCTCAGCCTAGCGGAGTTCTCTGAGAAAAGCTCCCAGAGTTAAACAGGTTCAATCAGAAATCAACACAACGGCCAGGGTCCGCGGCCCGTGCACGCCCTCGACCCGGTCCAGCTCGATGTCCGAGGTCGCCGAGGGCCCGGAGATGAAGGTGGTCGGCCGGTCCGGGGTCAGCGCCCGGAGGGCCGGCGGCACGTCGGCCGCCACCTGCGAGGCCCGGACCACGCACAGGTGCA
Organism: Catenulispora pinistramenti; assembly: GCF_018274385.1. Classification (GTDB taxonomy): domain Bacteria; phylum Actinomycetota; class Actinomycetes; order Streptomycetales; family Catenulisporaceae; genus Catenulispora; species Catenulispora pinistramenti. Next base: position 26,453 of record NZ_JAAFYZ010000044.1, on the reverse strand, counting down.
GGTCCGGGACCAGCGACAACGCCCGGCGGCCCTGCCCGGGCCCGGCGTCCAGGACGATGGTGCCGGTCAGCGCGATCCCCCGGGCGGCCAAGGTGATCACCCCGTCGGACGCGTCCAGCTCGGCGGGGGTCAGCGGCGGGTCGTCGGACAAGCGAGAGCCCTGATACCCGGCCAGTAGCACTTCCGGGAAGGCCGGAGGTACAACCAGGCTCTGGATCCCTTTGTCCGCAAGGATCCGGGCGATCTCGGCCGGAGCCTCGGCCTCGGTGACCCGGGTGACCGTGGCGCGGTAGTCCTCGACGCGCTCCACGAACAGATCGACGACGGCGCCGGCATCGCCGGACACGTGGCTGTCGGCGTACTCGCGGGTGACTTCGACGTCCTCGGGGCGCTCCTCGCGGGGCACATCGCGCAGCGCGGACCGGATCCGGCCGAGGATCGCCGCTTTGGCGTCAGCCGAATCGGCCGGTGTCAGCGCACTCATCCCCGTCCCGCCTTCCGCCACCACGTCCGGAACGACTCCCGCGCCGGCACCGGCACGTCCCGCGCTCCCGTCCACTTCTTCGCCGGCCCCGGCAGCCACTTCCCGCCGCCGAGCCCCGCGATCCGCCCCGCCATCGCGCCCAGCCGCTCGGCCAGCGCGAGCCGGCGTGGCGAGCCGAACACCAGTTGCGCACCCTTCATCGCCAGCGCCTCCGGCTTCGGCAGGCCGCCCCGGTGCGAGTCCACGACCTTCGCCCGCAGGTGCACCAGCATCTCCGGGATGTCGATGCGCACCGGACAGGCGTCGTAGCAGGCTCCGCACAAGGTCGAGGCGAACGGCAGCGAATCGGCGTGCTCTGATGTCCCGACCCCGACCAGCTGCGGCGTCAGCACCGCGCCGATCGGGCCCGGGTACACCGATCCGTAGGACCGGCCACCGGTCCGCTCGTATACCGGGCAGACGTTCAGGCAGGCCGAGCAACGGATGCAGTGCAGCGCCGAGCGTCCCGCGGTGTCGGCGAGCGTCTTCGTGCGGCCGTTGTCGAGCAGGATCAGGTGGAACTCCTGCGGCCCGTCGCCGGGCGTGACGCCGGTCCACAGCGACGTATAAGGGTTCATCCGTTCCGCCGTCGACGATCTCGGCAGCAGTTGCAGGAACACTTCCAGGTCGCCGAACGACGGCAGGACCTTCTCGATCCCCATCACCGTGATCAGCGTCTCGGGCAGCGTCAGGCACATCCGGCCGTTGCCCTCGGACTCCACGACCCCGACGGTCCCGGTGTCCGCGCACGCGAAGTTGGCCCCGGAGACCGCCACCTTCGCGCGCAGGAACTTCTCCCGCAGGTGCACGCGCGCCGCCTCGGCCAGCACCCGCGGCTCGTCGGTGAGGCCGTCCGGCGCCGGGACGCCGTGCTTGCCCATCTCCCGCCGGAAGATGTCGCGGATCTCGGTGCGGTTGCGGTGGATGGCCGGGACCAGGATGTGCGAGGGCCGGTCGTCGTTCAGCTGCACGATCAGCTCGGCCAGGTCGGTCTCGGTGGCCTCGATGCCCTCGTCCTGGAGCGCCTCGTTGAGCCCGATCTCCTGGGTGGCCATCGACTTGATCTTGACGACCTCGGTCGCGCCCTTGGCCCGCACCAGCTCGGTGACGATCCGGTTGGCCTGGCGCGCGTCCTGGGCCCAGTGCACGACGCCGCCGGCGGCGGTGACCGAAGCTTCCAGCTGGAGCAGGTACTCCTCCAGGTGCCGCATCACCCGGTCCTTGATCTGCGAGCCGGCCAGCCGCAGCGTCTCCCAGTCATCGAGCTCCGCGACGGCGCGCAGCCGCTTGTCGCGGATCGTCGTGGTCGCGTGCTTCAGGTTGTGGCGCAGCTGGGTGTCCAGGAGCGCGTCGTGCGCGGCCTTGGGGAACGTCGGGGATCCCAGCCACACCACATTCACTTCGTCGCGGCTCATCGTGTCGCCGCCAGGATCTCGGCCAGATGCAGGGTCCTGACTCCTGACTTGACCCGCCCGAGTCCGCCGCCGATGTGCATCAGGCAGGAGTTGTCGGACGCACACAGCGCCTGCGCGCCGGTCTTGCGCACGTTGCCCATCTTGTCCTGCAACATGGCCACCGAGGTCTCAGCGTTCTTCATCGCGAACGTGCCGCCGAAGCCGCAGCACGACTCGGCCTCCGGCAGCTCGACCAGATCGATGCCCTCGACCGCGCGCAGCAGCCGCAACGGCTTGTCGCCGACGCGCAGCATGCGCAGGCTGTGGCAGGTCGGGTGGTAGGTGACACGATGCGGATAGTAGGCGCCGACGTCGGTCACTTCCAGGACGTCCACCAGGAATTCCGAGAACTCGTACACGTTCGGCGCCGTCTCGGTCTCGTGGTGGTGCCGGACGTGGCCGCCGCACGAGCCGGAGGGCGTGACGATCGCGTCGTATCCGCGGAACGCGTCGTTGAACGCCCCGACCAACGAGTCGGCCTCGCGCCGGTACCCGGTGTTGTAGTGCATCTGTCCGCAACAGGTCTGCGCCATCGGGAACTCGACGGTGTGGCCCAGCCGCTCCAGCACGGCGGTGACCGCCTTGCCGGTGTCCGGGAACAGCATGTCGTTGTAGCAGGCGATGAACAGCGCGATACGCATCTCAGACCTCTGCCCACAGCGCTTCGGGGATCGGCAGCCGCGCCATCTCGACGCAGTCCCGCACCTCCTCCGGCGACCGCGCGCCGATCAGCACCGACTTCACCGCCGGATGACGCTGCGGGTACCGCAGGGCCGCGGCGCGCAGCGGGACACCGTACCGCTCGCAAGCGTCCTTGAGCCGCAGCGCCTCGTTCAGGATCTCCGGCGGCGCGGCCAGATAGTTGTAGGTCGAGCCCGGCTTCGGGTCGACCAACAGCCCGGAGTTGAACACCCCGCCGATCACTATGCCCACACCTCGCACCGCCGCCTCGTCCAACAGCTCCGCACCGGAGCGTTCGAGCAGCGTATAGCGGCCGGCCAGCAACACGACATCGATGTTCGTCTCGCGCACGAACCGCAGCGGCACCTCGGTCTGGTTCATCCCGACGCCGATGGCGCCGATCACCCCCTCGGAGCGCAGCTTCGCCAAGGCCGGGAACGCCTCGCTTATCGCCTGCTCCGCATGCAGATCGGGATCGTGGATCAGGACCGTGTCGATGCGGTCCAGGCCGAGCCGTTCCAGGCTGGCCTCGATCGACCGGCGCACCCCGTCCCCGGAGAAGTCCCACACCCGCCGGAACGCGGCCGGCACCGCGAACCCCTCGGAATCGGCACCGATCGGATCCGCCACCGGCTCCAGAATCCGGCCGACCTTCGTCGACAACACGAACCCATCCCGCGGCCGTTCCCGCAACGCCGCACCGAGCCGCCGCTCCGACAGACCGAGGCCGTAGTGCGGCGCGGTGTCGAACGCGCGGATGCCCGCGTCCCAGGCGGCGTCCACCGCGGCGCGCGCCTCGTCGTCGCCCACCTCGGTGAACAGGTTGCCGAGCGCCGCGGCCCCGAACGACAACTCGGTCAGCTCCACGCCGCGGCCGATGGTGCGCTCAGCGCTCACCGCGCACCGTCCGCCGCGTCGCGCCGGTGGGGGTTCAAGTCCCCACTCGGACACCCGTTGTTGCTCTTGGACATGCGGCTACTGTCCCACGGGCCGCAGCCGCAACCCGGCCATTCCGCCGTCCACGGCGAGTGCCGTCCCGGTGACCGAAGCCGCGGTCGGCGAGGCCAGATACGCGATCGCCGCGGCGACCTCGTCGGCCGACACCAGCCGTCCCATGGGCTGGCGCGCCTCCAGCGCCGCGCGCTCGGCCGCCGGGTCCTCGGCGGCGTCCAGGAGGCGGCCGACCCAGGGGGTGTCGGCGGTGCCGGGGTTGACGCAGTTCACCCGGATGCCCTCGCGGACGTGGTCCGCGGCCATCGCCAGGGTCAGGGACAGCACCGCGCCCTTGGTCGCCGAGTAGAGGGCGCGCTGGGGCAGGCCGGCGGTGGCGGCGATCGAGCAGGTGTTCACGATCGCAGCGTGCTGTGACGCGCGCAGGGCCGGCAGCGCGGCGCGGGTCACCCGGACCATGCCGACCACGTTGACGTCGTAGACCTTCATCCACTGCTCGTCGGGGTTGTCCTCGACCGTGCCCGCGGCGCCGATGCCGGCGTTGTTGACCAGTACGTCCAGGCCGCCGAGGACGTCCAGGGCCGAGGCCAGGGCGGCGCGGACCGAGGCGTCGTCGCGGACGTCCGCCTTGAAGCCGTGCAGGCCGGCGTCGACGGCGGCGGCCGGGTCCAGGTCCAGCACCGCCACGGCGGCGCCGCGGTTGGCCAGCAGCCGGGCGGTGGCCGCGCCGATGCCCGAGCCGCCGCCGGTGACGACCGCCTTCAGTCCTTCGAAGTCCCGCATCCTGTGCACCTCACACCTCTCCTCGGTCCGCACGCCAGAATGTGCCGTCAGGGAACGAATACGCTTCCAGGGTGGCCGGGAACATCTCGGCTGAGAAGCCCGGTGTCGATGGGGCCTGATACGCGCCGTCCTTGATCACCGTCGGTGCCAGGAAGTGCTGGTGCAGGTGATCGACGTACTCGATGACCCGGTCGGTGCGGGTGCCGGACAGGGCCACGAAGTCGAACATCGACAGGTGCTGCACCAGCTCGCACAGCCCGACCCCGCCGGCGTGCGGGCAGACCGGCACACCGAACTTGGCCGCCAGCAACAGGATCGCCAGGTTCTCGTTGACCCCGCCGACCCGCGCCGCGTCCAGTTGCACGAAGTCGATCGCCTCGGCCTGGAGCAGCTGCTTGAAGATGATCCGGTTCTGCACGTGCTCCCCGGTCGCCACCTTCACCGGCGCCACCGCGGCCCGGATCGCGGCGTGCCCGAGCACGTCGTCCGGCGAGGTCGGCTCCTCGACCCAGTACACGTCGAACTCGGCCAGCGCCTTGACCCACTCGATCGCCTCGTGCACGTTCCAGCGCTGGTTGGCGTCGATCGCCAGCCGGATGTCCGGTCCCACCGCGGCCCGCGCGGCCCGGGCCCGGCGCACGTCGTCGGCCAGGTCGGCGCCGACCTTCAGCTTGATCTGGCCGAAGCCGGCCCGGACCGCCTCGTGGGCCAGCCGGGTCAGCTTCTCGTCGGAGTAGCCGAGCCAGCCCGGCGAGGTGGTGTAGCCCGGATACCCCTCGGCCCGCAGTCGCTCCTCGCGCGCCTGCGCGCCGTTCTTACCGTGCCGCAACAGTTCCAGCGCTTCTTCGGGGGTCAGCGCGTCGGTGAGGTAGCGGAAGTCGACCTGCGAGACCAGCCATTCCGGATCGGCGTCGGCGAGCAGTTTCCACAGCGGCACCCCGGCGCGCTTGGCCGCCAGGTCCCAGACCGCGTTGACGACGGCGCCGATCGCCATGTGCATGACGCCCTTCTCCGGTCCCAGCCACCGCAGCTGGCTGTCACCGATCAGCGCGCGGCTGACGATGCCCGGGTCGGCGCAGACCTGCTCCACGTCCAGCCCCAGGACGTGGTCGCGCAGCGCCTCGATCGCCGCGACCTGGACGTCGTTGCCGCGGCCGATGGTGAAGGTGAACCCGTGCCCGGACAGGCCGTCCTCGGCGTCGGTGCGCAGGATGAGGTACGCGGCCGAGTAATCAGGGTCCGGATTCATCGCGTCCGAGCCGTCCAGCTCGCGCGAGGTCGGGAAGCGGACGTCGAACGTCTCCAGACCGACGATCCGGCTCATGCCTGGACCAGATTCGAACGCTGCGATCCCAGCCCGTCGATCTCCGACTCGACCACGTCGCCGGCCCGCAGGTAGGGGTGGTCGGCCATGCCGAGCGCCACACCGGCCGGGGTCCCGGTGTTGATGACGTCGCCCGGCTCCAGCACCATGTGCTGCGACAGGTAGTGGATCACCTCGGCCACGCCGAAGATCATGTTCTCGGTGTTGCCGTTCTGCCGCCGCTCGCCGTTGACCGACAGCCGCAGTCCCAGCTTCTGGAAGTCGCCGGCCTCCTCGGCGGTGACCAGCCACGGACCCAGCGGGTTGAAGGTCTCACAGGACTTGCCCAGGTCCCACTGCCCGGAGCGTTCCAGCTGGAACTCGCGCTCGGAGACGTCGTTGCTGATCGCGAAGCCGCCGATGACGCCGAGCGCGGCCTCGTGCGAGTCCAGGTAGCGGGCCCGCTCGCCGATGACGACGGCCAGCTCCACCTCCCAGTCGGTCTTCACCGAGGCCCGCGGGATGAGGATGTCGTCGTTCGGGCCGACGACCGTGTAAGGGTCCTTCATGAACACCACCGGCCGCGGCGGCAGCGCCGCGCCGGTCTCCTCGGCGTGGTCGCGGTAGTTCAGCCCGATGCACACCACCTTGCCCGGCCGGGCCACGGCCGCGCCGACGCGCAGTCCGGCGATCTCCTCGGCGGGGATCTCGGGCAGGGTCCCGGCCTCGGCGGCGGCCCGGATCGCCTCCGGGCCGTGATCGGCCCAGAACGCACGGTCCACGTCGCTGATGACGCCGGTCAGATCGAAGTGGCGGCCGTCGGAGGCGAGCAGCACGGGGCGCTCGCGGCCGGGCTCGCCCAGGCGGAGGAGTCTCACGTTCCGGGACTCTAGGCAAACATCGGATCTATCGTCAAGGGATTCAAGATCCTTCTCATTCCCCGGGACCGGGGTCGGCCTGCCGATTCCTGAAGTGGATCTAGTAAAGCCCCGTAACGATTGCGTTCCATGGGCTTTACAGACCTCGCAAGCAGGGCTATACATCGGATGACTGAACGGCAAGTGATACAGACCACACCCACCCTCCCCCGCACACCCTCACCAGCGAGGACGGACATGAGGCTGCACCGTACGTCGAGAACAGTTCTGGCCCTCACGGCCGTCGCGGCACTCGGCCTGAGCGCCGCCGCCTGCGGCCGGGGCGGTTCCAAGTCCGGCTCCGGCGACAAGAAGATAGGCATCGACTTCCCGCGGTCGGACTCCGACTTCTGGAACAGCTATGCGAAGTACGTCAACGCCGACGTCAAGTCCGGCAGCATCAACGCCCTGCCGCCGACGAACTCCAACAACCAGACCGACGTCCTGGTCTCCAACGTGAGCACGCTCACCGGCCAGGGCGCCAAGGTCATCCTGATCGCCCCGCAGGACACCGGCGCGATCGCCAGCACCCTGGAGAACCTGGCGAGCAAGCACATCCCGGTGGTCAGCGTGGACACCCGGCCGGACAAGGGCCAGGTCTACATGGTCGTGCGGGCGGACAACCAGGCGTACGGCACCAAGGCGTGCCAGTTCCTCGGCGCCAAGCTCAAGGGCACCGGCACCGTCGTGGAGTTCGAAGGCGACCTGACCTCGATCAACGGCCGCGACCGGTCCCAGGCCTTCGGCGACTGCATGAGCAAGAACTACCCGGACATCAAGGTGGAGGCCGAGCCGACCAACTGGGAGGGCGACGTCGCGGCGTCCAAGCTCCAGGACGCGCTCAACGCCGGCCCCGTCAACGGCATCTACATGCAGGCCGGCGGCGTGTTCCTGGCGCCGACGCTCTCGCTGCTCCAGCAGAAGCACCTGCTGGTGCCGCCGACCGACCCCAAGCACATCTTCATCATCTCCAACGACGGCATCCCGGCGGAGTTCCAGGCCATCAAGGCCGGGCAGATCGACGCCACGATCTCCCAGCCGGCCGACCTGTACGCCAAGTACGGGCTCTTCTACGCCCAGGCCGCGGCCGAGGGCAAGACGTTCTCCCCCGGGCCGACCGACCACGGCTCGACCATCATCCAGCTGCCCAACGGGCTGGAGGACCAACTGCCCGCCCCGCTGGTGACCGCCGCCAACGTCGACGATCCGTCGTTGTGGGCCAACCAGCTCGGCAAGTGATCCGCCGATGACGACGCAAGACCTGGGGACGGCCGGTGCCACCGGCCGTCCCGCCGGCGGGGTCGCCACGGCGATCGCCGTCTCCAAGAGCTTCGGCGCCACCCGCGCGCTGATCGACGTCGACATCTCCGTCGCCCCCGGCGAGGCCCACGCCCTGGTCGGCCGCAACGGCGCCGGCAAGTCCACGCTGGTCTCGCTGCTGACCGGGCTGGCCCGGCCGGACGGCGGGCAGATCATGTTCGACGGCGAGAGCGCACCGCCGCTGTCCGACCGCGCGGCCTGGCAGTCCCGGGTCGCGTGCGTGTATCAGAAGTCGACGATCATCCCCACGCTGTCGGTAGCCGAGAACCTGTTCCTGAACCGGCAGTCCGACGGGCTGCGCCGGATCAGCTGGCGGGCCCTGCGCGCCCGCGCCGCCGAGTTGCTGGCCGAGTACGAGATCGACGTGGACCCGAGCGCCGCGGCCTCGACGCTGGCCGTGGACCAGCGGCAGGTGCTGGAGATCGCCCGGGCGCTGTCGTTCGGGGCGAAGTTCATCATCCTCGACGAGCCCACCGCGCAGCTGGACGGCGCGAAGATCGCCGGGCTCTTCGACCGGTTGCGGCGGCTCCAGGAGTCCGGCGTCGCGTTCCTGTTCATCTCACACCACCTGGCCGAGGTATACGAGGTCTGCCAGACGGTGACGGTCTACCGGGACGCCCGCCACATCCTCACCGCACCGGTGGCCGGACTCGACAAGGACGCCCTGATCGAGGCCATGACCGGCGAGGACCGGTCGGAGCGCGCCGAGTTCGCGGTCGCGGCGTACACGCCGAAGGCCGAGGCGAAGCCCGCGCTGGAGATCAGGGACCTGAGTCTGGCCGGTGTGTACCAGGACTTCTCGGTCACGGTCGGCGAAGGCGAGATCGTCGGCCTGGCCGGCGCCGGCGGCTCCGGCGTGGTGGCGCTCGGGGAGACGGTCGCCGGACTGCACCGGCCGAGCGGCGGAAGCGTGACAGTGGCCGGGCGCAAGGTGCGGACCGGGAGTGTCCCGGACGCCCTGCACGCCGGACTCGGCTTCGTCCCGGAAGACCGGCACGCGCAAGGCGTGGTCCCGATGCGGCCGATCGCCGAGAACATCACGCTCACCGCGATGGACCGGTTGGCCCGGCACGGATTCTTCACGGGCGATTCGCTGCGGCGGGCCGGCAGTGCCCTGATGGAGCGGCTGGATGTGAAGGCCGAAGGCCCGGACCAGCCGGTCGGCGCGCTGTCCGGCGGGAACCAGCAGAAGGTGGTGATGGGCCGCGCACTGGCCAATTCGCCCAAGGCGCTGGTCCTGATCCGGCCGACCGCCGGGGTGGACGTGAAGTCGAAGGAGTCGCTGCTCGGAACGGTGCGGCAGGCCGCGGACGACGGCTGCGGGGCCCTGCTGGTCTCCGACGAGGTGGACGACCTGCGCATCGCACACCGGGTGGTGGTGATGTTCAAGGGCGCGGTCGTGGCGGAGTTCCCGAGCGGCTGGAGCGACGCCGAACTCATCGCGGCGGTCGAGGGGCTCGGCGAGACCGGCACCGACACCGACACCGACACCGGCGACGCGGCTATCGCAGAACACGGACAGCAGAACATCGCGAACGAAAGGTCCGGCCATGAGTGAGGCCACGACGATGTCCGAGGCGGCCGAAGCCGTTCCGGCCGATCCGGCGGCGCGGACCCGCCGGATCAGCACCCGCTGGCTGCGCGAGTTCTCGCTGCTGCCGGCGATGGCGCTGCTGGTCCTGATCGGCTTCATCGAGTCGCCGAACTTCCTGACCTCGGACAACTTCCTGGCGATGCTCCAGCAGTCGACCGAGCTCAGCGTCCTGGTCCTGGCCGAGGCGCTGATCCTGATCAGTGGCCGGATGGACCTGTCGCTGGAGTCGACGGTGACGCTGGCCCCGGTGATCGCGCTGTGGCTGGTACTGCCGACGTCCGGGAACCGCTTCAACGGGCTCGGGTTCGGCGTGGAGTGGCTGGCGATCCCGGTGTGCCTGGTGGTGGGAGCCGCGATCGGGGCGGTGAACGGGTTCCTGATCCTGAAGATGAATCTGAACGGGTTCGTCGTCACCCTCGGGATGCTGACCATGCTGCACGGGCTGGTGATCGTCATCGACGGCGGGCAGACCATCTTCACGCTGCCGCCGTCGTTCGCCTACATCGGCAACGCCGAATGGGGCGGCCTGCCGGCGTCGGTCTGGGTCTGCGGAGTCCTGTTCGCCATCGGGATCGCGGCTTTGGGCTGGTACCGGCACGGCCGGTCCCTGTACGCGATCGGCGGCAACCCGGGCGCCGCGCGCGCCGCGGGCATCCGGGTGGAGCGCACGGTCTGGATCGTGCTGATCATCGGCTCGATGCTGGCGGCGTTCGCCGGCATGCTCTACACCGGCCGCCTCGGTTCGGCCTCGGCCAGCCAGGGCACCGGCAAGATCTTCGAGGTCTTCGCGGCCACGGTGATCGGCGGCGTGAGCATGAACGGCGGCCGTGGCTCACTGTTCGGCGCGCTCACCGGGGTGCTGACGCTGAAGCTGATCGAGAACGTGCTGACGTTCGGCCACGTGTCGGCGCAGGACATCGAGTTCTTCAACGGTGTCGTGATCCTGGTGGCGCTGATCGTCTCGCGCTACACCTCGGGCGCCGCGCAAGACTAGACGGCGGTGAGGCGGGGCGGAGCGACGCTCGTTACGGCCGCCCCGCCTCGTCCGCCGAATCCACCACGTCCACCCCGTCCGCAGCGCCCACCACATCCACCACGAAATCCCGCACCTCACGCAGCAACGTGTCGGGGGCGTCGGCGAACAGGTCGTGGGCGACATCCGGAAGCGTGACCAGCCGCCCCTTCGCGGGCAGGGCCTCGGCGGTGGCGGCGATCGCCTCGGCGGTCACGAAGGGGTCGAGCTCGCCGAGGATCACCAGCGTCGGGACGGCGACGCCGCGCAGATCCGGGGTCAGGTCCAGGATCTCGTACTGCGGGGTGAAGTGAGCGTCGAGCTGCGGACTGAACCATTGCGCCGCGCGGACGGCGGCCAGGGCGGGGCTCGGCTGCCGACGTGCCATCAGAGGTAGACACAAGCGCTGCATCTCTTCCACCGCCTCAGTACTGGGTCGGTAGTGAGCGCGCAGCCATGCTTGTTCCGCGGCGGGCCCGGCGAGCGTTCCCATCCGGCGCGCGATCTCCTCGGGCGAGGGCACCCTGGGCGTCATCGACGCGACGATCAGGCCGCCGGTCTGCCGCGGATGCCTGGCGGCGTGCCGGATCGCCACCCAGCCGCCGAAGGAGATGCCGTACACGACCGGCCGGTCCAGACCCAGCTCGTCGATGATCGCGGCGACGTCGTCGGCCCAGGTGTCCAGTTCCCACTTGTCCGGCGTGCTGGGGTCGCTCAGACCGTGCCCCCGCTGATCCGGCACGACCACGTCGGCGACATCAGCGAGCGCCGAGAGCATCAGCCGCTGCCCGGAGCCGTCGATGCCCGGCCCGCCGTGCAGGCACACCAGTGCCCTGCCGCTGCCGGGCGGACGCCCCGCGGCGCTGTGCACGGTCACGTAGATGCCGGTGCCGTCCACCCGGATCGTGTGCGCGGTCTCCGTCACTCCCCCGACGCTGATCTCGTCACCTCACTCCTGCTCCGAGCGCTTCTCGCTCAACGTCTTGCGCAGCCACTGCTCGATGCTGACGATGTGGATCGTCGCCCATGCCCGCGCGCCCTCGGAATCCCGCTCGGCCAGCGCGTCCAGGATCGCAGTGTGCTCCATCAGGGTACGAGTCAGCGCGCCTTCCTGGGTCAGCCCGCGCCAGACCCGCGCGCGCGTCGTCGGCCCGGACAGGCTGTCCAGCAGCGATCCGAGCACCACGTTCCGCGAGCAGGCCGCGATCCGGCTGTGGAACTCCAGGTCGTTGCGCACCAGGTCCTCGACGGTCGGCGCGTTGCCGATCAGCGCCAGATGCGCACGCAGGTCGGCCACCTCCTCGTCGGTGACGCGCTGCGCGGCCATGGCGGTGGCGGCCGGCTCCAGGATGCGGCGGACCTCCAGGAACTCCAGCACGGTGTCGTCGCGGTGGAAGTCGACGACGAAGCTCATCGCCTCCAGCAGGCGGGCCGGCTCCAGGCTGGTGACGTAGGTGCCGTCGCCCTGGCGCACGTCCAGGACGTGGATCAGCGACAGGGCCCGGACCGCCTCGCGCAGCGAGCTGCGGGACAGCCCCAGCTCGGCGGCCAGGTCGGCCTCCTTGGGGAGGCGATCGCCGGGCCGGAGCCGACCCTTGATGATCATCTCTTTGATCTTCTCGATCGCCTCGTCAGTCACCGCCATGCGGTCATTGTGCCAGCGTCGGGGCGCAATGGCGGGAGGGGAGGGACAGGCGACACTTACCGCGATCCGACACAGCCGCCGCCAAGATCGGTGCGTGGATGTGTCGTTGCTGGGCGGCTGGCTGCCGTGGGCCCTTCGGGTGGCCACCGTGGCACTGGTCGTCGTCACGATCGGCCGGCGGCGGCTGCGGGACCGCGGGTTCCTGCTCAAGCGCCTGCCGATCGTGCTCGGGGTCTCGGTTCTGTTCGGCGTGTTGTGCGCGGTGCTGGTGCGGACGGCACTGGGGATCTCCGATCCGCTGCCGTTCGGGCTGTGGTTCTGGCTCGCGGTCTTCGCGCTGGCGATCGGCCTGGGGATCCTCTGCTGGCGCGGGTCGCGCTGGTGGCAGCGGACGGCCGCGCCGCTGGCGATGCTGCTGGCGGTGCTCACCGCGGCCGACGCGCTGGACATCAGCCTCGGCTACTACCCGACGCTGGCCGACATGTACGGCGAGCTCACCGACCAGGCGCTGCCGCAGCAGGTCAGCCTGGCGCAGCTGGGCACCATCCACGGCAACACCAAGACCGGCCGGATCGTCGAGGTGCAGATCCCGGACACCGCCAGCGGCTTCCAGCACCGCAGCGAATACGTCTACCTCCCGCCGGCCTGGTTCCGCTCCACGCACCGTCCCAAGCTCCCGGTGGTGGAGATGATCGGCGGCGAGTACGCGGTCCCGGACAACTGGATCCGCTCCGGCAACGCCATCAAGACCGCCGACGCCTACGCCGCCGCGCACCACGGCTTCGCCCCGGTCCTGGTCTTCGTGGACGCCACCGGCGGCTTCAAAGTGGACACCGAGTGCGTGGACGGCCCGGCCGGCCAGGCCATGGACCACCTGGTGAAGGACATCCCGCCCTACGTGGAGAAGACCTTCGGCACCGCGACGATCCCCGGCAAATGGGCGGTGGCCGGCTGGTCGATGGGCGGCACCTGCGCCATCACCCTGGCCCTGACCCACCCCGCGGTCTTCGGCCACTTCCTGGACATCAGCGGCGACCTCGGCCCCAACAAGGGCAACAAGAACGCCACTATCGCCACCCTCTACGGCGGCAACGCGGCCGAATACGCCGCCGACGACCCGCTGACCATCCTGGGCAAGCGCAAGAAGTGGCCCAAGGGCTTCTCCGGCATGTTCGCCGTCGGCAACCAGGAGTCCGTGCAGCCCAAGCACGCGCAACAGCTCTCCAGCGCGCTGAAGAAGGACCACATCCCGAACCAGATCTGGACCGGCGACGGGAAGCACTCGTGGGTGTTCGCTCAGGCGGCGTTCGTGCAGGAGTTGCCGTGGCTGGCCAAGGCGGTTCAGGTGCCGGGGGCGAAGTAGCACAGTGGTTGATCCCGGGTCTATCCTGCGGCGGCCGAGTTCTTCCGACCCGCGCGCTGACCGTTCGCCTCACGGCGTCTGCGTCACCGCCGCGATCTCGGCGGTGGCCGTCGCATCCTCCGTCCCCGCACCGGAGGCACCACGGCCGGCGCCGGTCACGATCCACCGGTCGGTCCGGATCCGGACGCCGAGCGCGATCAGCCGCGCCAGCATGAACACCCCGAGCGCCCACCACAAGCCGTTCAGTCCCTGCCGCAAGTGGTAGGAACCGAGTGCGGCGACCAGATAGGCGCTGGTGGTCGCGATCCCGGCCCACGCCAGATAGCGGCCGTCGCCGGCGCCGATGAGCAGGCCGTCCAGGACGAACACCGGCGCCGCGATCGGCAGGAACAACGCTTCCAGGAGCAGGACGTCGCCGAGCAGGGCGCGGACCGTGTGGTCGTCGGTGAACAGCGGGATGAACAGCTGCCGCGTCGCCAGCACCACCAGGGCGAGCACCACCCCGCCCACCACGCCCCACTCCATCGTGCGCCGGGTCGCGCGCCGGGCGCCGGAGGCGTCCGAGGCCCCGAGCAGCTGCGAGATCCAGGCCTGGCCGGCGATGGCCAGCGCGTCCAGGACCAGCCCGAGGAAGCCCCACAGGGACCACGCGACTTGTTGCGCCGCCAGCGCCTCGGTCCCATACCGCGCGGCGAGGATCGTCCCGGCCAGGAGCGCGACCCGCAGCAGTATCGTGCGGATCAGCAACGGGATCGAGGCGGTCGCGGCCTGCTTGATGCCCTCCCGATCCGGCTTCAGCGGTGCTCCGTATCTGCGCGCCGCCTTATAGACGACCACTGCGTAAGCGATAGCCATTCCGTACTGCGTGAGGACGGTCCCGGTCGCCGATCCGGCGATCCCCATCCCCACCGGATAGACCAGCAGCAGGTTCAGCACCACGTTCATCCCGGCGCCGGTCGCCGCCACTACGAGTGTCGTGCGGATGTCCTGTAGACCTCGCAGAACACCTGTGGAGGCCAGGACCAGGAGCATCGCAGGCTGTCCGATAGAGGCGACCGCAGATACGTCACGCCATAAGGCACCGCCTCATGCGACGCCCCGAACACCCGCACCAGCGGCGCGGCGAAGACGATCCCGGCCAGCCCCAGCACCACACCGAGGATGACCCCGAGCCACATCCCGTCCACGCCCTGCCGCACCGCTCCCGGCAGGTCACCCGCGCCGATCCGCCGCCCCACCGCGGCGGTGGTCCCATAGGCGAGGAACACGCACAGGTACGTCAGCGTCGCCAGCAACGCGCTCGCCGCCGCCAGCCCGGCCAGTTGCGGCGTCCCCAGATGCCCGACGATCGCCGAGTCGGCCAACAGGAACAACGGCTCGGCGACGAGGTTGCCCAACGCCGGAAGCGTCAGCTTCAGCAGGCGCGCGTCCTCGGCCGTCGGGCGGAAGCTGTGCTCGGTGGTCATCAGTGGTCCCCGGTCGGCGCGGCGGTGGACGAGACAGCGGACGAAGCAATGGGCGAGACAGCGGGCGGGGTGTCACAGGCGCAGTGTCGGCACGAATATTACATCGGAGGATCGGCCCGGATCAGCAGGCGCCGTGGAAAACTGGTCGCATGACCGTCGAGTACATCCGCTACCGCATCCCCGCCGAGCGCGCCGCCGGGTTCGAGGCCGCCTACGCCGACGCGGCCGAGGCGCTGGCCGCCGCACCGGAATGCGTCGCCTACGAATTGACCCGTGGCATCGACGAACCCGACCGGTACGTCTTTCGCACCACCTGGACCTCGCCGGGGACCCAGAGCGAGGACTACCTCAAGGGCGACTACCTCAAGGGCTACGAAGGCGACATCACCGACCGGAGCCGCTACGAGAACACCGCCGTGCGCGGCGACGGCGGTTCGGTGCCGAGCCTGTACGACTGGATCGGCGGCGATGAGGCCCTGCAACGCTTGACCGAGGCCTTCTACCGCGAAGTCCTCAAGGACGATCTGCTCTACCCGCTGTTCGCCGGTATGGACCCGGGGCACCCGCAGCACGTCGCGGTCTGGCTCGGCGAGGTCTTCGGCGGCCCGAGCGCCTACACCGCCGAGCACGGCGGCTACGCGCACATGATCCGGCGCCACCTCGGCCGCGGCATCCAGGAGAAGCAGCGCCGACGCTGGGTCAGCCTGCTGATGGACGCCGCCGACGAGGTCGGGCTCCCGGACGACCCCGAGTTCCGCGCCGCCTTCGTCAGCTACATCGAGTGGGGCACGCGGCTGGCCGTCATCAACTCCCGGCCCGGCGTGAAGGAGTACGACGCGCCGATGCCGAAGTGGAACTGGGGCGGGCACCCTCCGTACCGCGGGTGAGCGGCCGGGGGAACCCGCCCCGGTCAGGGGACGCGGACTCCTTCGCGGATTCCTTCGCGGACTACTTGATGAACGTGATCGGGTACTTCGACGCGCCACGGCCGTCCAGCAGGTGGTCGTTACCACCCTTCAGGAACCGGTTGAAGAACGAGTCGACCAGCGCGCGGTCGGCGGCCACCGCGCGCTGCGCATCGACCGTCCCGTTGTCGTAGGTCAGCGTCGAGGCCGGGATCTGGCCGGCCAGCTGCGAGAGCAGGGGCTCGGCGTCGGTGAACGACTGGTGCTGGGAGTCGTTCAGGGTGACGTCCGCCTTCCAGCCCTTCTGGTGCTGCCAGAACGACGTCCACGACGGCTCGACGTGGATGCTGCTGGGGTAGCGTCCGGTGCTGCCCATCAACAGGAGCGGCTGCTTCAGCCCGTGCAGCGCGACCTGGCTCAGGTGGGTGCCGTCGGCGTCCTCGGTGTACTCCATGGTGCCGTCCAGATTGACGCCGGCCTTGACCCGCGGGTCGTTGTACATCGTCTCCGCCGCCTCGAACCCGCCGGCGGAGTGCCCGAACATCCCGATGTCGTTCAGGTTCATCCCGGCGGTCAGCCGGTGCGGCAGGCTCGACAGCCGGTTCAGCACGAGCTGGGTGTCGGCCAGGCGGATGTCCATCACCTTGGTGAGCAGGACCGTCGCCGCCGCCTGGTCGTTCCCGACCTGGTTGAAGGCCGCCAGCAGCGGTGCGTTGCCGACCACGTGGCCGTCTGGGAACTCGGTGGCCGGGGCCTCCCCGGTGTGGTCGATGGTGACCACCACATAGCCCTGCGACGCCAGGTTCTCCACCAGCGTGACATTCGAGTCCCGAGGGTCTCCGGCGCCGGGCGAGTACAGGACGACCGGGAAGCGGCCCGGCGCCATGGCGGCGTCCTGCACCGAGTGCGTCTTGGTCGCGGCCCAGTTCACCAGACCGGCGGGCAGGCTGTTGCCGCTGTCCAGGCTGGCACCGATCAGAGCGGATGCCGCGACCGGGAACTGGTTCGTGAACGGCTTGCCGGCCGTGTGCACCGCCGGGTAGAAGACACTGATCATCAGCTCGCGGTAGGGCTGGTTCGGCGTCCACGGGTCCGGACGGCTGTCGTCGACGAGGCGGAATGCCGACTCGCCGGTGGCGTAACGGCCGGTCGGCGCGGGCAGCTTGAGCGTCTCCCCCTTGGCGGGCTTCGAGGACGACACGGCCGACGCCGGGAGCGCGGTCGAGACGGCCAGACCACAAGCGACGACCCCGGCCACAGAGGCGGCGACGAGACGAGAAGTGCGCATGAGACATTCCTTCGGATGCGGCATTGCGTTGTTCGGACGCTTCGATCCTCGCAACTCGCGCACCCCGCGAACCACGGTGCTACCAGGAGTTTCACCCCTCGTGTGGGCCGAACCCGCCGTAGGGCGGATAACCGCCCTACGGCAGTGTCCGTATCCACCGGGCTCGTCAGCCGATCCCGATCCCGTTCAGCATCGCCTTGATCGCCGGGCCCGCCTTGTCGTTGCCGAATCCGCCGTTGAGCACCACGCAGGCGACGGCGATGTCGTGCTGCGGATCCATCGCGATCATCCAGCTGTCCAGATCCCCGTTCTGCCGCTCGGCCGTGCCGGTCTTGGCGCCGAGGGTGGGGCTGATGCCGCGCAGCGAGGTGGCCGTGCCCACGGCGATGACTCCGCGCATCAGAGTCTTGATATCGTCGTCGACGCCGGCGGGCAACGGCGTCGCCGCCACCTGTTTCTGCCCCGGCAGCAGGATCGGCTGCTTGAACGTGCCGGTCGCGGCCGTCGCGGCCACCGAGGCCATCGTGAGCGGGCACATCGTGATGTCGCCCTGGCCGAAGGTCTCGGCGGCGAACCGCTCCTGGCCGTCGGCCGCGGGGACCTGTTCGCTGCCCGCGGTGCAGTACGTGGCCGCGCCAAGGCCCATGTCCCACGGCTGGTTCAGGCCGAACTGCGTCTTCGCCTCGTTCTCCAGCGCGTCAAGGCCCGACAGGCGGTTGCGCAAGCCGACATAGGAGGTGTTGCAGGACAGCTCGAAGGCGTCGGCCAGGGTGGCGTTCGGGTAGCCGTTCTTCAGGCCCTCGTCGTTGTGGTAGTTCTGCGACCCCACGGTCGAGATCGCCGGGCACGGCGCGGGATCCGACGGCTTGAGTCCGGCCTGGAGCAGGGCCGCGGTCGTGATCACCTTGAACGTGGAACCCGGTGCCCGCAGCGCGTGATAGGCCAAGCCGGCCGTGCTCTGGGAGTTGCCGGCCATCGCCAGGACGCCGCCGGTGCTCGGCTTGATGACCACCATCCCGGACTCCGGGTACGCGGCCAGCGCGTGCTCGGCGGCGGTCTGGACGCGGTTGTCGAGCGTCGAGGTGATCTGCGGCGCGGCGCCGCCGCTCGGCGCGCCGAGATTGACCGGCTGCGTCCCGCCGAGGATCGCGCCGGTGTTGGCGTCGACGAAGTTGATCTGGAGCGCGGTCGGAGCCGGGGCGCCGGACGGCCTGGCGGTCGCCAGACGCGCGAGCGCGGTCGCCAGGCTGGGATGCGCCGACGCCTGCAATGGCAGACCGGTGTCGTCGACGACCGTCGCGGCCGGCGGGGTCGCGGTGAGGTTCGCCTGGCCGCCGAGTCGCGGGTGGATGACGGCCGAGGACCAGGGGACCAGCGGAGTGCTCGCGCTCCCGCTCGCCGGGACGACGGCGAGGATCGAGCTGTAGGTCCACTGCAAGGCGCCGTCGAAGGTGTCCACGACGCTGAAGTTGTAGCGGGTCGCCGGGTCCGGGGTGGCACCGGTCGCAGGGATCTGCGATCCGAGGGTGAGCTGTGTGGATTTGGGGTTCAGCGACTTCATGACCGCTTGCAGCCGCGGACCGGCCGCGGTCGCGTCGTCGGTGAGGGAGCCGGCCTTGGTGTAGTCGCCGGACGCCCACGCGGCCAGGAAGGCCTTCGCCACCGCGTCCGGCGTCGAGGGCGCGTTGCCGGACCCCGCCGCCTCCGCCGCCGATGACGCCGCGCCGCCGCCCGGCCCGGTCTGCGCCGTCGGCGAGGCGCCGATGCCGTGGTGGTCGGACCGCGGCCAGAGCACCACGGTCGCGGCCGCCGCCACCGCGACCGTGACGACCGTTGCGGTGACTGTCCTTGAAGTACGGCGTCCCCGCCGTTGTATGCCTGCCATAGCTCGCAAGGAAAGCGTGCGGCTCGTGACCGTGTCCAAGAGTCGTATGGGAAACACATCCATAGCGAAGTGACTATGATCCGATGTCATGGACCTCTTGGCGCACCTCCGGTACTTCCACGTGGTCGCTGAGGAACAGCACTTCGGACGGGCCGCCACTCGGCTACGGCTGGCGCAGCCGTCGCTGTCGCAACGGATCCAGCGGCTGGAGCGGGAGTTCGGGGTGCGGCTGTTCGACCGGGGACGCGGCGGCGCCGTGCTGACCCCGGCCGGGCAGCTGGTGCTGGCGCAGAGCGAGTCCGTGCTCGACGCCGCGGACCGGCTGCGGTCGGTGGTGGAGCGGTTGCAGGACGGCGAGGCCGGGACGTTGCGGGCCGCGGTGCCGGCGCACCTCGGCGGTGCGGCGGTAGCGGCGCTGCTGACGGCGTTCCAGGAGCGCAGTCCCGGCGGCGAGCTCGATCTGCGCGAACTCACCACGGCCGAACAGACCGCCGAGCTGGCGGCGGGCACGTTGGACGCCGGGATCGTGCGGCATCCGTGTCTGGCGACGGGACTGTCGTTCGGGCCGATGCTGCATCAACCGCTGGGCGTGCTGCTGCGCGAGGACGATCCGCTGGCGGCCCGACCGGAGGTCGATCTCAGAGCTCTGACGGGACGCGGACTGGCCATGCCGCCGCGCGCGAACAGCCCGGCATTGCACGACGAGACGCTGACCGCGGGCGCGCGCCACGGTTTCACGCCGACGGCCATCCGCATCGTCGAAGGGCTCGAATTCACCCGCGCCCTCATCCGGTCCGGGGCCGACCTGGTCGCGCTGATCCCCGATCCGCCACCGGAGCCGGGCACCACGTGGCGTCCGCTGGCCGGCCGTCCGCTGTCCTGGCGGACGTCCACCGCCTGGCGCGCCGGGCACGACGGCCCGGCCGTGCGCGTCTTCGCCGAGGCCGCCGACCTCGCGCTGCGCGTCCACTCCGGCATGTTCGCGGCACCGGCCGAACGTCCGCGCGCCGCCCGACCGGAAATGGAGTTCGCGCTGTGAGTGAAGCCGTTCCGCCGTCCGGCACCGCCGTTCGCCGCGCCGTGCCGCGCATCAACGCCGCCTTCGCCGACGCCGGTGTCACCGGCCGACTGCACGCGCTGGACATCGACACCGGCGCCTCGGTCTCCGTGGCCGCCACGCACCTGACGCCGACCAGCAGCCTGCACAAGGTGTGCCTGCTCGCGACCCTGTACCGGGAGGCCGCCGCCGGCCGGCTGGACCGTACCCGGCAGATCGACATCCCGGCCGCCGAGCGCACACCGGGCTTGTCGGGCCTCGCCGTGATGCGCGACGCCGTGCGCATGTCCCTGCGCGACCTCGCGACCCTCGTCGTCGCCGTCAGCGACAGCGCCGCCGCCGACGTCCTGTGGCGCGAGGTCGGCTTCGACGCCGTCAACCGCACCATGGCCGAGCTCGGCCTGACCGACACGATCGCGGTCCACGACATGGCGGCCATCAGGGAGGCGCTGCGGGCCCACCCGGACCTGACCGATCCCGCCGCTCTGGCCGATATCAGCATCCTGAATCCGGCTCGCACCAACCGCTCCACGGCCCGCCAGATGGCCGAGCTGTTCGCCGCCGTGTGGCGTGAGGAGGTCTGCGCCGGCGAGCCCGCCGAGGAACTGCGCGCGCTGCTCGGCCTGCAGGCCTGGACGCACCGTATGGCCTCCGGATTCCCGTTCGACGACGTCCGGGTCAGCGGCAAGACCGCCACGCTGCCCACCTTGCGCCATGAGGCCGGCGTCGTCGAATATCCCGACGGCGGCCGATACGCCGTCGCCGTCTTCACCCGCGCCGCCTCCGCCGCCGCGATCCTGCCCGCCGCCGACGCCGTGATCGGCACCGCGGCCCGCATCGCGGTGGACGCGCTGCGCTCAGTGTGAGAATCGTTTCGAACGCCGGATATCCGGCTCAGGGCTCTGATCATATCTTTCGGCGCATTTCGTGACGCCCGCGAGGCCCGGCGAACACCGCGGCGCAGGTTGCGGCAAGCCGAATTGTTAGGAACCTTGACAGACCTCTGGTCTAGTCCAATGATGTCCTCCAGGGCGGCCGCCTCCTTCAAGATCCAGTCCTGCTCAACGCCCTGCCATCTGGGAGCAACATGAAACGGACAGGCCGTCAACTCCGCGTGCTCGCGACCGCCGCGGCGACGCTGGCCGCGAGCGCCGGCGCCCTCCTGGCGTCGAGCGCCGCGGGCCATGCCGCCACAGCGGTACCGGCCGCGTCGACCGGCACCCCCATCCCGGCGCACGTCTTCGCGCCCTACTTCGAGGCCTACAACGGCGACGACCCGGCGACGCTGAGCCAGCAGTCCGGCGCCAAGTACCTGACGATGGCGTTCATCCAGACCGCCAGCGCGGGTTCGTGCACGGTCCAGTGGAACGGCGACACCTCGATGCCCATCGCGGCGTCGTCGTTCGGCGCCTCCATCACCAAGATCCGGGCCACCGGCGGCGATGTCATCCCGTCGTTCGGCGGCTACACCGCCGACCACAACGGCACCGAGATCGCCGACAGCTGCACCGATCCGACCCAGATCGCCGCGGCCTACGAGAACGTCATCACCACTTATGACGTCACCCGGCTCGACCTGGACACCGAGGACAACTCGCTGACCAACACGGCCGGCATCGACCGCCGCAACAAGGCGATCAAGCTGGTCGAGGACTGGGCCGCGGCGAACGGCCGCACCGTCCAGTTCAGCTACACCCTGCCGACGACCACGAGCGGCCTGGCCGACTCCGGGCTCGCGGTTCTGCAGAACGCGGTGTCCGACAACGCCCGCATCGACACCGTCAACATCATGACGTTCGACTACTACGACGGCGCCACCCACGAGATGGCCAACGACACCAAGACCGCAGCCACCGGCCTTGAGGGTCAGCTCGCCTCGCTCTACCCGGGTAAGTCCGCCTCGCAGTTGTGGTCGATGGTCGGCGTCACCGAGATGCCCGGCATCGACGACTACGGCGCGGCCGAGACGTTCCAGACCTCGGACGCGGCGACCGTGCTGAACTGGGCGCAGGCCACCGGTATCAACGAGATCTCGATGTGGGCGCTCCAGCGGGACAACGGCGGCTGTGTCGGGACCGGCGGTTCGGACACCTGCTCGGGTATCGCACAGAGCACCTGGTACTTCAGCAACACCTGGGAGCCGTTCACCAGTGGCGGGAGCACTCCGCCGCCGCCGACGAACGACTTCTCCGTGGGCGTCGCGCCGACGTCGGCCTCGCTGGCTCAGGGCGGGACCGCCACGGCGACGGTGTCCACGGCGGTCACCAACGGCCAAGCGCAGAGTGTGGCGCTGACAGCCAGTGGTGCGCCGTCGGGGGCCACAGTCAGTCTCAGCCCGACCTCGGTCACGGCCGGCGGCACGTCGACCCTGACCGTCGCCACGTCCTCGACCACCCCGGCCGGGACGTACCCGATCACCGTCACCGGCACTGCGGCCTCAGGAAGCCACAGCGCCGCCTACAGCCTGACCGTCACCGGTCCCGGCGGTGGGGGCGGCGCGATCGTCAACGGCGGGTTCGAGTCCGGGTCGGTCAGTCCCTGGACCTGTCAGAGCACTGACTCGATCGTCAGCAGCCCGGTGCACTCCGGTTCGCACGCGGCGAAGATCTCGCCGAGCGCCAGCGCGACCGGCGAGTGCGACCAGGCCGTGACCGGCTTGACCCCGAGCCACGCCTACACGCTGACCGCGTGGGTCCAGGGCAACTACGCCTTCGTCGGTGTCAGCGGCGGGGCCAGCGGCAGCACGTGGACCTCGGCGTCGGGCTGGACCCAGCTGTCCGTGCCGTTCACGACCGACGCCACCGGGAAGGTGACGGTGTTCGTCCACGGCTGGTACGGCGAGGGCGACGTCTACGCGGACGACTTCGCCATTTCCTGACCGATTGCCACCCGCCAGGCGCGGCGTCCCGGCGATCACGGCTGCCATCAGCCGTCCGCTCGCCGGGACGCCGCGTCAATCCCGGCAGGTGGTAATCACTCGTTCTAAGGAAGTAACAAAGCCGCATATTGCTTCGGCAAGACGGACATTGGTTACGTGGAGGCATGCCGACCGATCCCATGCCGCAGGACCTCCTCCTGGACAGCCAGGACAGCCAGCTCAGCCTCAGCACGGCCGCCGCGCGGAATCTGGCGACCACCACCAAGACCGTCCCCCAGATGCAGGGCATCACCTCCCGGTGGCTGCTGCGCAAGCTCCCGTGGGTGCAGGTGTCCGGCGGCACCTACCGGGTGAACCGCCGGCTCTCGCACGCCGTCGGGCGCGGCCGGGTCGCCTTCGACCAGGCCGGCGAGGAGATCAGGGTCCTGGCGCCGACGCTCACCGAACTGCCGGTGCTGCGCGGCCTGGCCGACGACGCGCTGCTGGCCGAGCTGGCGGCCCGCTTCGCCCAGCGCCGGTTCGCCGCCGGCGAGCAGCTGGCCGAGGCCGGCCAGCCGGTGACCGAGATCCTGGTGGTCGGGCACGGGAAGGTGGCCAAGGTCGGCACCGGCAAGTACGGCGAGACCACCGTCATCGGCTCCTTCGCCGGCGGTGACCACCTGGGCGACGAGGCGGTCGCCGGCGGGGTCGTGGACTCGGTGCCGTGGGCCTACGGCGCCCGCGCCACCACCTCCGGCGTCCTGCTCGCCCTGCCGCTGAGCGCGTTCCAGGAACTACTGGACCGCTCCGAGGCACTGCGCACCCAGCTCGCCTCCCACTCCACCCGCCGCGCCAAGGCGACCAACAAGAAGGGCGAGGCGGAGATCTCGCTGTCGGCCGGCCACGAGGGCGAGGCCGGGCTGCCGGGCACGTTCGTCGACTACGAGCTGGACCCGCGCGAGTACCAGCTCTCGGTGGCACAGACGGTGCTGCGCATCCACTCCCGCGTCGCAGACCTCTACAACGACCCGATGAACCAGACCGAGCAACAGCTGCGACTGACCGTCGAGGCACTGAAGGAGCGGCAGGAGCACGAGCTACTGAACAACGCGCAGTTCGGCCTGCTCGCCAACGCCGCCAACGACCAGCGCATCCACACCCACAGCGGCCCACCCACCCCGGACGACATGGACGAGCTGCTCTCGATGCGCCGCTCCACCAAGTTCTTCCTAGCGCACCCCAAGGCCATCGCCGCCTTCGGCCGCGAGTGCACCAAGCGCGGCGTCTACCCCACCTCCGGCAACGTGGACGGCAACCGCGTCTTCGCCTGGCGCGACGTCCCGATCTACCCCTGCTCCAAAATCCCGGTCACCGGCGGCCACACCACCTCGATCCTCGCCATGCGCACCGGCGAAGACGAACAGGGCGTGGTGGGCCTGCAACAGACCGGCCTGCCCGACGAACTGGAGCCGAGCCTCAACGTCCGCTTCATGGGCATCGATGACAAGGCGATCATCTCCTACCTCGTCAGCGCCTACTACTCGGCGGCCATCCTGGTCCCCGACGCGCTCGGCGTGCTCGAGAACGTCGAGCTCGACCGCCCGCGCGGCTAGCGCGAGCGGCTAGCGCGAGCGGTGTCCTCGGCGGCTCGTGCGGCGAGCCGCCGGGGGCTTTCGCGGGCTGGACGGGCGTAGATGCGCATCTGCGCCCGGCCAGAGTATTCGCCACAGGTGCGGGAGCCGCCTCGGCCGTGGGTTGTTCGGGTTCGGGTCTTTTGTGGAAGGGCTGGAGTTTGTGGGCCGGGTTGCTGTTGGTGTGTGGGTTTCAAAGCTTTTTACGGCCTTCGGTCATGGTTGTGCCGGTTCGGGGTTCGGGGTGGTGGGTTTGTAACTCGGCTGCCGGTTCGCGCGTTCACAACCCCGCCCCACCTCATGCCTCTTCAACTCCAGCAAGTCAGAGCAAGGGCAAGGTCAAGGGCACAAGCCAGATCAAGAGCAAGATCAAGAGCTACAAGCAAGATCAAGAGCTGAAGGTCAAGGTCAAGGGCTGTGGTGAAGGGCCGGGCCTCCGGCGGGCCTCGGCAACCTCAGGGAAACTAGCGCGGTTCCCTAGGGTGGCCGATCTAGTCTCAGCGGCGGCGGCCTGTGAGGTGGTGCGGTCCGTTCCCCTCGGTCGCGTCGTCAGCCCGGGGGGTACAGCACCGGTGTCCGGGGGTAAAGTCCGCGCGCGGCGGTTGGGTGTGTGAGCTGCGGTTTCGCACAGCGCGAACTTGACCCCCGGCCACCGGCACAATGCCGCGTAGTTAAGGTTTTGGTGGGGGTGTCAAGGTGGTGTGGCGGTGTAGGTGCCGGGTGCGGTTTTGTGGATGTGTCCGCGTTTGGCGGCGGTGTTGAGGGCGACGCCGAAGGTGTTGAGGGCTTTTTGGCCGTTGATGCCAAGGTTGCGGGCCAGGTCGCGGCCGCGCCAGCTCTGGTCGGGGTAGGCGTGGATGACGGCCAGGGCCAGTAGCAGTGCCGGGCTGGCGGTGGCCTGCAGGTCCGGGACGCTATCGGGGATGGCCTCTGGTAGTGGTGGCAGCGTGGGCTGCTCGGGGGTGTGCACGGTGATGGTGGTGCCGGTGATGGTGGTGCTGGCGCGGGGCCGGTTGCCCTGGCCCGCGGTGGTGCCGTAGCGGGAGGTAGGGGATTTGACTTTGCGCATGGACAAGCGCGGGCGGCGTGGGGGCAGGACGGCGGCCTGCACGGCGGTGGTGATCGGATCGTCCAAGGTGGTGCAGGTGATGCCGTCAGCGGCGGCAACGCTTAAGCGGGCGGCGTGCAGTGCGGTGGTGAACCCGGCACGGTCCGGGTCGGTGGCCGCGGTTACCGCCGCGTCGGCCATGACGGTGCGCAGCAGCTGGTAGACGGTCAGATGGGCCCACATCTCCTGGGAGATCCCATCGGGGTCGCCCGAGCGCAGTACCGGCCGGCCGCACAGGGTGTGGCGCAGCGCCAGGAACGCCGTCTCGATCTCCCAGCGTTCGTGGTAGAGCGCCAGTAGCTGTCCGGCCGGGTCGGTGCGGTGGCAGGTCAGTGTGGTGATCAGGCACCAGGTGTCGGCCACGGCGGTGCCGTCGGCCAGCCGGGCGGCCACGGTGGCCCGCACCACCCGCAGGGTGCGGCCCTCGATCACGGTCAGAAACGACCCGTCTGGCAGCACCGCAACCACCGGCGGGCGGCGCGAGATGCGGATCCGGATGAGGAACTGCGCCTGGGTTTCGGCCAAGGCGTCAAGGAAGGTATCGGCGTCGAACGCCCGGTCGGCCAGCACCAGCATGTCCGGGGTCAACAGCGGGAACAACTGTCTGGCATAGTCCAACTCGCTGACCGTGTCGGGCCCGAACACCGCCCCCATCACCGCGCGGGTCCCGGTCTCCACCAACGCCATCAACATCAGCATCGGATAGGGCA
>NZ_JAAFYZ010000439.1 GCF_018274385.1 Catenulispora pinistramenti | reverse complement strand
ACTCCCGACAGGTCTCCCACACATCCGCCCCGACCAGCTCACCAGTCCACTCACCCTGCATAACAGCAGTCTGACCCCACCGGAGAACCGACGAGGTCAGAACGCATGATTTTCATGAGTCTTCTAGTCCGCGGTGTCGGCGTCGTTGGTGACATCGCCATCGCCATCGCCATCGTTGGCGTTGGCGTCACGGACGTCATTGATGCGCGACTTGAACTCCGGACACTCAACGAGCGGCGTGTGCCGACAGGTGGACGCGTGCCGCAGGCTGTCGCGCATGCGGGTGAGGCGTGCGATGTCCTCGTCCAGCGTGGCGGCCTTCACTGCCAGCTGCTTGCGGAGTTCCGTATCGGACGGCGTGCTGACGAGGAAGCGCGCGATCTGCGTCAGCGTGAAGCCGGCGGCCTGCGCACAGCCGATGAGGGTGAGGCGGTCGAGGACGTCGGGGGAGTAGGCGCGGCGCAGGCCGTTGCGGCCGCTCGGCTCGATCAGGCCGCGGCGTTCGTAGTACCTGAGGGCTGACGCTGCCATGCCGGTCTGCGCGGCCACTTCGGCGATGTCCAGCTCCGGTCCCTGACCCGATGCCGGTTCGGCCCGGCGACCGCCTGCGATGTCGCCCTTGACTTGAACCATGCTTCAAGTTACAGCCTGGAGGCGTTCCTCCCAACCCCTCCGGGAAAGGCCCTCAGTCATGCCGCTCCATCCCCAGGTCCAGGCACATCTGGACCGGCTCGCCGCCGCCAACCTCGCGGGCCTGCACACCGTGACGCCCGACGTCGCCCGCGCCGGGGCACGCCGGCTGACCGCCGCTTCCGTCGGCGAGCCCGAGCCGGTCGCCGAGGTTACCGAGCGGGTACTCGGGACTGATGCCGGAGACGTGCCGGTGCGCATCTATCGCCCCTCCGGCGTTCCGACCGGCGCGACCGGCGCTCGACCGCTACCGGTCGTGGTGTTCTTCCACGGCGGCGGCTACGTGCTCGGCGATCTCGACTCCCACGACGGCCTCGCACGCGCCTTGGCCAACGGTTCGCAGAGCGTTGTCGTGTCCGTCGGCTACCCGCTCGCGCCCGAGAACAAGTTCCCCGACCAACCCAACGCCGGCTACGCCGCGACCGCCTGGATCGCCGACCACGCCGCCGCACTCCGCATCGACCCCAGCCGCATCGCCGTCGCCGGCGACAGCGCGGGCGGCAACCTCGCGGCAGTCGTCACCCTCAAGGCCCGCGCCAACGGCGGCCCGTACATAGGGTTCCAGCTGCTCATCTACCCCGACCTCGACTTCCGCCGCACCAACCGCTCGATCACCGAACTCGCCGGCCAATACGGCAACATCACCCGCGAGGCCCAGCAATGGTTCATGAACCACTACCTCACTACCGAGGCCGAGAAGCTGAACCCGCTGGTCTCTCCACTCCTCGAACCCGACCTGACCGCCCTCCCCCCGGCCCACATCATCACCGCCGAATACGACGCGCTCCGCGACGAGGGCGAGGAGTACGGCCGTCGCCTCGCTGCCGCAGGCGTTCCCGTCACGGTGAAGCGTTACGACGGGATGATCCACGAATTCCTTCGGCACCCCTTCGACGATGCGAAGGTCGCCATCGACGATGCGACCGCTGCTCTGCGGCGATTCTTCGACTCTGGCACCGGGCCGCGGTCCTAATCGCGGACCTCACGACACCGCAGACCCCACGACCCCGTCACGACCCGATACCCGGCGCCGGCTCCGCAACAGCCAGCCGGCGCGCCTCAGCCTCCAGTTCGGAGGCGACCTCGGCGGCGCCGCGCTCGTGGACCGCCAGGGCCGCTATCAGGTGGCTGATTAAGTTCTCGCCGAAGCCGGTCAGCCCCGAGATCTTCTGACGGTTGGACACCGGCATCAGGAGCGCACCCTCGGCGGTGTAGGGCTCGCCGAGCATCTTCGAGAACTGCCATTCACGGGTCGCCCGCGAGCCGCGGAAGACCACGCGGGTGGTGGTGACCACGATGCCGCCGCCGTCGATCACCGTCTGTTGGTCTGCGCCCGGGACGTAGGTGCCCTGCGACTGGCCCACCCGATACCAGACACCCTTGGCGATGCGCAGGCTCACGCCTTGCGAGCGGCCCTGATACGTCCCTGGCGTCCGGCGCGGCTCCACCAACTGCCCGCCGCCGCCCCACAGCGCCGCCTCGCCCCGCTTCAGCGTCAGCCCGAAGCTCGCCGACCACGTTCCGGACGCGATCGCGCGCACGATGCGGGCCAGGGCGGCGGCGTCGGCCTGTTCGGCGATCCGGGTCTGCTCGCGCTGCTGATGAGCCGCCTGAGCCTCGGACAAGGCCCGGCGTTGTTCCTTTTCGCGCTTGGCATGTGCCCTGGCGGTCCGCTTGTCGGCGGGAACCCAGAACACCCAGCCTTCCGGGGCCGGCGGCCACGACGGATCCGGACGCCAGTCCGGCGGCGGGACGAAGTCCGCCGGGGCCGGCGGCCAGCCCGGAGGCGGATTGAACCGCCAGCTACTCGTCATCGCGGCTCCTGACACGGCGCTGCCCCCGGAGACGATGATCACCGTCCGGCGGGCTCCGGCGCGCGCTCAGGGCCGGATGGCGGTAGCCCACATGGCCCTGGTCCGCTCAACGGCCGGCCAACCGCCCGCCGTCCGCCCACCAACCGGTCGGCAGCGGCGGCACCTACGACAAAGCCCCACCC
>NZ_JAAFYZ010000438.1 GCF_018274385.1 Catenulispora pinistramenti | reverse complement strand
CCCTGAAGCAGGTCCCTGACCCGCTCCTCGAAGCCTCCGCCCCCCTTCACACCCTCGGGCCCCAAGGCACCGACATCCTGGTCCTCGTCCATGTCCCACATCCCCTTTCTATTTGTGTCCCACGGATTCGCCGCGCGTGGCGAACTCCGGATATGCCCGCAGCCGCCCCAAGGCGCGCGACAGACAGCTCTTGACCGTTCCCGGCGCGATCCGCAACTCCGCAGCGATCGCCGCCTCACTCAGGTCCGCATAAAACCGCAGCACGACGACCTGGCGCTCCCGGCGAGTCAGGGTCCTGAGCGCACCGCGCACCAAGTCCTGCTGCGCCTGACGCTCCGCGACATCCCAGGGATCGGGCCGCTCCGGCACCACATCCGTACTCCACTCACGGTTGCGACGCAGACGCCACCAATCGCGATAGGAGTTGACGATGATGCGCCGCACATAGGCCAGCGGGTCATCGGACTCGATGCGATGCCAGCGCAGATAGGCACGCTCCAACGCGGTCTGCGTCAAATCCGCAGCCCGATGCGGATCACCGGTCATCAGCTCCGCCAGGCGCAACAACCGGGCCCCCTGCGCCGTGACGAAGTCAGTGAAGTCGGCGTCCACATCCCCCGGGTCCCGAGCCGCCGACGCCGGTCTCGTACCAGTGTCGTCATTCACACTCACCAGACGACTCACGCGGCCCCGCGGTTCTTCGGACCACGCGCCGGTTTGCACGCCGGCCCAGTTCCTCCGGCGCCGCTACTCCAGTTTCCGCGACAGTCCGGTTCTTCGGCCCGTCTCTTCAGCGCAGCTCTTCAATCCAGCTCTTCAGCGCACCTCCTCACTCCGCCGCACCTGGTTACCGCAGCCGTCCGTGGAATGTAACATTGCACAGTGCGGCCCGGGGAGACGCCGTCAACACACCGTCGACACACCACCCCCGCGCCGCCCACGCACCGTACGTTCCAGCCCTTCGCACCCCCAGGGAGCCGCAGTGTCCAGCGACCCGAACCTGTCGAAGTTCGCCACCGGCAGCCACGACCTGCCGGTCACCGACGCCCTGGCGGCGTTCATGGCCACGCAGTGGGCCCCGTCCCCGCTCCCCGACCTGGACCCGGTACCCGCCTCCCGGTGGACCGGGCGCCGACGCGAGGCGGTCTCGGCCCGCTTTCCGGGCGAGCGCCTGATCGTCCCGGCCGGCGTGGAGAAGCTGCGCAGCAACGACACCTACTGGCACTACCGCCCGCACAGTGCCTTCGCCCACCTGACCGGCAGCCAACTGCTGGAGGCGGTGCTGGTCTTCGAACCCAACGGCTCCGGCCACGACGCGATCCTGTTCGCCCACGACCGTTCCTCCCGCGACAACGGCGAAGCGTTCCGCGACCGCCGCCTCGGCGAGATGTGGGAAGGCCGCCGCCCCTCCCTGAGCGAAAGCGCGGAGCTGTACGGAATCACCACCGAGAACCTGAACCGCCTGTCCGACAAGCTCTCCGGCGCCGCGATCCCGACCCGCGTCCTGCGCGACTCCGACCCCCGAGTCGACACCCTGGTCACCGCCCGCCCCGAAGCCGACGCCGAGTTCACCGCCTACCTCTCCGAACTCCGCCTGGTGAAGGACTCCTGGGAACTCGACCAACTCCAGGCCGCAGTAGACGCCACCACCCTCGGCTTCCAGGACGTCGCACGCATCCTGCCCACAGTCGCCGGCCGCCCACGCGGCGAACGCTGGGTCGAAGGCGCCTTCAACACCCGCGCCCGCATCGAAGGCAACGACGTGGGCTACAACACCATCGTCGGCGGCGGCGCCCACGCCTGCGTCCTGCACTGGACAGCCAACAACGGCACCCTGAACCCCGGCGACCTCCTCCTCCTAGACGCCGGAGTCGAAGTAGACAGCCTCTACACAGCCGACATCACCCGCACCCTCCCCATCTCCGGCACCTTCACCCCCCTCCAACGAGACCTCTACAACCTGGTCCTCCAAGCCCAAAACGCCGGCATCGCCACCCTCCGCCCCGGAGCCAAATTCCGCGACTTCCACTGGGCCGCCATGCGCACCATCGCCACCGGCCTCATCGACATGGGAATCCTCAAGGTCTCCCTCGAAGAAGCAATGGACCCCACCATCGGCATCTACCGCCGCTACACCCTCTGCGGCAGCGGCCACATGCTGGGCCTCGACGTCCACGACTGCGCCAAAGCCCGCGCCAACGAATACGTAGAAGGCACCCTGACAACCGGCAACGTCCTCACCGTAGAACCAGGCCTCTACCTCCAACCCGACGACCTAACCCTCCCCCCAGAACTCCGCGGCATCGGCATCCGCATCGAGGACGACCTGGTGATCACCGAAGAGGGCTCACTACTGATGTCCGCAGCACTCCCACGCGAGGCCGACGAGGTCGAGGCATGGATGGCTGCGCAGGCTGGGTAAGCCGGCGGACGCGGACCGGGCGATGCGCTGGGCGGCGGGCACAGGCGGGACATCGGGCGCCGGGCATCGACCGCTGACCGCTGACCATCGCGCATCACGCATCACGCATCACGCATCGGGCATCGGGCATCGGGCCAGCCGAGCGGTGAGCGCGGGTACGCGAGCGTCGGCCCCGCTTCGCCTGGCTACGCGGACGTCGGCTAGACGCGCGGCCGCCCGACTTCGCTTGGGCGGCCGCCTCGCCCGCCAGTTGCATCCCGGCTACGGCCCAGTTGACCTCGTAGGCCAGCCTGCGGCCCGGTTGCCCGCCCCGGCCCCGGCTGCGGCCCGGTTACCTGC
>NZ_JAAFYZ010000437.1 GCF_018274385.1 Catenulispora pinistramenti | reverse complement strand
CCCCCAACAGCCGGCGGCACCGCAAGCCGCACAGCCGCCAACACATCCAAAATCCCCGCCCCATACCGATCATCCCGAGCAGCCCCCCGCATAGCAGCAGGCTTATCAGCAGTAGCCTCCAAAGCGGCAACCACCTGCGGACCACTCCACCCCGGATGCGCACTCCGCACCAAAGCAGCCGCCGCAGAAACATAGGCGGTAGCCTCCGAAGTCCCATCCGAATACCCCACCCGCCCCTGATTGTCATCCCGTAGGATATGGACGCCGGGTGCGACTAACGCCACGTCAGCACCCGTATCGGACTGGTTCCATACATTCCCCGAACTATCAATCGCCCCCACGCCAACCACGCCAGGCCAGGCGGCTGGGTAGTACTGCTGCGACGTGCCGTCGGAGCCGATAGCAGCGACCACAACGACGTCATGGTCAAGCGCATCCTGTACCGCGTGGTGGATGCCAGGGTCGTCCAAGCTGAAGGTGAGCGCAAGATTAATCACGCGCGACCCGTGTGAGACGGCATACTCGATGGCTGGAATGATGCCGAATACGAGCCCGGAGCTGGTTCCATCGGAAGCCCGTACCGGAAGAATAGTTGAGTCTGGCGCCAGCCCTAACGTCCGTATGCCGGAGCCGGCGATAAGCGTAGCTTCGCCAGTGCCGTGGCCGTAATCATCTAGGTCGATATGGCCATCACCAATACTAGCTCCGGTTGTATCTGAGAAGTCTGCGCCCTGCAGAAGATTAGCTGCCAGATCACTATTCGGTTGTACGCCGGTATCAATTACTGCTACTTCTGCGCCCAAGCCGCGTGAGATTTTCCATACCTTACCTGCTTGAAGGTAGCGAAGCGCCCACTGACTGTCGGTCGACGCGCCGGCAGCGCTTATTGACGCCAAGGCTAGGATTAGACCTAGTGATGTTCGAGCCATTCCGGAGTAATGACGCCGTCTGCGGGAACTGCGACCGTGTCGGGTAGCCATGCGCTCTTTCGCTCTTTGAGGTAGGCCGGGCGGGGGCTACGTTCGTCACGTGTGCGGTGCACGGGGCCTACGCCGCTATAGGGAGGGACAGTTCCGGAATAATCGCTGCTCGGCAAGTCAGGCTGATATGCGGGAGCGTCTGAACCAAGTTGCGAAGCGGTACTATCCTGGGCGCTGTCATGGCTGGCATCGAAAGCGTCCGTAGGCCGGCGCTCGCTGCGCACGGTTGGGTTAGTCATTTTTGCGACAGTGGAGGGCGACCTCCGAGGGTGGCCCAATCCTAAACGGCCTGTGACGACATCGCTGACGGGTTCCTGTTCTGCGCTGCTGACTGGTGAAAGCGTGTCCGCAGGCTCGTGAATAGGGCGAGGCTTTTTTGGCCCTGCGTCCTCACCGATCGAAGGTGTGCCGCTAGTGATGTCACCTGTGGTGACGTCGGTTTTGGCCGGGGGTGTTGACCCAAGGCTTTCGTCGGGAAGGCCATTCGCCAAGCCATTGACTGTGCGCCTATTTTCCGTTTCTTGTGGAGTGCGACTTAAAGCCTGGCTGTCTGTTGTGTTTCTCTCGAATTTGCCGGATGCGTACCTAGGCGTTCTCGGCGAAGTCAAAGGGCGATCTTTTATGCTAGCTCTTCTGGCGCTAATCCTAGCCGCGGTTGGCCTTTGCCGTGATTCGCCTAGTTGGATATATTTTTCTTCTTTGGGCCCTGTTGCGTGTGCGCTGCCGTCAAATCCCTCCTCCGAATTCGTAATGGGAGGCAGGGGTGTCGTTTCGGGGGTGAAGTTTTCGGCGCGGAAGGCGCCGATATTCGAAAGCTGGCTACGGGTCTCGACGTACTGGGCAGCAATGCCGTTCACCACCTGAACCGCCTGCTCATGCGCAGCCTGATAAGCGGCGTCCTGTCGTGCGGCTTCAAGTGCCTCAAATGGCGTTGTGGGGCGTCTGACCACATCCGTGATGCCGGGCTCTGGGAGCTCTGGGACGTTCATCATCTGATGTTGTTGCTCGGCAACGATCTGGGCGCATCGGCCGACGGCGGTTGCGGCGCCTAGTGCGCTCTCGTGGAACTCCCGTGCCTCGGTGGCGGCGCGTCCCAACGTTGCCGCCGCCTGTTCCGCGGCTGGGCCTCTCCACCAGTTCGGCAGGTCGGCTTGGGCGTGGGCCAGTAGGTCTGCGACGTCGCCTACTCGTTCTGCCAGTGCTCGGAACGACTGGGGCATTGCCTGCATGGTTCCGACCTGGGGTGACGCGGCCAGGCTGCGTAGCTCGTCCAGTGTCATTCCGCTGTAGGCGAACTGGGATTCGCTCACGGGTTCGCCTCTCGGCCGAGTTGGGTGACTGGCCGTGTGCCTAGCTGCGTGCGGAGCCCTGGGTTGTTGGCCCAACGCTCCTCTCGGGCGCAGCCTTCGTCGGCGACTTGCATGGCGGCGGCTGCGACGGCTTCGTCGGCGGCGGAGTAGGCGGCGTGGGTTCGTTCCGCGTAGGTCGTCATGGCGGTGACCGTTTCGTGGATGCGGTGGTACCAGTCCTGGAGGCGGTGGACTACGTCTGCGTGGGTGTCGCCGAGGGGGCTGGCTTCGTTCAGCAGTCCATATACATATGTGGCGCTGTCTCCTTTATCTACGCGCCACGCCGCTGGGCCTGTGTGGAGGGTGGGGTCGATGGTGGGCCAGTGGTGGGCGTGGGCTGCGCCGAGGGTGGTTTCCAGGTCGGCTAGGGCTCGGCGGAGGTTGGTTAGGTGGTCCAGGCTGATGTGGAAGTTGTGGGTGGGGTTGTTCATGGGG
>NZ_JAAFYZ010000436.1 GCF_018274385.1 Catenulispora pinistramenti | reverse complement strand
GGGTCTCAGATCTAAACAGTGGATGCGAGCAGCAAGAATCTTGCTTAAAAGAATCAGCTTTGTGGTCAAGCCCTCGGCCTATTAGTACCGGTCCGCTACACCCCTCACGGAGCTTCCACGCCCGGCCTATCAACCCGGTGGTCTACCGGGAGCCTTAACCCATCAAGTGGGTGGGAGACCTCATCTTGAAGCAGGTTTCCCGCTTAGATGCTTTCAGCGGTTATCCTTCCCGAACGTAGCCAACCAGCCATGCCCCTGGCGGGACAACTGGCACACCAGAGGTCCGTCCATCCCGGTCCTCTCGTACTAGGGACAGCCCTTCTCAAGTCTCCTGCGCGCGCAGCGGATAGGGACCGAACTGTCTCACGACGTTCTAAACCCAGCTCGCGTACCGCTTTAATGGGCGAACAGCCCAACCCTTGGGACCTACTCCAGCCCCAGGATGCGACGAGCCGACATCGAGGTGCCAAACCATCCCGTCGATATGGACTCTTGGGGAAGATCAGCCTGTTATCCCCAGGGTACCTTTTATCCGTTGAGCGACCACGCTTCCACAAGCCATGGCCGGATCACTAGTCCCTGCTTTCGCACCTGCTCGACCTGTCGGTCTCACAGTCAAGCCCCCTTGTGCACTTGCACTCGCCACCTGATTGCCAACCAGGCTGAGGGAACCTTTGGGCGCCTCCGTTACTCTTTAGGAGGCAACCGCCCCAGTTAAACTACCCACCAGACACTGTCCCTGATCCGGATCACGGACCGAGGTTAGACATCCAACACGATCAGAGTGGTATTTCAACGCCGGCTCCACCCGAACTAGCGTCCGGACTTCACAGCCTCCCACCTATCCTACACAAACCGAGTCGAACACCAATATCAAGCTATAGTGAAGGTCCTGGGGTCTTTCCGTCCTGCTGCGCGAAACGAGCATCTTTACTCGTAGTGCAATTTCGCCGGGCCCGTGGTTGAGACAGTCGAGAAGTCGTTACGCCATTCGTGCAGGTCGGAACTTACCCGACAAGGAATTTCGCTACCTTAGGATGGTTATAGTTACCACCGCCGTTTACTGGCGCTTAAGTTCTCAGCTTCGACCTTACGGTCTAACCGGTCCCCTTAACGTTCCAGCACCGGGCAGGCGTCAGTCCGTATACATCGTCTTGCGACTTCGCACGGACCTGTGTTTTTAGTAAACAGTCGCTTCTCGCTGGTCTCTGCGACTCCACCCAGCTCAAGACGCAAGGCCTATCACCAGACGGAGCCCTCCTTCTCCCGAAGTTACGGAGGTATTTTGCCGAGTTCCTTAACCACGGTTCACCCGATCGCCTCGGTATTCTCTACCTGACCACCTGTGTCGGTTTGGGGTACGGGCCGCTCAGTCCTCGCTAGATGCTTTTCTCGACAGCATAGGATCACCCACTTCACCCCTACGGGCTCGGCATCAGATCTCAGGCTTCAAGGTGTGCGGATTTGCCTACACACCGCCCTACATCCTTACCCCGGGACAACCACCGCCCGGGTTGGGCTACCTTCCTGCGTCACACCATCGCTTGCCTACTACAAGTTCGGGTCACCGGCTCCACCACACCAGGTTCCCGAAGGAACCCGGGGGCTTAACGGGTTTAGCATCACCTGATTCAACATTGGGCGGACCTTCGCGGGTACGGGAATATCAACCCGTTGTCCATCGACTACGCCTGTCGGCCTCGCCTTAGGTCCCGACTCACCCTGGGCGGATTAGCCTGGCCCAGGAACCCTTGGTCATCCGGCGGCGACGTTTCTCACGTCGCATTCGCTACTCATGCCTGCATTCTCACTCGTGCAGCCTCCACCCCTGGGTCACCCCGGGACTTCACTGGCTGCACGACGCTCCCCTACCCATCCATGCGCCTGGCCGCTTTCTACACGACGGGCTTAAGCATGAATGACACGGCTTCGGCGGTGTACTTGAGCCCCGCTACATTGTCGGCGCGGAATCACTTGACCAGTGAGCTATTACGCACTCTTTCAAGGGTGGCTGCTTCTAAGCCAACCTCCTGGTTGTCTATGCGACTCCACATCCTTTCCCACTTAGCACACGCTTAGGGGCCTTAGCCGGTGTTCTGGGCTGTTTCCCTCTCGACGACGAAGCTTATCCCCCGCCGTCTCACTGCCGCGCTATCACTTCACCGGCATTCGGAGTTTGGCTGATTTCGGTAAGCTTGTAGGCCCCCTAGACCATCCAGTGCTCTACCTCCGGGAAGAAACACACGACGCTGCACCTAAATGCATTTCGGGGAGAACCAGCTATCACGTGGTTTGATTGGCCTTTCACCCCTAACCACAGGTCATCCCCCAGGTTTTCAACCCTGGTGGGTTCGGGCCTCCACGCGGTCTTACCCGCGCTTCACCCTGCCCATGGCTAGATCACCACGCTTCGGGTCTAGGTCGTGCGACTCAAACGCCCTATTCGGACTCGCTTTCGCTACGGCTACCCCACCCGGGTTAACCTCGCCACACAACGCTAACTCGCAGGCTCATTCTTCAAAAGGCACGCGGTCACAACCGTGACAGAATAAATTCTGCACGGCGTAGCTCCCACGGCTTGTAGGCACACGGTTTCAGGTACTCTTTCACTCCCCTCCCGGGGTACTTTTCACCTTTCCCTCACGGTACTAGTCCGCTATCGGTCACCAGGGAGTATTCAGGCTTAGCGGGTGGTCCCGCCAGATTCACACGGGATTTCTCGGGCCCCGTGCTACTTGGGATACTCCTCCAGAGCCAGTCATGTTTCGTCTACGGGGGTTTTACCCACTATGCC
>NZ_JAAFYZ010000435.1 GCF_018274385.1 Catenulispora pinistramenti | reverse complement strand
GTCCGCGCGCGGCGGACATGCAGGTAGGCGGCGGTTTCGTGCAGCGCGAACTTGACCCCCGGCCACCGGCACTGTAGGCGAAGCCCTGCCGACGCGACCGAGGGGAACGAACCGAAAACCAGCCGGAAGAATGGCAATCGCAGGGAACGACAATGCGGGTCGGTGATGCGGCTGCCGGTGAGGGTGTGGCGGCGGGCCGGTGGTCAGTTGGTCGAGAGCATGCCCGGGTGCGGTGCGGGACACTGCGCCCACAACAACCAATCGCCAGTTGCTGATATCCCGGCAGGCCTTGCCGTCCGCAGCATCGGCGTTGGCGGTCAGGTCAATCCGCTATCCGCCGGTGGCCATCTTGATAGTCGGGTCGATCCGGCGCCCGCCAACCAGGGCTGTGCACACCGGCACTGGCGCGTTGGCCAGCACCTTGACCGGCGGCCGTATTCGCCGGGCCGCCGGTACCCGCACCCCCTGTTTTGTATTTCTCCGGCTGGTTTTCGGTTCGTTCCCCTCGGTCGCGTCGGCAGGGCTTCGCCTACAGTGCCGGTGGCCGGGGGTCAAGTTCGCGCCGTACGAAACCGCAGCTCAGACCGCCAACCGCCGCGCGCGGACTTTACCCCCGGACACCGGTGCTGTACCCCCCGGGCTGACGACGCGACCGAGGGGAACGGACCGCAACCACCTCACAAACCGCCGCCGCTGAGACTAGATCGGCCACCCTAGGGAACCGCGCTAGTTTCCCTGAGGTTGCCGAGGCCCGCCGGAGGCCCGGCTCTTCACCATGGGTTTGACCTTGACCTTAGCTGTTGATCTTGCTTGTGCCGTTGATCTTGCCCTTGCTCTGACTTGCTGGAGTTGAAGAGGCCTGAGGTGGGGCGGGGTTGTGAACGCGGGAACCGGCAGCCGACAAACACACCCACCACCCCGAACCCCGAACCGGCACAACTATAACCGAAGGCCGTAAAATGCATTTTAAGCCCACAGCCCAACCGCAACCCGTCCCACGGACCCCAGCCCCGGCAAACTCCACCCGCCAACGGATCCCGCCCGCTGACCGGCACGTCGCGAACCACAACGCGAAAACTTCCGGGCAAACGTTGCCTGATACAGCACTAGAGCAGCCAGCAGCCAGCAGCCAGCAGCCAGTCGGCAGCAGCCAGTCGGCGGCAGCAGCAGCGACAGCAGCCAAGCGCTGTGATCGCAGGCTCTTGCGATGAGATCAAGCTGACCAGCCCGATCACCGGCGCCGAAATATTTGCTCACCGCGACCCATTACCCCTTGTTTATCTGTTCCCTGTGAGCTATTTTCTCGGCAAGACCGCGGCCCAGCCCTGATCCACCCTGATCCGCCCAGCTCGCAGCCCCAGCTCTCAGCGTCGAGGAGCAGCCCATGTCCACTATGGATCCCCCGTCCACCGTGCCCGCGCCGTCGGCCGCCGAGTCGGAGCCGGGTGGTCACCGGTTGCGCGGCGGTTCGTTGGGGCTGCTCGACATCGCCAGTTCCACGATGGCCAATATCGGGCCGGCGATGAGCTTCTACTTCGGGTTCGGGTTGCTGGCCGCGACGGCCGGGGTGGCTTCGCCGCTGACCATCATCGTGGCCGGGATCACTGTGGCCCTGTTGGGGAACACGCTGGCCCAGTTCTCGCGGGCGCATCCGTCGGCCGGGGGGTTCATCACGTTCGTCGGTAAGACGTTCGGGCCGACCAGTGCGGTGACCACCGCGTTGCTGATCACCGCCGGGTACATCATCGCCATCTCCTCGGTGATCGCCATCTCCGGCGGGTTCCTGGAGATGACGCTGAACTACTACTTCGGCTGGAACGTGCCGTGGATCCTGTTCACGCTCATCCTCACCGGGCTGGCGGTGGTGCTGATGATCCGGGGGGTCGGGGTGTCCACCAAGCTCGCCGGGTACTTCTTCGCGGTCGAGATGTTGGTGCTGGTCGTGGTGTCGGTGTGGGTCATCGCCAAGCACGGTGCGCATCTGTCGCTCAAGCCCTTCGAGCCCAGTCATGTCAAGGGCGGCATGTCCGGGCTCGCCCAGGGCTTCCCGCTCGCGATCTACATGTTCGTCGGTTGGGAGAACTCCGCGGCGCTGGCCGAGGAGACCGACAATCCACGCCGCAACGTCGGCCGGGCCGTTTTCTTCTCGATCGGGATGATGTCGGTGGGCTATGTGCTGTTCGCCTATGCCACGGTCACCGGGTTCGGCTACGACGCGGACAAGGCCGGCGCCGCGGCCGTGCCGTTCATCGACGTCGCCCACGGCACCCTCGGGGTGCTGGCCTTCTTCGCCTACCTCGCCGGACTGACCTCGACGCTCGGGTCGCTGATCGCCGGCACCAACTCGCAGACCCGGCTGCTGTTCAACGCCGGCCGCGAGCGGCTGCTGCCGGCCTTCCTCGGCCGGGTGCACCCGACGCGCCGCACGCCGCTCAACGCGATCATGGTCTTCGTCTCGGCGGGCACGCTGATCATCGGCGGCTGGGGTCTGCTGCACATCATCGGCGGCAAGGGGTCGATGGACCCGGTGAACTACTTCGCCGAGGCCTCCACGATGGGCACCATCTTGATCCTGCTGGTGTATCTGGCCTCGAACCTCGCGCTGCCGTTCTACTACCGCAAGTACCAGAGTGCTGAATTCAGGGTGCTGCGGCACGCCGTGCTGCCGCTGGTCGGGGCCGCGGCCATCATCGTGCCGCTGTACTACCTGGCCAAGCCGGGGCAGCCGACGCCGTATGACTGGTTCCCGTATCTGGCGGTCGGGGTGCTGGCGGTGGCGCTCGTCTACGCGGTCGTCCTGGTCCGCCGGGATCCGGGGCTCGGGGAACGCGTCGGATCGATCGTCGCCGACGCGGAGTAGGGGGCACAGCTGGG
This sequence comes from Catenulispora pinistramenti, assembly GCF_018274385.1. Lineage (GTDB taxonomy): Bacteria > Actinomycetota > Actinomycetes > Streptomycetales > Catenulisporaceae > Catenulispora > Catenulispora pinistramenti. The sequence goes on along the minus strand of NZ_JAAFYZ010000435.1, from coordinate 1 downwards.
G
>NZ_JAAFYZ010000434.1 GCF_018274385.1 Catenulispora pinistramenti | reverse complement strand
GGTCAAGTTCGCGCCATACGAAACCGCCGCCCACCTGCATGACCGCCGCGCGCGGACTTTACCCCCGGACACCGGTGCTGTACCCCCCGGGCTGACGACGCGACCGAGGGGAACGGACCGCACCACCTTAGGGACCGCCGCCGCTGAGACTGGCTCGGCCACCCTGGGGAACCGCGCTAGTTTCCCTGAGGTTGTCGAGGCCCGCCGGAGGCCCGGCTCTTCATCACAGTTTTTGATCTTGCAGTTGACCTTCAGCTCTTGATCTTGCTCTTGATCTGGCCTGTGCCTGTGCCTGTGCCCTTGCCCTGACTTGCTGGAGTTGAAGAGGCCTGAGGTGCGGCGGGGTTGTGAACGCGCGAACTGGCAGCAGACATACAGGCTCGCCGACTCGAACCCCGAACCGGCACAACTATGACCGAAGGCCGTAAAAAGCTTTACAACCACGACCAAACCGCAACCCGACCCGCAAACTCCCGCCCCCCCAAAAAAGGCGGCCCCTTGAGGCTCTCAACCCCGATCCCCCCAAAACCCAAAGATCAGAGCCCCGAGCCGCCAGTAGCATCCACCACCCGGCCGCTCACCCATCGGCCGTCCTCGCTCGCCAAGAACGCGACGACCGCGGCGATGTCGTCCGGCTGCCCGATGCGGCCGAGCGCTGACACCGAGGCCGCCCACTGCGCGGCCTCCTGGTCGCCCAGCCAGTCGGCGGTGACATCTGTGGCGGTGATGCCCGGCGCTACGGAGTTGACTGTGATTCCGCGCGGGCCCAGGACCTTGGCCAGGTTGAGGCTGAAGGTGTCCAGGGCGCCCTTGGTCGAGCCGTAGGCCATGATCTCCGGCATCGCGATGCGGGCCAGGCCGCTGGAGATGTTGATGACTCGGCCGTGGTCGCGGAGTCGAGACAGTGCTCCCTGTGCGACGAAGAACGGTGCGCGGACGTTGACTGCGAAGACCCGGTCGAACTCGTCCTCGGTCAGGGCGAGGAGGTCGGAGCTGCGGCCGATGCCGGCGTTGTTGACGATGATGTCGACTCCGGCGTGGCTGGTCGCCTGGTCGTAGGCCTGCCAGAGGCGGTCGGCGTCGCCGTGGGTGCCGAAGGGGGCGTGGACGGCGGTGGCCTGGCCGCCGGCCTTCGTGATGGTGGCGACGGTGTCCTGGGCCGCGGTGTGGTCGCTGGCGTAGCTGAGGACGACGGTGGCGCCGTCGTGGGCCAGACGCTCGGCGATCGCGCGGCCGATGCCGCGGCTGCCGCCGGTGACGAGGGCGTGCTTTCCCTGGAGGGACATGGTTCTCTCATTTCTTGAGTGAACGACCAAGAAGTTGTGTCGAGGACGCTAGCACAATTTTTGGTCGGGCGTTCTATAATGGCTCGGTGAGTGCATCCGAGACCGGGACCCGCCGCGGGCGTCCGCGCGGCTTCGACCGCGACGCCGCGGTGGCCGCCGCCACCCGGCTGTTCTGGGAGCGGGGCTACGAGGCGACGTCCATCAGCGACCTGACCGAGGCGATGGGGATCCGCTCCGGGAGCCTGTATGCGGCGTTCGGAGACAAGCCCGGACTGTTCCAGGCGGTGTTGGAGGCGTACAGGGAGTCGCCTTCAGGCGCGTTCGTGTACGTGGCGTTCGCCGAGGAGCCGACCGCGTTCGGGGCCGTGGCGCGGATGCTGCGGGAGGCGGCGCATGTGTTCACGGATCCGGCGCATCCGGCCGGCTGCATGGTGACTAATGCCGCCACCAATGTCTCGCCGGCCAACGTGGAGGTGCTGGAACTGTTGCGGGACAAGCGGAACCGGAACATCGTGATGGTCGCCGACCGGCTGCGGGAGGGGCAGGCGGCGGGGGAGTTGGCGCCTTCGGTGGACGCCGACGCGCTGGCGGCCTACTACGCCGCGGTGTACCAGGGGATGTCGCAGCGCGCGCGGGATGGGGCGGACGAATCAGAGCTCTTGCAGACCGCCGACCTGGCTCTGGCGGTGTGGCCGCGCGGCTGAGGGTTCCGACGGGCCGCGGGGCCTACTTGGTGCCGGGGTCGGCGTAGCCGTGCGTGAAGGCGTACTGGACCGCCTGGGCCCGGTCGCGGCAGCCGGTCTTGGTGAAGATCCGGTTGATGTGCGACTTCACGGTCGCCTCGCCGACGAACAGCTTCTTGGCGATCTCGCGGTTGGAGTGCCCGGCCGCGATCAGGCGCAGGACGTCGGCTTCGCGCGGGCTCAGATCGTCGGCGGGTTCGGGGCCGGCGGCCGATGTCGTCGCGGCGCCGGAGGCCGCGCTCGTGCCATTGCCGCCAGCGCCGTTACCGCTGCCGCCGGCGCCACTCGCGCCACCCGTGCCGTTGCCGGTGGCGGCGGCCAGCAACTGCCGCTGCACCGCCGGATCGAGGATCGCCTGGCCCGCGGCCGCCGCCTTCACCGCGCGCTCGATGTCGGCGCGGGTGGCGGCCTTGGTGAGGTAGCCGAGCGCGCCCGCGCGCAGGGCGCCGACGATCGACTTGTCGTCCTCGTAGGTGGTCAGCACGACGATGCGGATGGCCGGGTTCGCTGCCAGGATGCTCGCGGTCGCCTCGATACCGTCCGCGCGCGGCATGTTGAGATCCATCAGCACGACGTCCGGCGCCAGCTCGGCGGCCAGCGCCGCCGCCTCCAGCCCGTCGCCGGCCTGCCCGACCACGCTCACCTCGGACATGGTCTCCAGGAGCAGCGCCAGGCCTTCGCGGACCGCGGCTTGGTCGTCGGCGATGAGTACTCGGATGTCGGTCACCGTGGGATTGTCCCGCAGATGGCGGTGCGGCGCGCGCTCCACCTCATCGGCGCGGCCTCCGACGCTCAGCGCCGCCGAGCCTCAGTGCTTCCGCGCCGCTGGTCCTCGCTGTCTCCGCGCCGCCAGTCCTCACCACGCCTCACCCCTCACCACGCC
>NZ_JAAFYZ010000433.1 GCF_018274385.1 Catenulispora pinistramenti | reverse complement strand
CGCCACCCCCTGACCCCGATGCGGGACACTGGAACGAAAACAGGTACCCTGAGCTGCGACATCACCCGTTCCTGGAACGGCGCCGAGGAACGGGGAGGACCACGTGGCACGCCACACCGACGACTTCGCGGCCCGCCTGCGCACCCTCAAGGACCGCTCGAACCGCAGCTACGGCGCCCTCGCCCAACGCCTGCACACCAGCACCTCGACCCTGCACCGCTACTGCAACGGCACCACCGTCCCCGCCGAATTCGCCCCCGCCGAACGCTTCGCCCGAGCCTGCGGCGCCACCCCGGACGAGGTGCTGGCGCTGCACCGGCTGTGGCTGCTGGCCGACGCGGAGCGCCGGGCGGAGGCCGCAGCGGGTCGCGGCGCGAGTGCGAGTGCGAGCACCGGCGAACCGGCCGAGGGCAGCGGGGCGGATACTTCAGCCGCAAGCGAGCCAGCCGGACCGAGTACAGCGGAGGTGGCCCAGCGCGACGACAAAACCGCTTCCGCCGGCGGCCAGATAGGTGCCTCGAACGCCGGCGCACAGGCACAGAGCAGCCAGGCACCTGCTCCGAACCCCAACAACCCAGCATCATGGCCAGCCAGCGAACATGCTCCCGGCGACCAGCCGATCGCTTCCAGCCCCGCCGAATACGCGCCCAGCGACCAGCCAACCGCTTTCAGCCCCGCCGAACATGTGCCCAGCGACCAGCCGATCGCTTCCAGCCCCGGCGACCATACGCACGGCGACCAGCCGACCACCTCCAGCCCCGGCGAACTGAGCGACCAAGCAGCCGCGTCCAGCCCCGGCGCCCCGATCGTCATCAGTCCCGGCACCCGCACCGAATCCCCCCGCCCCGCCTCCCGCTGGCTCAAGCCAGCCCTCGCCGGCCTCGCCGCCGCAGCCGTCCTGGTCCCGCTCGCCATCTACGCGACCCACGACTCCGGCACCAGCGCCAGCCGATCCGCCGGCGCCACTCGGGCAGGCGCACCCTCGACGTCGTTCTCCGACTCCGCAGCTCCCGGGACACCGCCGACCGGCTCATCGGCCGCCACCTCATCGCCCACCGCCACCGCGCCGCCGTCGTCAGCCTCCGGCCCCGGTTCCGCCTCCAGCTCCGGTCCCCCCTCCAGCTCCAGCTCCGCCGCCGCCACACTCCCGACCCCGGTCACCGTCAACGTGCTGGCCGACAACTGGGACACCGAGTGCGGCCAGTGGTTCTACGCGACTCAGCCCCCGTCCCAAGTCAATCCGCCGCCCGGCCTGCCCGACGTCGGCCTGTGGACCCAGCCCCTCGGCGCGGTCCCCGGCAGCCACCTGCGCCTCCAACTCACCGCGCAGGGCACGCCGGGCCGACAGCCCGTGGTCCTGCACACGCTCTACGTCCACATCGTCGGCGCGAAGCCCGCCCCGAAGGGTGGCTACGGCTACACCATGGGCTCCGGCTGCGGCGGCGGCCTGGACCCGGCCTCGTTCGCCCTCAACCTGGACGCCTCGGACCCGAAGCTCAAGGCCGTCACCGGCCAGACCACCAACGGCAGCGTCGGCGTCGCGGACTTCCCGTTCCAGGTCTCCGGGAGCGAGACTCAGGTGCTGAACGTCGACGCGCACTCCACCAACCAGGAGATCGACTGGGAACTGGTCTTGGTCTGGAGCTGCGGCGACCAGCAGGGCACGCTCACGGTCGACGACCACGGCAAGCCCTTCCGCACCATCGGCCTGGACGGCAAGCCGACCTACTTCTGGGACGGCAGCAAGTGGAGCGCCACCCCGCTGTTCTAGCGGCGGCTGTGTCCGCGGTGACAAAAGCGGGTCCCGGCCCAGTGGCCTGAGCCGGGACCCGCCTCCTAACGCTCAGCCTCGGTAGCCCTCAGCCTCGGTCAGCTCACCCGACCTCAGTGCATGTGGTGCTGCGAGCTGCTGGTGCTGGGCGCCGCACCGCCGCACTGCGCGAAGCCCAGCACGACCTCCTGCCCACCGGCCAGCGTGATGTCCGCGGCCTCGACAGTCAGCGTGCCGTCGTTGTCCGTGCTCTGCTTGTTGAACACGATGCTGCCCAGCGAGGGCACCGCCACGGTCTGGTTCACCCCGGTCGGGATGGTGACCGTGACCGGAGGCAGCGGCGGGAGCGGGGCGGGCGGCGCGACCGGGGTGAAGGTCGCGGTGGCGATGGTCGAGGTGCCGGTGGCGGCGCCGGGCGCGGCCGGGGCGTCGCACTTGGCGTTGATCGCGGTGACCACCAGCGAGCCGACCAGCGGGATGTTCAGCGTGAGGTGGTCGGCGGTGGCCGAGGCCGAGGCGGTGCCGGCCTTGGCGTCGCCGGCGGTGGTGGCGGTGAGCGTGGCGTCGGTGGCGATCGGCCCGAGGTTCAGGCCCGCCACGGTCTTGGTCCCGCCGGGCGGGAACTTCGAGTCCGGCGTCGGGTCCACCTTGACCAGGCCGCCGAGGGCCTGCGCGGAGACGACGTAGGCCTCAGCCTGGGGGGCCATGTTGCAGGCCTGCGAGGGCGCGGCGACGCCCAGCGTGGTGCCGAGGAGCGCGGCGGTGATGCCGCAGGCGCGCAGCCCGATTCGGAGACGCATGAGATTCATACCTTTCACGAACTGTTGGACCATTTACGCCAAAGCATTCCGGAGCATTAGTGCCGCCCAGGGATTCGCCACGCGTGGATCGGCTCGATGGGCACGAACATCAGCCCGTTGGCTCAGCGGATGTCGAATCTGCGTATAAGAGGCACCACCGCGTCACCGCGCCACCACCGCCACCACCGCCACCGCGACCCCAGCTCCTCGGCACCAACCCCGCCGTACTACCCCCGGCGTACACACGATGTCTCTCCCCGCCGGATGGCAACGCTGCCCGCGACCCGCACGATTGAGCAGGTACCAAGCAGCTACAGGCAGGCCCGATCAGGTACCGATCAGGCACCGCGATCAGGTACCACCC
>NZ_JAAFYZ010000432.1 GCF_018274385.1 Catenulispora pinistramenti | reverse complement strand
GTAGTGTTACGGCCGCCATAGCGGTGGGGAAACGCCCGGTCCCATTCCGAACCCGGAAGCTAAGCCCGCCAGCGCCGATGGTACTGCCAGGGGGACCTGGTGGGAGAGTAGGACGCGGCCGGACTAATTTTCACGAAGCCCCCTCCGGGATCTCCCGGAGGGGGCTTCGTCGCGTTTGGCCCTTTCTTCCGCGGTGCGGGAGGATGGACTCCGACTCATAACAGGAACAGGAGCGCATCACATGTCACCATCTTCGGACCGCCGCCCGGGCAGCTCCGACCGGGACCGGGGCCGAAACCAGGGCCCCCGGGGCGGCGACGCCCGCCGACCCGCCGACGACCGCGGGGGCCGCTCCGGCGGAGCCGGCGACCGAGGCGGCCGCACCGGCTCCGGCTATGGTGACCGTCCCGCCGGCCGTGGCGGCTTTGACGACCGCTCCGGCTCGCGTGACAGCCGTGGCTCCGGCGACCGCGACTCGCGCGGTGGCGCCGGCGGCGACCGCAACCGGGGCGGCTTCGGCGACCGCGACTCGCGGGGCGGCTCGGGTTCTGGCGACCGGCCCGGCTCCCGTGACTCGCGCGGCGGATCGGGCTACGGCGACCGCGATGCACGCGGCGGCGATCGCGGCCGTGGCGGCTACGGCGACCGGGACTCGCAAGGCGGCTCCAGCCCGCGGGGCGGGTCGAGCTACGGCGACCGCGACGGTCGTGGTTCCAGCTACGGCAACAGGGATTCCCGCGGCTACGGCAGCCGCGACTCGCAGGGCGGGAGTGGCTCGCGGGGCGGCTACGGCTCGCGCGACAGTCAGGGTGCCTCGCGGGGCGGTGGTGATTCGCGGGGCGGCTACGGCTCGCGCGACGGTCGCGGTGCTGACTCGCGGGGCAGTGGCGATTCGCGCGGTGGGTACGGTTCGCGTGACAGTCGGGGTGCTGATTCGCGGGGCGGCTACGGCTCGCGGGATAGTCGCAGTTCTGACTCGCGGGGCGGTTTCGGCTCGCGCGATGGTCAGGGCTCTGGCTCGCGGGGCGGTTATGGCGACCGTGACTCGCGGAGCGGTGGCGACTCGCGCGGCGGCTATGGTTCGCGTGATGGCCGGGGCTCCGATTCGCGGGGCGGGTACCAGGATCGTGATTCGCGCGGTGGCTACGGCTCCCGCGACAGTCGGGGCTCTGGCTCGCGAGGCGGCTCCGACTCCCGTGGCGGCTATGGCGATCGCTCCGGCTCCCGTGACTCGCGGGGCGGTTTCGGCTCGCGCGATGCTCAGGGCTCCGGCTCGCGGGGTGGCTATGGGGACCGTGACTCGCGGAGCGGTGGCGACTCGCGCGGCGGCTACGGTTCGCGTGATGGCCGGGGCTCCGATTCGCGCGGCGGCTACGGCGACCGGGATTCGCGTGGCCGCGCCGGCGACTCGCGCGGTGGCTACGGCTCGCGTGACGGTTCTGACTCGCGAGGCGGCTACGGCAACCGTGACTCGCGGGGCGGCGGTGACTCGCGGGGCAGCTACGGCAACCGTGACTCGCGCAGCGGTGGCGACTCGCGGGGCAGCTACGGCGATCGGGACTCGCGCGGCGGCAGCGGCGATTCGCGTGGCGGCTTCGGCTCGCGTGATAGCCGGGGCTCTGACTCGCGGGGTGGTTTCGCCGACCGTGGTTCGCGAGGCGGTTCCGACTCCCGCAGCGGCTATGGCGATCGCTCCGGTTCGCGTTCTTTCGGGGATCGTGATTCGCGCGGCGGCGACCGGGACAGCCGCGGTGGCTTCTCGGGCGGCCGCGCCGGCGGTGACCGGGACTCCCGTGGCGACCGCGATTCCCGTGGCGGCTATGGCGATCGCTCCGGCTCCCGCGGCGACAACGAGCGTCGCGGCTTCGCCCCGCGCGATGAGCGCCCGGCCGGCGGCTTCTCCCGGGACAACCGTCCCGCCGACCGTGACGAGCACGGGTTCGGCTCCCCTCGTGGCTTCGGGGATGAGAGTGTTCCGGAGGGCGGCGAAGAGGCCCGGGGCGGTTTCGACCCGCGTGAGGGCGGCGGTGCCGCGTTCGCCGGTGGGGTCGATGGCGAGGGGCGTGACGGTGAGGATGTTCTGGAGATCTCGCCTGACGCCACCATCGACAAGCTCGACAAGGACATTCAGGATGAGCTCGCGCAGCTGCTGAAGTCCAAGGCCACAGTGATTGCCGGGCACTTGGTGATGGCGGGCCAGAACCTGGATGAGGATCCTGAGCTGGCGTATCGGCATGCGCGGACCGCGATGAAGATGGCGCCGAGGTTGGCCTCGACGCGGGAGGCCGCAGGGCTGGCCGCGTACCTGACCGATCGGTATTCGGAGGCCTTGGCGGATCTGCGGACGGTGCGGCGGATCACCGGGACCAATGACCACTGGGCTGTGATGGCCGACTGCGAGCGGGGGCTGGGACGCCCCGAGCGCGCTCTGGCGATGGCCGCCGCGCCGGAGGCCAAGACGCTCGACAAGGAGACGCAGATCGAGCTGCGGATGGTCGCGGCCGGGGCGCGGCTGGACATGGAGCAGCCGGAGGCGGCTGTGGTGCAGTTGCAGGGTGCTGATCTGACGCCGGCCAAGATCCAGCCGTGGACCGCCCGGCTGCGCTACGCCTACGCCGAGGCGCTGCTCGCCGCCGAGCGCGAGGACGAGGCGCGCGAGTGGTTCATGCGGGCCGCCGACGCCGACTCCGACGGGCTCACCGACGCCGCCGAGCGCGTCGACGACCTGGACGGCATCGCCTTCGACGAGTTCGAGGACGAACTCGACGCGGATGCTGAGGACGCCGCTGAGGATGAGGACATCGCGCCCGAGGGCCACGTCGACGAAGCCGACGAGGATGACGAGGACGAGGATGATGAGGAAGAGGACGAGGGCGGTGAAGACGGCGCAGCGCACGAAGAGCTGACCGCCGAAGCGTCCGCCGACTCCGACTCCTCCGACTCCCACTCGGACACCGACCGCGAGGCCGACCCCGACGCCCCTGGGGAAGACACCAC
>NZ_JAAFYZ010000431.1 GCF_018274385.1 Catenulispora pinistramenti | reverse complement strand
GGGCAGGGCGGGCAGGACACCGTGCGCACTGCTGATGTCGTGTTGGACAGGTTCGATCGGCATACCGGGCAGATTGTGGTCAACGGTGAGCGGTTCCGGTTGTTGACCGCTACGCATGGCTCGGTGCATCAGGTCGAGGTGGATGGGGTGACGCATCGGGTGAGTCGGGATGAGGGTGGTGTGGTTCGTTCCCCGGCTCCGGCGTTGGTGATCGCCACCCCGGTGGTGGTCGGGGATCTGGTTGAGGCTGGGGCGCCGGTGGTGGTGCTGGAGTCGATGAAGATGGAGACGGTGCTGCGTGCGCCGTTCAAGGCCCGGTTGCGGGAGTTGGCGGTCACGGTTGGCAGCCAGGTGGAGACCGGTGCCCCGCTGCTGCGGCTGGAGCAGATCGTCGAGGACGAAGACGGCGAAGACGACACCGACACCGACACCGACACCGACACGGCGCAGCCGTTGTCCGAGGCCGTCGAGCTGGACCTGCCCGCCGCTCCGGCCGAGGTCCCGATCCGGGCCCGCGTCACGCAGGGCCAGGAGGACCTTCGCAGTCTGCTGCTGGGCTTCGACGTGGACCCGCACGACGAGGGCCGCATCCTCCAGGACTACCTCACCGCCCGCACCACCGCCGTGGAACAGGGCCAGCGGCCACTGACCGGTGAGCTGAGCCTGATCGAAGTCTTCGCCGACCTGGCTGAATTGGCAGCCGATCGGCCGGTCGGTGGCGAGTACCGCGAGGCCGACACCCATCTGCACAGCGCGCACGAGCACTTCCACACCTACCTGCGCAGCCTGGACGTCGAGCGGGACGGCCTGCCAGACACGTTCCGGACCATGCTGGCCAAGGTCCTTGCCCGATACGGGGTCGGCGATCTGGAACGTACCCCGGAGCTGGAAGCGGCGGTGTTCCGCGTCTTCCTGGCAATGCGACGGTCGGCCCAGCACGCGGCCGTGGTCGCGGCCCTGTTGCGGGGCTGGCTGAACGATCCGCTGCCGCCCGAGGCCGAGCGTGAGCCGGTCGGGCCGATGCTGGAGCGGCTGATCGCCGCTACCCAGATCCGTTTCCCTCCGGTCGCGGACCTGGCGCGCGGGGTGGTCTACGCGTGGTTCGGCCAGCCGCTGCTGCGCCGCAACCGGGCGCGCGTCTACGCCGGGGTCCGCAAGAACCTGCGGTACCTGGACGAGAACCCGCGCGCCGAGGACCGCGGCGAGCGGATCGCCGAGATGGTGCGTAGCACCGAGCCGCTGGTGCGGCTGCTGGCGCAGCGTCTGGTGCATCCGGACCTGGACAACTCGGCGATGCTGGAGGTCCTGACCCGGCGCTACTACGGCAACAAGGGCCTGACCGGCGTGCAGACCACCCAGGCCGCCGGCACCTCGTTCGTGGTCGCCGAACGCGACGGCTCCCGCCTGGTGTCGGCGGCGGTACCCTTCGACCAACTCGGCGACGTCCTGGCCGGACTGGCCGGACTGGCCGGACTGGCCGGACTGGCCGAGCTGGAGGCGGCCGGCGGTGTCCTGGACGCCGACATCTACCTGCTGTGGGAGAACCAGCCGGACACCGACGAGGCCGCGACCGCACTGCAGGAGATCGTCAGCGCGCACCCGCTGCCGGACCGCGTGCGCCGGGTGACCACGACGGTGGCCGGGCGCCGCAACGAGCCGATGCACCGCCACTTCACGTTCCACCACGGCGCTGCTGGTCTCGCCGGTCTCGCCGGTCTCACCGAGAACCGGCTGATCCGCGGCCTGCACCCGCACATCGCGCGACGGATGCAACTGGAGCGGCTGACCAAGTTCGACCTCACCCGCCTGCCGTCGACGGACGAAGAGGTGTATCTCTACCGGTGCGTGGCCCGCGAGAACCCGGCCGACGACCGGCTGGTCGCCTTCGCCCAGATCCGTGACCTGACCGAACTGCGCGAGCCCGACGGCCGACTGGCCGCGCTGCCCACCGCCGAATACACGATCGCCGCGTGCCTGGACTCGATCCGGCGCGCGCGGTCGCTGATGCCCTCCGGCCAGCGGTTCACGACCAACCGGGTCGTGGTCTACGTCTGGCCGCCGGTCACCCTGGCGTACCAGGAACTGCTGGGCATCGCGAACAGAGTGCTGGCGACCTCCGTCAACCTCGGACTCGATGAAGTCACGGTCATCGCCCGATACCGGGACGAGCGGACCGGCGATCTGGTGAAGACGGCCGCGGCGGTCACGTTCGACGGGGCCGGCGGCGCCGAGATCACTGTCGGCGAGCCGACGACGGATCCGCTGGAGCCGCTGGACGACTACCGGCTGAAGGTGCTGCGCGCGGCCAGTCGCGGCACGGTGTATCCCTATGAGGTGACCCGGTCGCTCGGCGACTTCGTCGAATACGACCTCGGCGAAGACGACTTCCTGGTCCCGGTGGACCGGCCCAGGGGCGCCAACACCGCGGCGGTGGTGGCCGGCGTGATCACCACCCGGACCCGGCGGCACCGGCAGGGTGTGACCCGGGTCCTGCTGTTGGGTGATCCGACGAAGTCGTTGGGTGCGTTGTCGGAGCCGGAGTGTCGTCGGGTGATCGCCGCGTTGGATCTGGCTGAGCGGATGCAGGTTCCGCTGGAGTGGTACGCGTTGTCCTCCGGGGCGCGGGTCTCCATGCAATCCGGGACCGAGAACATGGACTGGGTGGCCGCGGCGTTGAAGCGGATCGTGGAATTCACCCAGGCCGGCGGCGAGATCAACGTCGTGGTCAACGGCATCAACGTCGGCGCCCAACCCTACTGGAACGCCGAGGCCACCATGCTCATGCACACCCGCGGCGTCCTGGTCATGACCCCAGACTCGGCGATGGTCCTCACCGGCAAACACGCCCTGGACTTCTCCGGCGGCGTCTCCGCCGAAGACAACTTCGGCATCGGCGGCTACGACCGCGTCATGGGACCCAACGGCCAAGCCCAATACTGGGCACCGTCACTGACAGCAGCCCGCGACGTCCTGATGTCCCACTACGACCACACCTACATCGCCCCCGGCGAAACCACACCACGCCGCGCCACCACCGACGACCCCCACGACCGCGACATCAGCACCTTCCCCCACACCTTCGCCGGCTCGGACTTCACCACCGTCGGTGAGATCTTCAGCGCCACCGCCAACCCCGACCGCAAAAAAG
>NZ_JAAFYZ010000430.1 GCF_018274385.1 Catenulispora pinistramenti | reverse complement strand
CCGACGAAGTCACCACCGCCCTCGCCTTCCGCCAAGGCCTCCCCGGCCAACTAGCCACCTGACCCGCGAACACCTGCTTAGGAGCCCATAATGACCGCCCTTCTCGCCGCCGCTGCCCCCAACCCCGAGCCGGCAAGCACCGCCACGCTGGCCTACCAGCCCAGCTCCGACGTGCTCGCGCCGCTGACGCCAGCCACGTTCTCCCGTACCAATACCGACTCGGTTCCGGCGGGCAACTCGCGGCCGGATGAGCATCCATCCCGATCGGGCCCGGCGCCGCTCCAATCGCGCACCTCGAACTCCGGCGCGACCGCTGTAGGAACTTCTGAACGCGAACCCGAGCCCGGACGGCAGGCTGGGCCGCCTGGTCGAGCTGTCCCGGAGCCTGCGTTGCTAGTGGCAGCGGCGTCGCTAGCGAACGCTGGCTCAGCTCCGGTAGCCACTACGCAGCCTGAGTCGGCTGCTGAGCAACCGTGCTCCAAGCCTTCGCTCCTGGCCCCGAACTCGCTGCTCTATGCGAACACTGGCTCAGCCTCCGAGCCTGCCCAACCCGCCGAGCAATTGGGCACAGGACGCTCGCCTTTGGCTCCCCCCTCGCTGTGCTCCGCGAGCGCTGGCTCAGCCCCTGCAGGCCCCTCGGATCCTGCCCAACCCACTGAGCAATCGGCGCCAGGATCTTCGCCCTCAGCCTCCAGCCCGCTGCTCTCGGCGAGCTCTGAGCCAGCGTCCGCCAGCGCATCCGAGCCTGGCCGGCGCGCCGAGCAGCCGTCGCTCTCCCCACCCACTCCAGAACCCACCCCCGCGCTCCTGGCTTCTACCTCGCTGTTCTATGCGCCGCCCGATCGTTCGCAGCCTTCCCCCGATCCAGATCTCGAGCCGCTTCTGGCTCCGACCTCCCTCTTCTACGCGGCCGTCGCCACGGCCGACCCTCCCGACACCCCACCGCCTGCTCGACCTCCCGCACCTCCCGCACCTCCAAGGGTCCACCGCGCGCCTGAGCCCGTGCTCGTCACCACCGCGCCCCAAGACCCCACTGCTGCCGACCGTCGTGCGCGCCTCGTTCTCCATCACGCGTCTGAGCCTGGCGACGCACTCCTTTGCCGCCTCGTCACCCGCTTTGGCGCTCCGACCGTTGCCTCCGCACTCCTGGCCGGGAGTGCTGCTGATCTCCTCTCGCCCCACGATGAGGAGTCGGCCACCGATCGGGCGTCGCTCATCAGCCGTGCCCACACGCTCCAGACCCGCTGTTACCGTGCCGATCCCGATGCCGACCTCGCTGCCGGGGCCAAGACCGGTGCTCGGTACGTCATCCCGTCCGACGCCGAGTGGCCCGCTGCGCTTAACGACCTCGGTGACGCTGCTCCGCTCGGAATGTGGTTCCTCGGCAGCGTCGATCTGGCAGCCGCGTCGAAGCGCAGCGTGTCCATCGTGGGCGCGCGTATTGCCACCGGTTACGGCATGCACGTCGCCAGCGAATTCGCGGCCGGTCTGGCTGAACGCGGGTGGGCTGTCATCTCAGGCGCTGCGCGGGGGATCGACGGGGCCGCGCATCGCGGAGCGCTCGCTGCCCGCGGCGTGACGGTCGCGGCTCTCGCGTGTGGCATCGACCTGGTCTATCCACGCGGTCACGAGGCACTGATCGGTGCGATCGCGTCCGAGGGCTTAGTCGTCTCCGAACTCCCGCCCGGGACCTCTGTCAGCCGCTTCCGCTTCCTGGACCGCAACCGGGTGATCGCGGCCCTGGGCCTCGGAACCCTCGTCGTGGAGGCCGCGGCCCGTAGCGGATCGCTCGTCACCGCACGCCTCGCCGACGAGCTCGGCCGTCCCGTCCTCGCGGTACCCGGGCCCGTCACGTCCGAGGCTTCCGAGGGCACCCATCAGCTGATCCGTGACGGGGCACTGCTCTGCACCCGCGCGGCCGAGGTGGTCGAACATCTCGGCGACCTCGGTGCCGACCTGGCTGATCCCACTGTGTCGGCCCGTACCAGCTCCAGGCGTCCTCGCGACTCCCTCGACCCGATCGCGGCCCGCGTCCTGGACGCACTCCCGGTCGCCGGACGGGGTCTGCTCGACACCGTCGAGGCCGCCTTGGCCGCGGGTCTGGATCCACATGCCGTCCGTGCCGCACTGGGGCGGCTGTCGGCAGCCGGTTGGGTGGACCGTGAGGAGAGGGGGTGGTGTGCTCGCCTGATTCTTTAGGCGCACTCGCGAAAAGCGCACCTGCGAAGAACGCTTCGCCACGAGGGCTCTGCGGAGAACACTTCGCCGCCGCCACACCAACAACCCTGGTACCGCAACCGACCGACTCAGCCCTCGAATCCGATGCTTGGCATCGAGAAAGGAGCCGCCCACCGACCGCCCCGACTCCCTCACCAGGCCATGCGTACGTCCGCGCCGCGCCCGGGTACGGAACCGCCCCGGCGTAGCCGTCACCTGGCGCGGGCGGGATCCCGGACCGATTGCCCGCACCGCCGACCTGCTCCTGGAGCGCCATCCGACGTAGGCTGGTTACGTGGACGACGCGTACCGGGCGGCCCTGGACCGCTTCGAGGAGGATCTGCGGGCGCGCAGGTTGTCCCCGCACACGGTGCGCGGCTACGTGGCCGACCTGGTGGACCTGTTCGCCTTCGCCGAGCGCGCCGGCGCGGGCACCCCCACCGAAGTCGGCCTGGATGTCGCAAGGTCCTGGCTCGCTCAGACCGCCGAATCCGGCGCGGCGCGGGCAACGCTCGCCCGCCGCACGGCAGCGGCCCGGGCCTGGGGCCGCCAGGCCTCGATCCCGAGCCTTGCCCGCCTGGTGACACCGAAACCGCGCTCCCCGTTGCCCGCAGTCCTCTCGCAGCGCCAGGTGTCCGACGCCCTCACCGCAGCGGCCGATGACACCGCGACGCGCGCGATGGAGCCGCTGGCGCTCCGGGACGTGGCCATCCTGGAGTTCCTGTACGCGACGGCCGCCCGGGTTTCGGAGCTGTGCGCCCTGAACCTGGACGACGTCGACTTCGCCCGACGGACCGCGCGGCTGTCGGGCAAGGGCGGCCGCGACCGCACGGTCCCGTTCGGCATCCCGGCCGAGCGTGCCCTGCAGGCGTGGCTGGCGCCCGCCGCACGCGGCGCGGTGCTGGCCGCTGCGCGCGCGAGCCACAGCACGGTTGGGTGGGTGGG
>NZ_JAAFYZ010000043.1 GCF_018274385.1 Catenulispora pinistramenti | reverse complement strand
ACCCCGCCAACAACCATCATCCACCAACGCCAAAACATTCCGCTGACTAATCGACACACCCTTCGGCACACCCGTCGAACCAGACGTGAACATCACATAAGCAACCTGATCAAGACCCGCGAAACCATCTTCCGAACCCCACACCACCGAATCACAACCACAGCCCACCCCATCACAATCACACGCCAAGGCATCCACCGTGATAACCGGCAAACCCGCCTCCGCAATGCCGCAAACCACCTCACCGTCCCGCAACGCCGCATCAGTCAACAACACGACCGGCTCCATGTCCCGAACCACATCCAAAGCCAGCCCAAGCGGATACGAAGCAGGCAACGGAACATAAGCAGCCCCAGCCTTCACCACCGCAAGAAAAGCCACCACCAGATCCACAGAACGCCCCATCGCCACCGCGACAAACCGCTCCGGACCAGCCCCGGCCCCACGCAACAACCACGCCAACCGATCAGAACGCGCATCCAACTCCGCATACGTCACCGCCGTGCCATCAGCAGCCTCCACCGCAACCGCATCCGGAGTACGACGCACCTGCAACGCAAACCGCTCCGCCAACCCCGCCGACGACGACACCCCAGCCGGCCCGGCACCCCACTCCAACAACCCCGCACGCTCGCCGGGATCCAGCACGTCCACCGTGCCGACCGGGGCCTGCAGGTCGGTGAACTGGAGCAGGATGTGCTTGAGACGCTCGGCCAGCGACTGCGCCGCGGCGGTGTCGCCGCGGCGCCCGTCGAGGGTGACGGTGAGGTCGAGCCCATCACCGAGTTCGGCAGCGACCACAACCGGGTATCCGGTCCAGTTGATGGAGTCCATCCGGGTCTTGACCGTGTCGGGTAGCAGGTGCACCTTGGGCCGCGGCACACCCTCCACGACCACGATCGACTCGATCGACTCCCGGTCCCCGCTCTTGCGCCGCGCCAGCGCCCCGGTGTCCAGCACCGGCAGCGCCTCGTCGTCCCAGAGGTCGATCAGCCCGCCCTGGAGCTCGCGCAGCCAGTCGCGCATCGGCTTGGCGCGGTCGACGACCACACGCAGTGGCAGGGTACTGAGACATGGGCCGACCAGCGACTCCGCGTCCACCACCGCGTCCGGACGGCTCACCGCGGTGAATCCGAAGACGACGTCGTCGGTTCCGGTCAGCACGGAGAGCGCCAGCGCCCAGGCGGCGTTGACCACCGTGTTGAGCGAGACGCGGGCCGCGCGGGCGAATCCCTCCAGCTGGGCCGTCTCCTCCGTGCTCAGACACGCACGCGCACGCACGAACGGCGCGTCGGCGGGCGCCGCGCCGAGGCCGAGCGGCCAGGCCTCGGGCGCCCCGGCGAGGTAGTCGCGCCAGAAGAACCGCTTCTCCGCACTCGGCGCCGCACGCACGCCGGACTGCCACCGGACGTAGTCACCGAAGGACGGAGCGGGCGGGAGCTCCGGCTCGCCGCCGGCGACCGCGGCCCGGTAGAAGATGTCGAACTCCGCCTCCAGAACCGCCCAGGCCCAGTCGTCCACGAGGATGTGGTGGATGCTGAACAGCGTCCGCAGCTCATCCCCGGGCATGGTGACCACAGTCAGCCGCGCCAGCGGGGCGCACGCCATGTCGAAGGGCGTACGGCGGTCCTCGTCCACCAGCGCGGCAAGCTGCTGCTCGCAGCGCTGCGCGGGGACCGAGGACCAGTCGAGCCGGGTGACCGGCAGGTCCGCACGCGCGCGGACGAACTGCCGGGGCTCATCCCCGTCCCACACGAAGCCCGTTCGGAGGATCGGATGCCGACTCACGAGGGCTTCGTAGGCGCCGATCACCGCGTCGATATCAGCGCGACCGGTGTAGCTGTCGATCTGCTGGATGATGTACGGACGCGCCGAGGCCGCCTCGATGCCCATTTCCTCATAGAGCAGTCCGGTCTGAAGCACCGACAACTGATACGCGTCCTGGGATTCAGGGTCGATCTCTGACATGGTCCGGACCTTTCACTACGGCGGTGGGGAGCGGGGGCGACGGCGAACGGCGGCTGGGTTCCGGCGAAAGTCGTCCCCTCCCGTTCGGTTCGGCGGCCGGCGGCCGGCCGTACCGACCGCCAAGCCGAATATGAAGCGCCGCGCTTTGCGAGTGGTTTCGAATCCTTTTCGCTGCCGGCGGTGCGGCGATGCGGTGCGCCAGGCCGGGGCCTGGCGGCCGATATAGCTCGGAAAGCACATGAAAACCGGGGCACAGGACAGTGGCTGGAAGTGCATCGTCCGGAACACGGAACTTTCGAGTCGGGATGTGAAGCCGATCCATGGAGACTGCAACCGCA
Organism: Catenulispora pinistramenti; assembly: GCF_018274385.1. GTDB lineage: Bacteria > Actinomycetota > Actinomycetes > Streptomycetales > Catenulisporaceae > Catenulispora > Catenulispora pinistramenti. The sequence continues at coordinate 57,357 of NZ_JAAFYZ010000043.1, read as the reverse complement.
CACTGGTGCCCGCCCATCGAACGACCGGCCGAGCCGGTCGGCGAACGGGTCGCGCACCTGCTGGCCGAAGCCAAACAGCTGGTCGATCAGGAATACGGCTCGGCGGCGGGCATGCTGCCGCGGGCCGCGAGCTATCTCATCGATACCGCCGCGAGCGCGGCGGCGTTGCTGCCCGACGCACGCAATTCGGAGCTGCACGACATGCACGGCCTGGCTCGCTCCGCCGTCGTCGTGGCGTCGATGGCCGTGCGCGACGCACACAACCGGGCGCGCACCACGGCGACGGAGGCCGAGCCGGTCGGCGGCGGCGGGGGGCCTCGGTGACAAGCCCGGTCCGCGAGTTCGAGAAGTCCTCGGGGACGATCCGCACGCGGCGCGCGGCCGAGTCCGCTGGCGCGGACGAGGGATCCTTCTCCCCCGACGTCTGCGTGTCCGAGCTGTTCGAGCGGCAGGCGGCGCGGACCCCCGACGCTGTCGCGGTCATCGCCGATGACGCACAGCTTTCCTACGCCGCGCTCGAGGCCCTGGCCGAGGCGTGGGCACACCGCCTTCGTGGCCTCGGAGTGCGCCCCGGCGTCTTGGTCGGCGTGTGCCTGGAACACTCTCCGACGCTGATCGCCGCGCTGCTCTCGGTGTGGAAGGCGGGCGGCGCCTTCCTAGCCCTGGATCCGCAGTACCCGACCGACTCCCTGGTGCGCATGCTGACTGACGCCGCACCCGCGGTGCTGCTCACCGCGCGGGTTCAGGCGGACCGGCTGCCGGAACTCGACGCGGTCGTAGTGGCTCTCGACGCGCCCGAGGCAAACGGCTGGCCGGCACCATCGCCCGCACCGGCCGCCAGCGCGGCAGCGGCTGGTCGCTCAAGGCCGCGACCCGGGGAGCCGGCCTACGTCATCTACCCTTCCGGTTCAACGAGCCGGCCAAAGAGCGTGACGATCGAGCACCGCGGCTTGGCGAACCACCTGGGCGGCATCGCGGCCACGGTGTTTCGCCCCGGGCCGGTCAACAGCCTGCTGCCCCGCTCGCTCAGCTTCGACTTCTCCTTTACCGGGCTGTTCCTCCCCCTGGCCACTGGCGGCACCCTCAGACTCGCCGCGCCGGGATCGCCGCCGGAGCAACTCGCACGGCTGATTCAGGACCCCGGGCTGCACCTGGTCCGGCTGACACCACCGCAGATCCAGGCCCTGGCCTCGGCACTGGACGGGAAGGCGGGGCTGGCCGGCCCCGGCGTCCTGCTCATCGGCGGCGCGGCCGGTGGCGGGCACGAGCTCCTTCACCGCGCCGGTGACGTAGCCACCCTTGACGAGGATGGGCACCTGGAACCGTCCGAGGTGCAGGCTCACCTCGAACAACTGCCGTACGTGCGTGCCGCCGCGGTGGTGATGGCGCGCAACGAGCGTCTGACCGCGTTCGTGGTCACGGGCTCCGGGGCGGCGCCCGAGACCTCGGCCGTACCCGAGGCGCTCGCAGCACGGCTGCCGGAGGTAGCCGTGCTGCGAGCGGGCCCGAACCAGGACGCCGAGGACAGCTCACTTCTCGAGGCGGTATGCCGGATCTGGGCCGAAGTGCTGGAGATCCCTGCGGTAGCACCGCACGACAACTTCTTCGACCTCGGTGGGAACTCGATCGGCGCGATGAAGGTGGCCGCGCAGTGCCGACAACTCGGCCTGGCGATAACCAGTCGCAAGATCCTTCTCGCCGACACCGTCGCGCAATTGTTGGACGAGACACAGCACGCCACAACCGGATAGGTCCGGAGCCGAGGCGGCCGAAACGAAATGAGACTGAGCAAGATGGCCCCACACCGACTCTACTGTTTCCCGCATGCGGGAGCCGGCGCCTCCTTCTTCGCATCCTGGCGAAAGCTGGGTGCACCGGATCTCGACATCGTCGGCATACCTCTGCCCGGCCGCGAGAAGCGTTTCCTGGAACCGCCGCTGGAAAGCATGGCCGAGGTGGTGGAGGCGGCCGCCCTATGGCTCCAGGAGCACCAGGCGGCGCATCCCATGGACCACGTCCACCTCTTCGGGCACAGCGTCGGCGCGCTGCTCGCCTTCGAAACGTCGCGCCGGCTGGCCGGAACCTCACTCCCGCTGCGCAGCCTGTTCGTGAGCGGGGTGAGCGGTCCGGCCTGCAAGCAGGGATTCGGGGCCGCGGACCTGCCCGACGAGGAGTTCATCACGTGCGTCGCGGACGCCGTCGGTTACAGCCACCCGGCCTTCGGCGACCCGGACCTGCGCGAAATGCTGCTGCCGCCGCTACGCATCGACGTCACGATGCACGAGCGCTATAAGCCGCTCTCGGACGAGAAGCTACAGATAGCGGTGACGGCACTGCGCGGGGACAAGGATCCGCTGATCGACACGGCGGAGTGCGAACAGTGGGCAGAGGTCACCACGGCCGACTTCGAGCTGGTTCTCCAGCCAGGCGGGCACATGTATCTGACAGATAACCCCAGAGCGCTCATCGACGTCGTCCGGTCACGAATCGCAGCTCTCTGACAAACAGCACATCCCATAGCGCTTGGGGGAAAGGACCATCGCAATGCCCGCATCCACAGACTCGACGGCCGACAAGCTCCGGCACTGCTCAGTCGCCGGGCCAGTAGTGGAATTCGACGACCGCATGCGGATCGAGGGATTCCTGGCCGCCCAGGTGTCGGCCCAACCCGACCGCACGGCCGTGACGAGCCGCGAAGGCGCGCTGACCTACGGAGAGCTGGATCGCAGAGCCAACCAACTCGCCCGAGGACTCCAGGAGAACGGCGTCGCCGGGGGCGACCTCGTAGCCGTGGCGGTCGAGCGGTCACTGGAGATGCTCGTCTCGATCGTCGCCGTCCTCAAGGCGGGGGCAGCCTACGTACCCGTGGACCTGTCATATCCCGCGGCACGGATCCGGTACATACTCGACGACTGCGCGGCCAAGGTGGTGCTGGCCCGACCGGGCTCGATCCCGCCCGGGCCCGGCGCCTCGACTGTCATCGACCCGTTCTCGCCCTCTTCCTACGCCAGTGACCACAGCGCTCTCGGGCAGGACCTCGACAGCGGCGACGTGGCCTACGTGATCTACACATCGGGCTCCACCGGCAACCCGAAGGGTGTGATGGTCGAGCATCGGGCGGTGGTGAACCGGCTGCTGTGGATGCAACGGGCCTATCCGCTCGGCAGCGACGACGTCATCCTCCAGAAGACGCCCATCGCGTTCGATGTGTCAGGCTGGGAGCTCTTCTGGTGGCTGATCCCCGGGGCCAGTGTGCACCTGCTGGAACCGGGGGGCGAGAAGGACCCCGATACGATCGCCTCGACGATCACCTCGCGGCATGTCACCACCCTGCACTTCGTACCCTCGATGCTGCACGTCTTCCTGGACTACCTGGAGGCGACCGGCGACCGGCTGGACCGGATGAGCTCGCTCCGGCAGGTCTTCACCAGCGGCGAGGCGCTGACAACCCACCAAGTCCGCAGATTCCACTCCGCTCTGGGCCTGTCCGCCCCCGCACTCGTCAACCTCTACGGACCGACCGAAGCGGCGATCGACGTCACCCATCACGCCTGCTCGGACCGGGAGCCCGAACTCGTCCCCCTCGGCAGACCCATCGACAACATCCGGCTGTACGTCCTCAGCCAGGACCTCAGCCCTGTCCCGCCCGGCGGCGCCGGCGAATTGTGCATCGCGGGGGTCGGCCTGGCTCGCGGTTATCTCCGGCGCCCGGAGCTGACGCGGGAACGCTTCGTCGACCATCCCTTCCCCGGCGAGAGCCGGATCTATCGCACCGGCGACCTGGCCCGCCTGCTGCCTGACGGAACGTTCGAGTACCTGGGCCGCAACGACGACCAAGTCAAGATCCGCGGCGTACGGATAGAGCTCGGCGAGATCGAGAACGCCCTGAGGGACTACGCCGGAGTCACCGCGGCCGTCGCGATCGCGCGCAGAACGTCCGAAGCCGAGAACCTCTTGTACGGTTACGTGGTCGGCCCGGCCCCCGTCGCTCTCGCGACGCTGCGGGAACACCTGGGCCGCATCCTGCCCCCGGCGGCAGTGCCCAGCCATCTCCTGCAGTTGGACCAGCTCCCGCTGACAGCGAACGGGAAACTGGACCGGGCCGCACTGCCCGAGCCGGCGCCCCCATCGACGGATCCGGTCCCGATGCCCGCCGCCGAGCCCCCAACGTCACGGAGACAGCAGCGGCAATGGGCTGAGCTTGTCGTCGGCCAGGCCTGGGCGAAGGTGTTGGGCGTACAGGTCCATGACATCAAGGCGACGGACAACTTCTACGATCTCGGCGGCACATCGATCGGAATGGTCAAAGTGGCCACCGAACTGGGTGGGCTGCTGACGCTTCGCGACCTGATGGAAAGGTCCGAGTTCGACTTGATCGTGCAAGAACTGGAGCGCCGGAAAGTACTACAGCGGCAGATCGTATGACGAACGCAATCGCCGGGAACTCCCCAGGCCAGCCTGCGGTTTCGGCCGGATCCCCGGCTACGTGTATCCGCGGTAACGCCGGAGGAATGAAAGAGGAGAGGTCTCCAGCAACATCAAACGCAACAGAGCACACACAACCTTCGAACAGGGGAAACTCATGGTGCGTTCGACTGTTTCTGCCGCCCGACTCCTCGCCGCCCTCGCCACGCTGACGGTCATCGCCGCCACGGCAGTGACCGCCCACGATGTGCCGCCTGTACACCCGGCCTCCACACACATTGTGATCGCCTCCAATTCCTCGGACGACCCGCCCCCCTCCCGCGTGGCGACGCAGGGTTCCTAAACACCGAACACCGAACACCGAACACCGACACCCGCACGCGGCCTGAACGTAGGAAACAAACCCACATGGTCACCGAGAAACCACTCGAAGGCTGCTCCCGGTTCCTGACGCGCCGTATTTGGTGTTCGGTGATAGCGCCCCGGCGCGAAGGACCGCCGAATAGAGTGGAGCTGACAGTCATTCCGTGTGAGCAGCCGTCGTGATGGGTGTTGGGGTGGAGGAACAGGTCGCTTCCTGGTTGAAGGCGCAGCGCGTGCCGGCGCCAGCGCTGCCCGTGGTCGCGGATATCGTCGAGATCACCGACGCGTTCTGTGCCGAGCATCTGGACGCCGAGTACGCGGGGCTGTGTCGGGCTCTGGCGGTGAAGCTCGCCCGCAAGCACCCTTCGCCGCTGCTCCGTGGGGACCGCCGCATCTGGGCCGCCGGGATCGTGCACACGATCGGCTGGGTGAACTTCCTGGCGGACCCGGCTCAGACGCCGCATCTGAAGATGGAGCGGCTTGCCGAATTGCTCGGTGTGAAGCAGACGACGATGGGCAACAAGGGCGCGTTGATCCGGGACCTGTTCGGTATCGGCAGGTTCCATGAGGAGTTCATCCGCGCGGACATGATCGAGAAGAATCTCATGTCCTGGCTCGTCGAGGTAGACGGCCTGATCATGGATGCCCGTTCGCTGCCGGTGCCGGTACAGCACGAGCTGGCTCGGGTCGGGATCATCCCCTACGTTCCCGAACAGGAGCAGCGGTGAGCACGCGCAGCGGTACGTCCAGGACTCCGCCACGCGAGGAGGCCCGGGAACAACGGATCGCCAATGAGATCGTCGTGGATGCGTACGGTCCTGAAGAGCAGGCGATGAGCTGGTACTACTACCTTCAGGATCACCTGGTGTTCCCGTTCATCGCCACCTGCCGGATCAGAAGGCAGGCTTCCCCGCTACAGATCGGCGACGAAGTCGACGTCATCGCGATGGCGGATGAGGACGAATGCGAGCATGAGATGTACGTCGCGATCCGCTGGGGCCATCGGGCCTCGGACAGCCTCGCCGTGCCGCTGGCCCAGCTCGACGTCGTCCACGCTGAGGACTAGGCCACCGTGGAGGCAGTGGCGGACTGGCACTACTGGGTCGAGCGGTACGAGTTCTGAACAGTTCAGCCGTGCCGCCGCAAGACGTGCCAGTGGCGCCAGCATCGTTCTGCTGACTCGTCACGGCCGTCGCGGGGATCATAAGGAGCATGGACGACTGGGTCTGGGACGACCCCGCCGAGCTACGTATCCGGCTGGATGTAGCGCTGGAACACAACGCCATACTCGCCGCCGAGATCGCGGAGCTTCGCCAGCGACTGCGCGCCGCCGAGTCAGCACCCTCGTCGTCGTCCAGCAGCTGTCCGGCACGTGCCGATGCCGTGCCGTCTGCCGATAGACCCTGTAGGGCTCGGTAATACGATGACGCCTGTGACCCGGGTACGTGCGGCTTCGGAGTGCCGGGCTGCGATCCTGGCTCGACGTTCCTGTCTTTTGCGTACCGTGTAACGCGCCGTGTCCTGGGTTCCGTGGCGGTCTTGTTCCGCCGTGACGTGTCCAAGGACGCTGAGCTGCTGGTGCTACGCCACGAGAACGCCATCCTGCGTCGTCAGATCATCAGGGTTCGCTACGAGCCGGCCGACCGGTTCTGGTTCGCGGCGCTGTCATCGTTGATCCCGCGTCGGCGATGGGCTGAGGTGTTCCCGGTCAGTCCGGCGACGCTGTTGGCCTGGCACCGCCGGCTGGTTGCCCGCAAGTGGGACTACAGCGCCCGGCGAAAACCCGGCAGGCCGCCGACGGCTGCGGCGGTCAAGAAGCTCATGCTGACGATGGCGAAGGACAATCCGATGTGGGGCCACCGCCGAATCCAGGGCGAGCTGGTCAAGCTCGGCCACCAGATCGCTGCCTCGACGGTGTGGGAGATCCTGCACCAGGCCGGGTTGGATCCGGCGCCACGGCGGTCAGGCCCGACGTGGAAGCAGTTCCTCACCGCTCAAGCCCACGGCATTCTCGCCATCGACTTCGTGCATGTGGACACGATCGGCCTGAAACGCCTGTACGCCATGATCATCATCGAGCACGGGACCCGCCGGGCCCACCTGGCCGGGGTGACCGCCCATCCGAGCGGAGAGTGGACGGCCCAGGCCGCCCGCAACGTCCCGATGGACCTGGCTGAGCGCGGAAGGAAGTTCAAGTTCCTGATCAGAGATCGCGACGCCAAATTCACCGACAGCTTCGACGCCGTGTTTGCCGACGAAGGAATCCGCATCCTGAAGAACCCGGCCCGGGCTCCTCGAGCTAACGCGATCTGCGAAAGGGCCATCGGGGAGCTACGCCGCGAGCTGCTCGACCGGATGCTGATCATCAACGAAGAGCACCTACGCCGAACCCTGACCACCTACCTGGCACACCGAAACAAGTCCAGGCCGCACCGCGCACTCAGCCAGTTGACTCCAGCCCAAGCGGAAACCGGACAGCCAACCCCGATCAACCTGGCGGACTACCGGATCCGCCGGAAGGCCATCCTCGGCGGACTCACCCACGAGTACCAGATCGCCGACTGACCACACCTCGCTCTCCACGTAAGAGGGCCACAGGTCAACTCCCAATTCGTATTTCCGAGCCCCACACGATTCGACCGGCGTCACATCGAGGGCGACGACAGCCTCCGCACAGACCACGAACAGCCGCTCGGCGACCGATGTGAGATCGGTCGAAGCAGTTCGGTCCGCCATCCGATATAGAGAGGTAGCCTTCGAACGACCGCGCTGAGGAGAACGACGCCATGGGATCAGGGCACTCGCACGTGGGCGAGCAGATCGACTCATACCTGACCGGGGCGCTCACTGCCGACGACGAGCGCGCTTTCGAGAGGCACCTGTTGGGGTGCGAGGACTGCCGGGTGGAGGCTGACGAGGCGAGCGCGGTCGCCGTCGCGCTGGCTCGGGTGCCTCCGGAGGCTGTCGAAGGCATCTCCCTCACCGCTTCGCCGGTGCCGGCCGGGCAACAGCAGCTCACTGTCTCGGCGAGCTCGGACGGCGTCGGTACGCGGGTGCGGGCCGTCGCCGTCGGGATGCGGGCCGGCGTGGCGTTCGATCTGCTGGCGATCGGGGCGGATGGCCGTGAGTACGTGGCGGCTCATGGTGTCGCGGCCGATGATCCGCAGACGATCGCCGGGACGGTACCGCTGCCGCCGGACCAGGTCCGGCTCTACGCCGTGGTTCAGGGGCGGTGGGATGTGCTCCTGATCGCGGCCGGCTCCTAAGGTCGCGCGGTGGGAGGCATAGAGGCGCTTGTCGGTCGGGGCCGCGAGCTCGCGGCGTTCGACGCGCTGCTCCGTCACCTCCATCAGACGCGGACCGGCGCAGCGGTCTGGGTCGAGGGGGACGCCGGGATGGGGAAGTCTGCCGTCGCGACCGCGTTGGCCACGCTGGCTACCCGCTCCGGACTGCCCGTGCGCATCAAGTCGCTCGGCTCGGATGAGGTCCCGCTCGCAGCGTTGGCGGAGCTGTCGGGCTGCCGGCTCGGACAGTTCGGGTCGGTCGCGGAGGCCGTCGACCGTCTCGGGGCGGCGATGGCGGCGGTCTGCGCCGAGGGCCCCGTCGTTCTGGTGGCCGATGATCTGCACCTTGCTGAAGAGTCGAGTCTGCTCGCCTGGAGCCAGCTCTCCAAGATGGCCCGTCGACTGCCGGTCCTGCTGGTGAGCACTTGCTCGCTACGGCCGTACCGGGAACGCCTCAGCCAGCTCCGCGAATCAGTACACGACCACGGTGGTGAGATTCTGTCCTTGCGTCCGCTCCAGGACGCGGAACTGGTCACACTGGCCGAACACCATCTCGGACGCGCGCCGGGGCCTCGGCTGGTCCGGTATCTCAAAGCGCTCCAGGGGAATCCCGGGGCCGCGGTCGGGATGCTCTCAGGGCTCGACTTCCTGGGCCTGCTCAGCCGGACGGGAAAACGAGTCGAGCTCTCAGGCAGCGCCGCGGATTCCGCGGCGATTCTCGCGGCGCACGCGTGCCGGGGCCTCTCGGCGGCTGAGCGAGCGGTCGTCCGCGAGGCGGCGCTGGCCCCCGCGCGATTCGACGCGGCCGATGTCGCCCATGCCGGTGGCCTCGCGCTGCCGACGGTCGCCGCCGCCCTGTCGAGCGCGACCCACCTGGGGATCCTGCGCACCGAGGGCGACCGCCTCGTCTTCCGTCATGAAGTGCTGCGGGACGCCTGTGTTCGGGCGCTGTCGGCGCCTCAGCGCCGGACGTCACACCAAGCCGCAGTGGCACGGCTGCTCGCCGACGGCGCCCGGCCGCTGACCATCGCCCACCATGTCCGCGCGGCGGGCGAGTTGTCGCCCGATGCAGTGGAATGGCGCGCCGGGCTCACGGAGTCGACACTGCTGGACGATCCGGCGCTGTTCTCCGGTGTCTTGCACATGGCACCGGCCGACCCGCGGAGCGCCATCACCGACTACTGGCAGGGCGACTACGAGGCAGTGGTTCGGACTGCTACGGAGTGGGACGGCGACTCCCGGGTTGAGGACGACAAGCTGACGCGGCTCGCCATCCGGGCTCTGATACGTACTGAGCGGCCCGACGACGCGCTGGTGCTCAGCGCGGGAAGCGGCGATCCGCACATCAGGGCCTGGCGGGCTCTGGCTCTCGTGGCCGCCGGCGCCACGGCTGCCGCCCGCGCGGACATCGAGGAGATCGCCGTTGATCAGGGTGATGACTCCGCGGTGGCGGCGCTCGCGCACGCCTTGGTGCGGACTGGCCGGGGAGTCCGAGTCCAGCCCGACATCGTCGCCGTTCGCGACGCGCTGGCGGACACCGCCGAAGGCCGCGAGCTCCGTGCCCTGCTCCACTGTGATCTTCTCGAACTTCTCCCGCAGATCGGACCGCCCGACGCGGTGCCGGGAGTCCTGGGTGAGACGCCCGCAATCCTCGCCGTCGCCGACAGCGGCCTTCTCGATCGGATCCAGGCCGCTGCAGGTTGGGCGGCTTACGCGATCGGCCAGTGGGACGCCGCGTCGGCACTTGATCCCCGGGTCGCGGCAACCGTGGCTGCTCGACGGGCCCAGCGTCCGAGCCAGCGCGCAGTCCACACCGCCCTGCGAACGCATTGGGAGCCGCTGGCGATCCAGGCCGAGACGGATGGGCATCTTGAAGAGGCGCTGGATCTGCGGCGTCGGGCCTTGGCCGAGGCGTTGGGAAGGCCGCCGAGCCGGCTCTACGGGGCCGAGCACGTCGTCCGGCTCTGTCGGGCCACAGGTGGTGACGCCGACAGCATCGTCGAGGACTGCCAGCGGGTAGCCGACGATGAGCTGCTACCGGTCCAGATCGCCATGGCCGCTCTGGTTCGGGCCGTTGTGGAGCGCGATGCCGCGGGCCTCACTGCGGCAGCCAGCCGGCTGTCGGAACACGGGGCGATCGCGCAGCAGGCCTTCGCACTCGAAGAAGCAGCCGTCTGCCTGGCCGAGGCCGGCGACCGCCGGGCAGCGGGGCGGGCACTTCAGCAAGCGGTCCAGGTCTATGCCTGTGTCGGCGCGGCGTGGGATGTCGCCCGCGCGGACGCTCGGCTTCAGCAGCACAGGATTCGCCGACGGACGCCCGCGGACCAGCCCGCGAGCGGGTGGGCTGCGCTGACGCCCGCAGAGTTCCGGGTGGTGCGGTTGGTGGCGCGTGGGCTGTCGAACCGGGCCATCGCCGAAGAGTTGTTCCTGAGCCAGAACACGGTTCAGACGCACCTGGCACGCATCCGCGACAAGCTCGGACTGCGGTCGCGGCTGGACATCGCCCGAGCCGCCGGGTTCCGGGCCGACGCCGGCCGTGATCCGGTCAAGCCTCGCGGAGGCTCGGAGCCGTCGGCCTGAGACGCACCTCGCGGGCTGTTGTTTCGCCGCTGGGCGATCACTCGGGCCCGGTCCGGATCCAGCGCCCGCTCGTGATGCCTCCCGGCGCATCCGCAGCGGAGCGAAGCCGAAAGTCCGCATCAGTCGTTCCCCGCGTCCGACGAACGTCGTCAAGCCCTGATCTGCCACCTGGCATGCGAGTTCGGTGACAAGATGTGACTTTGCACGCCCGGCGTCGCCCCCGATCAAAATACCGTTTCCGCGGTCGGCGGCCCGTTCGTCGAAGGTCCGGCCAGGTGTCAGCCGTCCCCTGAGAGGTCGCGCGCGGCAGCCTTGGTCGGGAGCGTGCGGACCTGGCGGTCTGTCGAACAAATCGGTGTCGGGAGGCGGTGACGCGCCGGACTGAATCACTCGATTCAACGATGGCCCGCGCACTCCCCGTCGAGGAGCCTCAGAAGCAGACGACGACGTAGGAGGCGATAACGTGCTGACACAACGCTGCGGGAGCGGACCCGAGCACACCCTCGAAGACCGGTTGGAGCTGTTGGACCGGCTGCACCGCCAGCGACTGCTCGGCTACGTCGCCAAGACCAACGTCGGGAACCACGTCTCGGCCGAGGACATCGTGCAGGAGACCTTCACCCGGGCCTGGCAGTATCTCGGCGCGCACGAGGACGCCGATCCGGAGAACCTGAGGCCGTGGCTCTACACGGTGGCCCGCCGCCTGGTCATCGACGCGCACCGGGCCAGGAAGGCACGCCCGGCAGAGGTCGCCATGGACGACGCCGGGGCCGGGCCGGCGGCCGATGACGTCATCGGCAACCTCTTGCACGCCGAAGAGCTGCGCACCGCTTTGCTCGCGCTGTCGCCGGAACACCGTTACGTGATGGTCGAGCTCTACATCCGGGACCGGCCCGCCGATGAGATCGCCGCGCGGCTGAACGTGCCCATCGGCACTGTCCGGTCTCGCAGCTACTACGCCAAGCGCGCGCTGCGCGGCCTGCTCGCGGACTGAGCATCGAAGCAATCCGCGGCCCTGAACGTGTTAGCAAATATGGCGGAGGAAGAACGGACGTTCAGTGAGCCGGCCGTGCATCCGAAGGAAGCAGCACCGGGATCGATCGCGGCGCGCGGGGAGCCGGCCGCCAACGGGTCTGGAAAGTCGTCGACGTCTTTGCCAGGCAACCTACCTGCCCGCCGCGCCGCCGCACCTGATGGCGCATGCTTCGTAACCAATGCGCGCGGCGAGGCAGCTCTGGAGCAGCTCGCGACGACCGACTCTCAAGTCCCGACCACCATCTCGCATGACCACGGATACGGCGCGCGCCGGACGATCAGCGCGGCGATCCGCGGTGCGCAGGACGGCGCGGTGATCACCATAGCTGCGGGCGTCTACCAGGAAGACCTCATCCTGGACCGGGACGTCACCCTCGTCGCGGACGGGGCTGTCGAGTTGAGTCCGCTGGACGGCCCGGCGATCCATGTGCGAAGCGGCCAGGCCACCGTCCACGGACTGACGGTCCGGGAACCCCGTCCGGATCACGCGGCCGTCGTCGTCTCCGGCGGCCGCCTCGTGCTGCGCGACTGCGACGTCATCGGCGGAGGCGTCAGGGTCGGCGACTCGGCGGTCGTGGAGCTGGCCGGAGGACGTGTGCAGGGATGCGTCGGGCCTGCTGTCGCGGCTAGGGGCGACGCGACCGTGCGCCTGGCCGGCTGCGTCCTGCGGGACATCGACGGCTCGGCGATCGCGGTGTCTCAGACCGCGACCGTCGAGGCGACCGGCGTCGTGGTCCTGCGCGCCACCGGGGCCGCGGCCGACGTCACGGGTGGGGCCATGATCCTGACGGACTGCGAACTCGCGGAGTCCGGAGCCGGGATCCTCGCCGACGGCCGCGCCGTAGTGAAGGTCCACGATTCCCGGCTCCGCGACCTGTCCACCGACGCGGTCCACACTGCCGGCGAAGCCACGGTCGAGCTGACCGGAACGGTCATCAGCCGATGCGGCGGCGCGGGCGTCACCGGAAACGCGGCCGGCACCATCGTGCTCGACGACTGCCGGATCGAAGCGGTCGGCAGCAGCGGCGCTGCGGCACAGGGCACTGCGAAGCTCAACGTCACGGGCTGTTCGATCACGCATCCCGGCGGATTCGGCGTCTACGCCGCCGAATCCGCCTCGGTCGACATCGTCGACTCCGAGATCCGCGACTGCGCCCGCACCGCGGTTCATTTCGCAGGCACGGTCCATGCGTGGATCCACGGCGGCAAGATCGTCGGCACGCCCGAGCACGGAATCCGGCTCACCGGCAGCGCGATACTCCGACTGGACGGCGGCACGGCGGTCGAAGCCGCGGGGATGACGGGGCTTCAGATCGAGGGCGAAGCCGACGCCACGGTTCGCGGACTGATCGTCGAAGGTGCGAACATCGGCATCCGGGTCCAGGACACCCCACACCACCCACTGTTCGAAGCCTGCGAGGTCCGCCGAACTGTGCTGGCCGGCATCGAGGCCGCGGCCGAGACCAGCCCCACGTTCCGGGCGTGCGTGGTGGAACCGGGATCGTCGTGGGAGACGGGGCCGCGCCCCTGATCTGTGCGACATCGATCGACGGTTGCCCGGGCAGCGGCCGGCACCGGGAACCACATCGTCCGAGAATCCTTCACGCAACCGATACGCCAGCCACGCCCCTGCGGGGACTGCTCCAGGATCAGTAGCCGCGCCAGCACGATCCGCCGCACTCACTCGCGACGGCTTCTTCCGGGGAACCATATGTGGCCGTGGCATAGCGGACCGCGGCGACGATGTTGTCCACCGGGTTGTAGATGTCGCGGTGGCCGTCGAGGGCGTAGGCGTCGAACGTGGGCCGGATGGTCCGCATCAGGCCGATGGAGGGGTGCCCCGCGGCGGCGTTCCCGTCGTAGAGGTTGACGGCGGTCGGGTCACCGCTGGACTCGTTCATCGCCGTGATGTGGATCGCGTCGTGGGAGACCTGGATGCCGTTCTGGGCCAGGATGCGTGCCTGGTCGATCCAGTCGTCCAGGCCGCCGGACGGAGTGGGCCGCCTTCGGCGGGCTGGAAATCCCCGTCAGGCACTCATCGCCGCCAGCAGCTTCTCGTCCGTCTCCTCAAGCACCATCGCCACCGCTCCCAGCGCGCAGGCCTGCGGCCCGAGCGCTCCGGTCGTGATCGTCACCGGCGTGCTGGCACGCCGCGCGGAGGCCGACGCCGCGGCCTGCCGCAACGGCGCCATCAGGAACTCGCCGGCCGATGCCAGCGCCCCACCGATGATCACCTTCTCCGGGTCCAGGATGGTCCTCAGGATCCCCACGGCCTGTCCGGCCACCCGCCCCGCCTCCGCCAGGGCTCTGACGCAGTCGGCCTCGCCCTGCGACGCCATCGTGACGACGTTTCGCAACGTCAGCCGATCTCCGTGAGCCGACACCAAGTCCCGCATCACCACCGACAGCCCGACGTACGTCTCCAGGCAGCCGCGGTTCCCACAGCGGCACAGCGGCCCGTTCCCGTCCACCACCAGATGCCCGATGTCGCCGGCACCGCCGGCGGCCCCGTGGGCGAGCAGCCCGTTCGAGACGAACGCGCCGCCCACTCCCCCGTGCAGCCTGAGATAGATGAACTCGTCACATCCCCTGGCGGCTCCCCACCGGCGTTCGGCCAGCGCGCCGAGTCGGCTGTCGCCGTCCACGCGGACGGGCAGCCCCAACCGGGCCGCCAGTTCCTCTCCTATGCGCGTCCCCGGCCAGGTCGAGGACCCGTTCTTATCCGGCTCGCCGGGGCGGAGGCCGAACTGCCCCGACACGCTCACGCCGATACCGAGAACGCGTGAAGGCTCCGTCTGGGCCTGCGAAATGGCCGTGCGCACCAGGTCGACGGCGACATCGATGCCCATGGCCGGGGCGTAGCCGACGGGGAGGCGCGCGGACTTCGCTATGCGGACAGCGTGAGCCACGTTGGCGATGACGACCTGGACGTGGCGGTAGCCGAAATCGACCCCGATGGCCTCACCGCTGGTGGGGTTGAGCATGACGGCGGCACCGGGGCGGCCGGCCCGGCCGCCGGCCGCCGGGATGGACGTCCCCAGCTCCACCACGACGTCGTCGGCGACGAGCTCGCTGACGATGCCGGAGACTCTGGCGCGGGAGAGGTTCGTGGCCCGGGCTATGTCCGCGCGGCTCAAGGTTCCCCGCTCGCGGAGCAGGCGGACGACGGCCAGGCGGCCCCGTTCGCTTCGAGTGTCAGTCATCTGAATCGTCATCGCGCACCTGATTCCACGTGCTGGTCCTCGGCTTTGATGAAGTGGCCGACGCCGGCCCCGGTGAACAGTGCCCAAGTGGTCTTGCCCGGACCGTCCGGTCGGACGGGAACACATCCCCACGCCGTCGCCAAGGCGGCGACGACCCGCAGCCCTCTGCCGCACTCCGCCAGTGGGCCGGGTTCGCCGACGGCGGGGCCGCCAGGTCCGGGATCGGCGACCAGACAGATCACCGCCGACGGCAGGCAGGCCAGAACGGCGCGAATCGACCCATGGCACTCGGCGGCGGGCCGGACGCCGAGCCCGTGCCGCAGAGCGTTGGAGAACAACTCGGTCACCGCCAGCGCGACGTCGTCGACGAACTGCCGGTGATCCCAGGCCTGGAGGGTCGCGGTGGTGAAGGCGCGGGCTCGCGCGGCGGCCGCCGCATGCGCCGTGAGGTGACAGCCACGGGTCGCGCCCGGCCGCACGAGGTGAGCGACGTGGCAGACCTCTCGGAGCGCGGGTCGAAGCCAGTCAGGGTTCTCCTCGGAGCGAAGCAGGGCGTCTGGGTGCACTGCAGTGGTTGGCATGGCCGGTTCCCAAATCATGACGGTGGCTCGGATCGCGGCCTGCTGCCTGTGAGGGCCAGCCCGCCGCCGGGCGTGAACTTCTGCATCTGCGACTGACTACGGTGCCAGCGGCGCGCATATTCAATCCGGGTGCGAACAAGGTGATGCTGCTGTGGCACCTGGAGTCCGGCAGCCCCGAAACCGGGTGCGGGCGGCCGTCCGCTTAGCGGACGGCCGCCCTGAGGTCTTCTGGTGTCGTCGGGTCCCCACTGAGTCGCCGCGCTGCGGCGCCGCGGAACCTCAGTACCAGTCGATACCTGACGACTGGAGCCCGCCGTGTCCGGCGCAGTAGGCGTAGGACACCTCCCCGGAATTCACCGGCTCCCACGTGCCGTACTGCGTCGAGTCGTCCCAGCAGATCGCCCGGGCGATGAATTCGTTGGCGTCTCCGTAGCACGCGTAGCCGACTGTTTGGCTGTCGTTCCACTCGGTGCAGGAGATGTTCGTGTCCGCTGATGCCGGACTGGCGGCCGCCAAGCCGCCGAGCATCAGCACGGCCGCGCCTCCGGCGATCGCCGTCACGTGGCGCATCTTCTTGAGAGCAGGCACAGGTGGGCTCCCTTCGTGGAGATCCATCTCCAGATGGTCGGTCAACGTGGCGGAGAGCTCCGCCAGCCTGAACTACGCGTCACGGAGGCTCGGCATTCAAAGCGTCGAAGCAAACCTCCGCGCGCGCCGTAGACACTGATATGGCGACTGAACGAAGCAATTTCGACGACCCGGGCCGCCCGGCGGCGGACCCGCCTCAGGACGCGATCGTGACCCGGGGCTGGTTCCCAGCCATCGAGCACGTCGGATCCGCCGGCGGGGGCCTGGTGAAGGTCACGGTGCGCGGCGGCGAAGTGACCGCGGTGCTGATCGACCAGCGGCTGGTCGGGGACGGTGACGCGGAGGAGTTGTCCGAGCTGGTGCTCACCGCGCTGCGGCTCGCGAACGAGGCTCAGAAGATGTCCGGCATGATGCGGGAGACCGCGTTGTCCACGGAGTCGTATCCGGTCCCGAACGCGCGCACTTCATGACTGCTGGCGCAGGCGTCGAGGACGCGGCGTGGCCGGAACTCCACGAGATGCTGCTGCGTCTGGCCGGGCACGGACCCGACGATCTGCTGACGCGCTGCCGGGCCTGGCTCGCACAGGAGCGGCTGCCGGACGTCGGCAAAGCGCTGACGCACGTCGCGCTGGCGTGGGGGGTCCGTGTGTCCGACGCCGACTTCGATCTGCTCGACATGCTGCTCAGTGCGGCCGGGGCCGATCGGTCAGTGCTGGGGCTGATCGCGCGGTCTGGGCCGTCGGGACTGATGTACGGGTTCGCGCCAACCTTCGCGCTGGCGCAGGACTGTCTTTCTGGTCGCGCTGAGCCCTCTTCGTTCTGGCCGGGTGACGGTGGACCGGATGCCACCGCCCCTGAGGACGAGGTGTGCCGGGCGGCTGTCGGATCCGTTGCCGCCACGCCGGAGGCGAAGGCGCTGTGGCGCGCCTGGCGGTTCCCGGCAAGTGGTTCGCCGTGGCCGGTCCCGCGCCGGGTCTACGTCGTGGAGGCGGGCGCCGGCGCGGACTTGGCCGGCATCACCCACGCCGTACAGCAGGCACTAGAGGCGGTCGGCGAGACCGCCCCACAGGTCGAGAGCTATTCGGCGGGAGCCGCGCTGCCCGAGTACCAGCGCCGGGCTCGAGCGTGTGGGGCTCTGCTGTGGTCGCGCACGCCGGATCCGGGCGTGCGCATCGCGGACCCGTTCCCGGGCGAGGACGGCGAGACCTCAGATCGTCCGGTGCTCGACAAGGCGGAGCGCGAGCAGTTGTCGGCCTACTTGTGGGCCGGAGAGCTGGTGCTGGAGACGGACGAGTCGATGGCCGATCCGCTGGCGGATCCGCAGGCTCTTGATCGATCCGAGCGTGTGCCGTCGTCGGTGCGCACCGACGGCTACTGGGCCTGGTCGGAGGCTGTCGCCCGGTGCTTGGACCGGTACGGATTCAGCCCCGAGCACGATCTGGTCGAGCACGCGAGGGCGCAGGGTTTTGTGGCGGCGGCGGTCGACGGAGCGGCCGCGTATCGGGCCCTGGCCGCGCTGCGCAATCCGGGTCCGGACCCGTCCGACATGCCGGCCTGAGAGCCGGACGCGCCACCGCCGGGCAAAGGGCGGCGGCCCATCCGCCACGCCCGAGCGTCACTGTCGCCACGGCCACCGCCACGTGGACGGCGCCGGCGGGACCGGCGGAGCCGATGCGGCCGTCGAGGCTGACGGAACCGGCGGCGCAGTCGGGACCGGCACGAACCGGACGGTCAGCGCGAGTCCGAGCCGCGTCGCAGGTTCCGTGTCCTGCGTGGGCTCGCCGTCCGCGCGACCGATGCCGAAGACACGGTTGGTGAAGGTGAAGTGGTCCGCGGCGGCGCCGAGCATCTCTCGCAGCAGCGGCGTCGCGGTAGCGGGGTCGGCGAAGACCACGAGGTCCAGCAGCGGCCGGACGTCGTACGGGACCGTCGCGAGCTCGTTCGCCACGTCGGTGGCCAGCTCCCGGGTGAACGGGGTCCCCGGCGCCCCGAGGAACACGGTGAGCCGGTCCGGTTCGGCCTGGTGGGACAGGACCGCGGCTCGCTGCCCCTGGTCGGGCTCGCCGGTGAAGTACCACGTCGCCTGCGGCAGCTCGATCCGCCGGGACGCGGCCAGGTTCACCGCCGGGACGGCCCGCAGCGACGAGGGCCGATAGCCGCGTCCGAGTCCGGGCGGGTCCAGAAGGATCGGCTGGATGTCGGCCGGCCGGCCGGCGTGCTCGATCCGGTGGAGCCGGATGATCTCCTCACCCACGCCGACGGGCGGTTCGACGACGACGGTCCGATCGGCTCTCGTGGTGAACAGCTGAACCCTGACTCCGAACAGGTCCGCGACCAGCCGGAGGTTCTCGGGAGTCGGCCCGTGCGCGCTCACCGCCCGCAGGCGCTCGACGCGCTCCTCGTGCTGCGCCTGGGTCATCCGGGGATGGATGTCCCGTTGCACCAGGCGGAACGGAGTCGGCAGCTGCCGCCGCACGCTGTCGACGAAGCGCGCGGCCGCGTCGCCTCCCCACGCCCTGGTCGGCCGCAGTCCCGGCGGCAGCTCGCGGGGAGCGCCGGTGTCCCGGTATTCGACCGCTGAGAAGACACCGCGCCTGTCGAGTGCCCAGACGGGACGGTTGTAGAGCGTGTGCGCCGTGGCGACCGTACCCGGCACCGGCTGGGCCGCCGGGGGCGCGGGCGGTGCGTGGTCGGCCGCGCCGACGGGGCGGGTCGGCATGTAGTGGCCGTTGCGGAGCAGCACGACGTGGTCGGCGTCGCCGAAGCCCTCCTCCCCCCGGGGTCCTTCCAGCACGACGCCGCCGGTGTCGGAGACCGACAGGGCCCAGAGCCGCAGTGGCAGCCCGGATCCGTCGGGGGTCTGCCCGGCCAGGTGCAGGAGGTTGGTCAGGAGCGGGACGAAGTAGTAGCCGTGCGGCCTGCCGTAGTCGCCGAGCCGCCGCAGCGCGTCCACGAGCTCGGAGAACGCCAGGACCAGCAGCTCCCCCTCGGGATCGGGCGTTTCCAGCAGGACTCCCAGGCCGAGGTCGTCGTGGTGGGGTCCGCCGTAGCCGGCTTCGATCACGTCGGCGAGGAACAGCCGCAGATCCCCGCCGGTGACAGTCCGGGAACCGTCCTGCCATCCGGTCAGCCCGAGCAGGCCGGCGACGATCGTCATGGCGTTCCTGATCAGCGGCTGCCCGAGGGTCCGCACCACGGCGCTGAAGGAACAGTCGCCGTCCGACTCCACCCAGCCCACCTGGCGGCTGTTTTCCGTCAGCCATCGCTGTTGGGCCTCGTTCGGCACGTACAACCTGCCCGGCCGGTTGCGGACGCCCTCCCACCACCACTGCGGTTGCGACCCGTGCTCGGCCGACGGGGACGGTGGCGCGGAGGACGAGAGCTGAGATGCGGAGGAGGACTCGACGGACGGCGCGGCAGACGGCGCGGGTGTCGCCATCCTCGGCGGCGGCTCGACCATCGCGCTCGGCGGCTGCTCGATCGTCGCCTTCGAGGGCTGCTCGGGCGCCGTGCCCCTCGGCGGCTGTTCGATCATCGCCAGGGCCCGCGCCACCGGGTCCAGGCGCATCCCCATCCGGCCGACCGCGCTGAAAGGAGCGTCGGCGATCGCTTCGGCGCCCGGCGGCGGCGTGGCCGCGCGTTCGTCGTCCTCCTCGAGCTGTCTGGCGACGGCGAGGGCGGCCCGCATATCGGCCAGCGCATCGCCGCTCGGCGGAGGAGTGGTGGTCCGCTGCCTGCCCGCCGGAGGCGCCGGTGGCGCGGAATCGGCGGCGCGGCCGGTCGGCGCGGAGTCCATGGCGGGGGCACCGGGCAGGTGGTCGGCCGGGGCTATGCGCGGGCTCCCGGGGGAACGCGGGCTCCCGGGGGTCCGCGGACTGGCCACGCCCGACAGCGGCATCGTCGGGGCGTAGGGCACCTCGGCGATGAGGACCAGGCTCGGGTCCCAGCCGCCGGCCAGCTGCTCGAACTCCCAGGGCCTGATGAACTCGACGCCGAGGCCCGGCTGGAAGACGAGCAACAGCCCGGCCGCGTCCGCCTTCGCCGCCCGGACGCCGTCGTGGGAGGCGAACCAGATCAGGGTTCCGGGGGTGAACACCGTCGGCATCCTGTCGAACAGGGTCACGATCCGGTGCTGCTGCTCCAGCAGGCCGGCCAGTCCCGCGGCCTGCACACCGAGCTCCTGCTCGTCGAACCCGGCGGCCTCCTCCTCCAGCTCGGGCGGCACATCGAAGCCGGCGAAGGGGGCTCCGGCCAGCAGCCACTGAGCGGTCCGGTATCCGGACCGCGGCCCGGAGATCCCGCCGCCGGCGGACACCGAACTGACCCCCGACCGCGCGACCTCCGCGTTGAGCAGGCTGATCGAGGCCTCCACGATCTCGTCGGAGATCCCTGAACGCAGGTGGGACGGCGCGTCGAGGAACACCCGCATCCAGCCGTCGAGCTCGGCCACCGCCGCGTCGGCGCCCTCGAGGGCCAGCCGGCCCCGCACCTCCTGGACGGCGGTGGCCAGATCCTCCGCGTAGTCGCCACCGTCGCCCCACTGGCTCGTATCCTCCTGGCTCGCATCGGTGAGCCGAGAGGGGGCGGCCGAGGCCGGGGCGACGACGGACGCGCGGACGGCGTGGCCGGCGGCGTCGGCCGGCCAGTCCCCGCCGTCCGGCGCCAGCCGCGCCGGCAGCGCGTCCGTCACATCGAGCGCGGTGTCGCGGATCAGGTCCCGGAGGTTGTCCAGGGTCCGGGCCAGGGCGATCCGCTGGAGCACGTCCGCGCCTGCGAACTGTCCGACGATCCAGTCGATCTGGGCCTGCAGGCCCTCGAACCCCTGGCGGACCTCGTCGGTGGCCTCCGGCCGGGTCCGGCCGGCCTCGAAGGCCGCGCGCAGTGTCCCTGCCTCGCGGCCGAACTCCACGGCCGCCCGCCCCCCGTCACGCCAGCCGTCGGTCAACGGATCGAAGCGGACGGTCCGGGGCGGCCCGGCTTCGTGCGCCGCCGACGGCCCGTAGGCGCCGATGATCTCGGGCGGCTCCGCGCGGCCGGCCCACAGCCCGAGGCCGAGCGGGTGGCCGCCGACGGCGACGGTGTCCGGCTGGGGCGGCATCGACACGACGAAGGAGTACGCGCCGCTGTTGACGACCAGTCCCGAGAACTCGGCGGCCGTGATGACTTCCGTGCGCTTGAAAGCCGGCTCGAACACCCGGAACCGGAGCCCTTCGGGGGTTTCGAGGACTTCGGCGGCCCGCGCCCCGGTCGGGCCCGTGAACCAGATCAGGGTGCCCACGGGCAGGTTCGCCGAGAGCTGCGACGGCGTGGTCACGTCCCGGTCGGCGGCCATCGCCCGCAGCTCCTGCTCGACTTTGTTCATCTGCTGCGGGACGTCTCTGAGATCCATGTCTTGGGCCTCGCCGCGCAGCTCCGCGGACAGCGAGGTGTACCGCGGCCCGGCCGCGGACCGGCCGTCCAGGAGCCATCGCAGGGTGAGATACCCGGAGAATCCCGTGGCCAGGCCCGGGGCTGAGAAGCTCCGCGGGTCGGGGGGCGTGAGGGTCGGATCGGCCGTGGCCGGCGACATCCACTGTTCGGGCTTGGGCGTCGACATGCCGCTTTCCAGGAGGCTGTCCTCCGGCGTCTCCGGACGGCCGCCGAGCGGGCCGCTCGGCGTCCGGCCGCCCACCGGGCTCTCCGTGCGGCTGGCGACCGGGCTCATGACGCGGCTGGGCATCGGCGTCCCGGCGGCGCTGCGGAACATCAGCGTCCCGACACCGCCGCGCAGCTGCGGGGTCATCGGCGCTGAAAGCGGCCGGGGCGCTGTGCGGCTGGGAGCCTGGAACGGGTTCACGAAGATCCGGTCGGTGGTCGGACCCACGACGAAGCCCACATCGAAGTGGTCGGCCATCCGCTGGGCGAGCCCGAGGGACCGCGCCGCCGACTCGGGGGGGCCGGCGAGCCGGATGACCGGGACGCGGTGCTGCTGACGGGCGTCCCGGGAACGGCGGTGGGCTCCGATCGCCAGGATGTGGTCCATGGTGTTGAACACCACGTCCTCGGCGATGTTCGCGTCGACGTACAGAACGAACTGCTCGGGACGCAGCGGACGTACTTGGGCGACAGTGGAATCCGTGCCCTGACGCAGGAGCGACCAGACGTTGCCCCCGTCGTGGAAGGTCACGCTCTCGTCGCCCAGGGAGATGCCCGCGGCGCGCCCGGCGGCGCCCCAGACGTGTCCGCCCGGGGCCGGCCGCGTGCCGGGGTAGGCGGGCACGAGGCCGTGCGCCTGGCCGGCGGCGTCCCGCGGCAGGGCCGCGGTCACCGTCTCGACGAGGTCGTCGCCGTACACCGTGGAGCGCAGATCGGGCCGGAAGTGGATCCAGTTCCCGGGGATGGCCCGGTCCCACATCGGCGCTCCGTCGGCGCCGACCGGGGCGCTGACCGCGCGCACCTGGCCCGACAGCGTCCGGTTCGGGGCGTCCTGGACGCGGGGGTCCTGCCGGACGGAGTCGCGCGTCGCCAGCACCGCCACGGACTCCTCGGAGCCGGCCGCCCTGGCCAACGCGGTGAGCGCGACGGCCAGGCGGGCGGCGAACGAGGGGCCCGCCAGCGCCGGCCGGCCGGCGCCGCCGGCGACGAGGACGAGGAGCGTCGCGGCGTTCCAGCCGCGGCGCTCGACGAGGAACCGGGCGAAGCGCTCGACGTCCAGAGCCCGCTCGCCCACGGTCATGGTGTCGGTGGCGGCGTCGTACTCGCCGGCCACCACGTAGCTCCGCGCGAACTGCGGCAGCGCGTTGGCCGCCTGGAAGTACTCGGCCTCGGCGCCGGGCGGCGGGAGCGCGAGCCCGGCGGGGGTGGGGATGCCCTCGGGCAGGAAGGACTCGCCCTCGGGCAGCACGAACTGGTCCGCCATCTCCAGCGCGGTCTCGGGGTCGACCAGCAGGCTGGCCGCGTCGTCCAGGCGGAAGGCGAGTTCGACGTACCCGCCGGCCAGCCACCTCGGCGTGATCTTGCCGAGCCACGCGCTGTCCCAGCGCAGCCGGTCGGCCCGGACCTTGATCCGGATCATCAGCCCGGCCTTCACCTGCTGGTAGGCCACCATGCGGTTACGGAAGACGCCGCGCAGCATCTTCGTGACCACGGTGTCGGTGTTGGAGCGGGTCTGGCCCAGGGTCACGTTGGCCATGTTCAGGTCGATCGAGTCGTTGTTCAGCGAGGTCGCCGGCTGGTCGATCCCGCCCCCGGAGAGGTTGAGCGAGTTCGCCACGTGGGCGGAAGTGTTCACGGCGGAGTGCCGGCCGGTCTCCTTGTCGGGCAGGTGGTAGGTCTCCGAGTAGAGGTAGGACTTGACGTGCTCGCCCGGCTTGGCGTCGTAGAAGCCGTAGCTGATCTCCAGGCCGCCCTCGATGTCGGTGAACGCGTTGCCCGCCGCCGACGTCTTCGGCGCCCGGTAGGCCTGGTCGCTCACGGCCTTGAAGGCCATCCGGACGAGTGTGGGGAACGACAAGGTCTCCCGCAGGGCGTCCAGGGGCAGGCCGCCGAGGGCGTACAGGTCGTTGACCGCGCCGCTGGTGTGGCCGTTCTCCGGCACCACCGACCCGGACAGTCGCTCGGCGACCTTGCCGTGCAGGTCGTGGATCTGCACGGGGTCGATCGAGGTGAGCAGGACCCGGCGGTCCTTGACCTGCTGGGCGGACACGTCGAACGGCCGCCGCCCGTGCTCGACGATGATCTCGCGAGGCGTGGCCCGCGGCTGTACCGGCTCGGCCACCGGCGCCTGGAAGGGCCGCTCCGCCGCAGCCCGCTGGTGCTCGACGGTCGGCATGACGTCGTGCGGGATCACGACCCGCTCGTAGAGGGCCGCCTCGCCGCGGCGGTTCTGGTCGCTCTCCCCGCCGTCGATGTGCGGCTTGGTGTAAGCAGTGCGGGCGATCCAGTTAGGCGCTCCCAGCCCGATGGTGTTCGCGGCGGCGGAGGGCTGGGTCGCGGTCATCAGCGCCAGCTCCAACCGCACGGGTGCCCCGTAGCGGTGGCCGGTCTCGATCATGCGGAACGTGTCGCGCTGGACGTCGGTGTCGGAGGCGGCGTGCTCGACGATCCTCGTCACGTTCCGGTCGAAGGCCGCGGACGGGGTGTAGGAGTTGACGTGGTGCTGGTGTGCGTCGTTGAGGCTTCCCTGCGTATAGGACGCCCCCACTTCGTAGCCGGTGGTCTGGGACTGGGTCAGCTTGAGGTTGTCCTTCAGGTACCCGGTCCAATACAGGCCGATGGACATGCCGGGCACGTCGCCGACGTACTGGAAGGCCTCGTCACGGACCAGGCGCAGGACGAGGTGGTGCTGTTTGGTGTGCAGAGGGCCGGAGGAGACCGGGTGCAGGACCACGCCGCTGCCGCGCAGCAGGTGCATCTGCCCGCTGAGAGCGCCGAGCTGGAGCACCGTCTGGAGTTCCTGGGGCGCGCGCCGCCCCCCGGTGTCCGCCCGGTCGCCCTCCCACCGCCACTGGCTGGTGAGCAGCTCGGGGGCGTGCCGGCGGAGCAGGTCGAGGGCGGCCTTCTGGACCGGGTTCAGTCCGTCGGCGGTGTACTGCGCGCCAGGCAAGGTCTCCAGCCGCTCGGTGGTGGCCAGCGCCGGGATGAGCTCCGGCTGCAACACGGCCGGGATGCCGGGCGGCGGGTCGGCGGGCCTGAGCGGGGCGGGCCGGAGCAGGGCTATGCCACCCTCCACCCGGATCTCGCTCATCTGGACCGCCGGGGTCCGCTGCCAGGCCGCGTTCTCCTGAAGGCTCTCCACGGTGGCCCGCCACACGATCGTGCCGCGGTGCTCGGTGTGGTCCTCGACCGGCAAGGTCAGCCACCGCCCGCTCACCATCTGGTGCTCGATGGTCCGCGTCCGCTGTTGGGAGGTGCTCCAGGATCGCTTGTAGTAGGGGATGCCGGCGGTCTCGGTCGCTCCGGTGTCAGTGTCCTTGTGCATAGGCACGCCGGCGGTCGGCAGCTGGAGCTGGCCCGCTGTGGACCAGCCCTTCTGGTTCACCTGGTCGAGCTTGATGCTCGACTCGATGATGTCCAGGTGCCGCATCGGCAGGGTGGCGCCCGGCGTCAGATCGTGGGCGGTCGCCTGCAGGCGCACGTGGATCCTCTTGTTGAACAGGATTCCGGGCGCGCGGGACGTGAACGTCAGCGCACCCCTGGCGTCGCGGTTGAGGTACGCCGTCAGCTGGTCGGAGCTGGTCGAAATGCGGACGGCCTCGCGGATCTCGGCCGGGTCGACGTCGAACTCCGCGAGCATCCGGTTCAGCTCGGATTCCAGCGCGGCGCCGCCGTGCACCTCGGTCAGGATGTCGTCGGACGTCAGCGGTTCGGCTCCGGGCGGCGGCGCCGCGGGCCGTAGCGGGTCGAGCCGGGTGATGTGGACCCGGCCGATCCGGCTGAGCGCGTCCGGGTCGGGCTGGGCGTGGGTCAGCGGCTCGGGCACCACGACCCGCATGGACCCGGGCACGACGGCGTGCTCGATCTCTGACACTGCCTGCGGCGGCAGTGCCCGCGGGCCGGGCGGGCCGCCCCGGTGCAGCACGTTGGGCTGGCGGGCGGTGGACGGGCGAACGAGGTCGTTGCCGCCGACGAACCGGCGCGCAGCGGCCCAGACTCCGCCGCCGTTGGCTTCCTGGGGAACAAACGTGACCTTGGCCTTGACCTGATAGTCGAGGCGGTAGTCGTAGGTCCGGGCCGGGCCGGAGTACAGGCCGGCCCGGACCGCGAAGTCGAACTTGCCCACTCCGGTGGTCCTGGCACCGGTCTCGGTGTGCGAGCCGGAGACCGAGAAGTTCAGGAACGGGAACATCGAGGCGATGTAGTGGTTCTTCACGCCCTTGCCGAAGCTGAAGGACCCTGACGCCCCCAGGCTCCAGCTCTGCGTGCCGCTGGCGCCCAGATCGCCCAGGAAGTTGGGGATGACGTCGATGCCGACGTGCTCGGCGCGGCCCTGCCGCGGGGCGCCTTTCCGGCGGACCGCGGTGACCGTGATGTCGATGTCCTCCCGGCCGCCAGGCACCTGGCGTACCAAGGAGTGCCGCAGCCCCGGCCCGAAGGGGTGGTCCGGGTCGGGCTCGCCGGTCCGGCCGTCGAGCCAGGCCCGGACGAGGTTGCTCTGGTGGCCGACGAGCGCCTCGGTCGAGAATTCGTTCTCCAGCTGCCGCCGGAGATGGTGCAGCTCCAGATCACCCCAGCGGGACAGCTTGGGTGTCCGCCGCTGGACGGTCCGGAGGGCGTCGACGATGGTCTCGACGAGCCGTTCGGAGCCGGGCAGGCGGTCCACGACGCCCATGCCCAGGGCGGTGCCGTTGGCCAGCGCGGCCGGCGGGTGGGCCTGGCTCTCCGGCGGCGCGCCGTCGGTCTCGGGAACCGGGTGGTCGCGGTCGCCGACCTGGGCGACCAGCGCCTCGAACCGGGCCGACTCGCGCTCCGGGACGTGAATGATCATCGAACCGTCCTGACGCACGACGTTCCCGGTGCGCCGGGCGTCGTCGGAGAAGATCCGGGCGGCCAGATCCACCCCGACCCGGTAGACGACCGTCGGCCCGGTGTAGGCCACGGCCCGCCACTCGCCGCTGCCGTGGCTGGCCGAGACGCCGGAGGAGCCGCCGGTGCCGAGCGAGCCCGCCACCCGGAAGGTGAGGGGCGTCTGGTCGGCGGCGTCGTCGGTCCCGGTGCCGAACGTCGGGGTGAACCTGGCGTAGGGGCCGGCCGAGACCGAGGAACCGTACCCGCGGCTCGACCCGAGCTGGGCGAACCGGCGGCTCTCGATCTTCACCGGGATCGCGTCGCGGACGGCGATCCGGGTCACGGAGGTGAACCGGGCGTCGACCACGAATCCGGCCCGGCGGCCCCCGCCGATCGGCAGCTGCGAGGTCGCCGTGCCGCCGTTGAGCAGGTTCCCGCCCTGCCGGTAGAGGTAGAGCTCGTTGAAGGTGTCGTCGGCCTCGGTGGCGAACGCCGCCGGCGCGCCGGGGAACTCGGCGAGGACCTTCTGCAGCAGTTCGTCGGTGCCGCTGATGGACTCGATGGCGTTCAGCACCTGGCCCGGCAGGGCCCTGATCCGGGCCAGCTGGTCCGGGGTCGGGTGCTCCGGGATTCCGGGGACGTCGGTCTCGGTGGGCTGCTGGGTCGGCGCGGTCTCGACCGGGAAGGAGAGCACCGCGGAGCCGGCCGGTCCCTTCGCCCTGCGCGCGGCGCCATCCGCGGCCACGATCTCCACGGTCCACCGGGCCGGCACGGCGAAGTAGGCCGAGGCACCGCCGTAGCCGAGCGTGCGTACCGAAGTCAGCACCTGGACCTTGGCCTCGCCGTAGGTGGTGTTGCCGCCGATCCCGACGCTCATCCCGGCGCCGACGCCGACGGTGGTGGCGCCGAAGTGGCTGCCCACGGCCACCCCGTCGATCGGCACGGCGGCGGACCGGCTGTCGGTCACACCGCTGGTCTGCACGCCGATGTTCTCGTGGTGCAGGTCCGCGGGCGTGCCCTGGCCCTCGCCGGACGGCGTCTGCTCGACGTCGGTGGAGCGCACGTTCGCGGCGTCGGGCGTCGGGTCCAGGACGAGGCGGACCACGGCGTCGTAAGTGACTCCGGCTTCGGTGACGGGCACGCGCAGTCCGCGCACCGATGCCAGCTGACGGCCGGCCGCCCGGTTGCCCAGCCGGTCGAAGTGCGCGGCGACGCCGGCCCTGAGCTGATCCTGCAACCGGGTCCGCACCGCTCGCGGCGCGTCGATCGCGGCCCCGGGAAGCCGGCGCGGCAGCAGCTCGGCGACCCGGCCGGCGATCGCCGCCTCGCCGCCGGCCAGTGCCGTGCCGTCGACGGCGACGACGCCGCCGCGCTCGCCCCAGCCCAGCTGCCGCCGGCCGCCGGCCGTGGGGGGCGCCGTCAGCCCGGCGGGCAGGAAGCGCCGGCCGGCCTCGTCGTCCACCCGCGCCTGCTCCTCGCGGATCCTGGTGACGACGAGCTGGCCCGCGGCGCGGATCTGTTCCTGCCGCAGCCCCATCTCCGCGGCGTACCTCTGGTTCTCGGCTTCGTTGGCCGCTGCCCGGTGGGTGTTCACCACCTCCGAGACGAGCAGGACCCGGTGCGCCTGACGCATCCGTGTGAGGGCACCGCCCCAGAACAAGCCCCGGGGATCGAGCTTCTTGAAGACCTCGGCCACCGCGTCCTGGTAGGCCCGGTCAGCGGCCTGCTGATCAGCGGCGGCGTGGCCGGCAGCCGCCCTCCGGGCCGCGTCCAGCCCGACGAAGCGCGCTGTCTCGTGGTCGGCGGCCGCCGTGAACTCGTTCAGCCGGCTCCCCAGGTGCCGGCCCTGATACCACTGGTTGACGAAGGCCCACAGCTCAGTTGCCTCGTCCGTGCCGGCGCCGGACGACACCGCGGCGGCGCTCACCTCGGAGGAGCGGGTGACGGCCGCTTGCAGGTGGCCCGGACTCAGCTTCGGGTACTGCTGCCGGAGAGCGGCCAGCGCGCCGAGGTCCGCCGGCTCCAGGGCCGCGACCGGCCCCTGCCTGAGCAGCGCGACGGCTCGTTCGTAACGCCGCATCGGCGCGTCGACCCGCTCGGCGTCGGCGCGGCGCGCCTGATCGGCCAGGAACATCCAGTAGGTGGTGCTCGCGGCCCGGCTCGCCTCGGGGTGCGCGGCATCGGCCGCCCGCGACTCGGCGAGGCGGACCTCGATGGCCTGCTCATCGGTGAGCGTGCGGATCACGGCCGCGGGCTGGGTGGCCGGGGCCGGGTTGGCGGCGTAGCGGACCTGCTGGGCCCGGATCCGGGCCCGGGCCAGGTCGCGGGCATGCAGCGCCGCCGTCTCGGCCGAGACGGGCGTGCCCCGGAGCAGGATCGGGGCGGCGCTTCCCGGCTGTCGGATCTGGGTCCTGGCACTGGCGAGGACGAAGTCGTGCGCGATCCGGGCCTGGTCCAGCGCGGCCGCGTGGGCCGGACGCCACAGGTCGGCGGCGCTGATCAGCCGGTGGACGGCGGTGTCCCGGAAGTCCGGGAGGCCGATGGTGCGCTGGACGAGCCGTCCGTAGTCGCCGGGCGCGTTCACGCGCATCGCCGCCAGTTCCCGCAGTCGGAGCTCAGGGTCGGGGCGGGACTCCCGCACCCGGTCGAGCGCGCCGATCACCTGGTGCAGCACCCGGGACTGGTCGGGATCGTCAGTGCGCAGATTCATGTCCCGCAGCGCGGCCGACTCCTCGGCCAGGTGGGTCAGGACCATGACGTTTCGCGCCTCGACGCGCGCGGGATTCGCGGCGGCCGCGGCGAAGATGTCGGTGAGCGCCCTTTCAGCGTTCTGGTCCCCTGATGTGTCCGCGGCGGCCAGGCCGGTGAAGCCCGCCGCCGCGAGCGCTGTGGCCAGCGCCTGCCACCAGGCGTCCGTCGCCGCGCCGCGGGCGGCCGTCAGGACCGGCTCCAAGGCTGCCCGGTAGGCGTTCTGCCCGGCCTGGTACCACTCGGCGTAGTCCGGCCCGGCGGCGTCCAGTTCCGCCGCGGTGCGGGGGGCGGTGAGGAATTCCCGTTCGGCGGCCAGCTGCGCGACGGCCACGGCGGCCGCCTCGGCGGTCTCGGAGAGCACCTCGCCCCGGGCGCCCGCGGCATCCCGCTCGGCCACCGCGGCCCGGGCGCCCGCGGCGACGACCGCGTCGAGCTGGTCGCGGGTCAGGCCGCGGCGCACCAGTACCCGGCCGCCGGCCTCGGCCCTGGCGATGACCGGGACGTACCGTTCGCGCACCTGCAGCTCGGCCAGGTCCTCGGCGAGCTCGGACCACCGCCCGATCCAGTCCAGCCCGGCCAGCAGGTCCGCCGCCCGGTTCGGGTCCGCCCGCACGCGCGCGAGCGCGGGATCGCGCGCCTCGATGAACGCGGCCCGCTCCGGAACCCGCTCGGCCACGCCCTCGTCGACGAGCCGGCGCAGCTCATGGAGCCTTTGCGTCAGCGAGGGCCGGCGCGGCGGCGGCAGCAGTGCGGCGTCGAGTGCCTGGCCGTGGGCGGAGGCGCGAGCGGAGTCACGGACGGCGGCATCGGCATAGGCATCGGGTCCGGCGGCGGCCGTTCCCGGGGCGACGGGCAGCGGCGGCAGCGCCGCCCCCGGGCCGAGCCGGTCCAGGACGTCATCGATCCGGCCCAGCGTCGTGGCCTGCTCCACGGAGAGCCGGTCGGGCACCGTGTCGAGCAGGCCCCGCACCACGGTCGCGGCGGCGGCCACAGCCGCGGCGTCCACGCCCGCCGGAGCGGTGACCGCCCCGGTCCCGGCACCGTGGATCCCGGTGAAGTCATGGGTTCGGCGGACCTGTTCCCGGGTCCGCTGGATCTCGGTCGCCAGCCGGCTCCGGGCCTGCCGCAGGAGGCCGTCCGCGTCCGCGCGCACCGCCGCCACCTGGTCGACGGTGAGCTCGAACAGGTCCTGTCCGGCCCCGCCCCGGTAGCGTTCGACGCGCCGGGCCCGGTCCCGGGCCGCCTCGGCGACCTCGACGGTCTCGGGGTCGGCGTGCAGGTCGAGGTCGGGGTCCATGGGCTGCGGGACGGCGCCGATCCGGGCGGCCAGGTACCGCTCGTCGAGCTCCGGGCCGGCGTCGATCACGGCGTCGACCCGCGTGCGCGCGGCGGCCAGTTCCCTCAGCGTTTCGGCGGTCTGCCGGGCGGCCGCCGCGTCAAAGCGGGCGACGATCGAGGCCGCCGCCCGGTCGTAGACGGCCTGGGCCGCCGCCACCGCCGCACGCGCCTGGACCACGCGCGCGTCCTCGGCCGGCGGCGACGGCAGGGACTGCCTCAGGCGCCGGAACCGGCTCTGGCGCAGCTGCGCGTCCGAGTAGAGCTGCTGCGCACGCAGCAAAGCGTCACGAGCGTCGAAAACAGCGTCGGCCGCGGTCGCCGCCGCACTCGGCGCCTCGGCGTCGAAGCGTTCGAGGATCGCCACCTCCGTCTCGTGCCTGGCGAAGGTCCGCGCGATCGCGGCGGCGTCCGAGGCGTCGGCCAGGCCCGCGACGCGGAGGATCCGCTCGGCGAGCACACGGGCGCCGAGGTTGATCCGGCGCATCGCCGGGTCGCCGACCGCCGCCCGGTAGACCTCTGCTTCGGCCATCGCCTGCGCGGCCGCGGCCACGCCGGGCGCGTCGGCGAGCTCTGGCACGGCCACGGCGACGGCGCGGGCCGTCTGCCCGCTGTCGAGCGTGGCGATGTGCCGGAATTGCGCGACCAGGGCGATGGCGTGGATCCGGGTTTCGGCCCACTCGTTCAAGGCGGACTGGTACGCGAGCGCGCCGGCGTCCTGTACCGCTTCGGAGATCTGTACCGTCTCGGAAATCTGTACCGTCTCGGAAAACTGTGCGGCGGTCGACGCGGGCGATGTGAGGGAGTCGGCGTCCTCTCTGGCCCTGGCCGGCAGGACGCGGGTTCCCGTGCCCCGCAGCCGCAGCAGCAGGTCGGGGCTGATCCGCGCGGTGACCGCGTCGGTCAGCGGATCCACGACCGTGCTGGTCAGCCGCTGCGGAATCGGCGCGCCGGGCGGCGGCGCGGCCGAGGCCAGCTGCCGTCCGCCGGACGGCACGGTCGCCAGGAAGCGGCCCGGAACCGTGTGGTGGCGCCACAGGACCACCTCGGGGTGCGCGGCCGAACCGACCGTCTGCTCGGTGCCGTCCTCGTTCACGACCCGCAGCTGCAGGTCGAGCGCTTCGGCCGCCGCCCGCACCGTGAAGTCGGCGTTCGCGTCGCCGCGCGGACCGGCCCAGAACTGCTCGGTCGCCATGGCGCCGGCGAGGTCCGCGGCGGCCTCGGCGCCGATCCCGAGTTCGGCGAGCGTCGCCGCGCGGTCCGGCCCGGCGGCGTGGCGGCCGACGAAGTCGCGGACGTCGGACGCGGTGACCGGCGCCGGCGCCGGATGGACCGGGGCCGGGTGGACGCGGGTCCAGATGTACGGTCCCGCCGCGGCGACCAAGGACGCGAACAAGCTGGCGCTGTCTTGGGGAACCGCCAGCGGGCTCACGTTCAGCGCTTCGAACCGCCGCCGCTGCGCGGGGGTCAGGTGAGCACCTTGGCGCAGCACCTGCTGGACGAAGCGGGCGGGCCGGGCCTGCGTCAGCGTCGACAGGTAGTGGACCGCCTTGCGAAGCAGTCCACGGGGTGCGGACGAGGAGGCCGCAGACTGCTGCTCCAGCCGGAGCATGGCGTCGCCGAGGTCGATCCCGAGCTGCCGCGGGTCGGGGCTCCCGTAGTCGAACGACCGCCAGCCCACCGTGCCGGGCTCGTGGCGAACGAAGGGCACCTCGGCGAGGTCGTAGGCGAGGGCTCCAGCCTGGACCCGGCCGTCGGGCAGCGCCCACACCATCGTGTCGGACGCGACCACCCGCACTGCGCGTATCCGCGACAGCGTCTGGGCGAAGGACCCGTACTCCCCGGACGCCGCACCGCAGAGCACCAGGACCAGCGGCCGATCGTTGGCGACGCCGGCGGCGCGCAGCAGGGCGTCGAGCCGCTCGGGGGACAGATGGCCGCCGTCGCGCGTGAGCAGCACTCCGGCCGTGGGGTCGAACTGCCCCGCCACCACCGTGAACCGCTCGAACCGGGGCAGCTCCCGGGACGCCGCCAGCTGCTCCTCGGCGTCCACCGGGCCGTCGATGTGGAAGCCCGCGCCGACCGGCACCAGCTCGACCGCGGTCGCGCCGGCCGGGGCCGTCGGCAGGTAGCCGCTGACCGGCGTGCCGTCCGGCGTGGTGCCCTCAAGCCGGACCAGCGACACGATCGGGGCCCGCGTCGCGGCGTGCGCGCTGATGCTCCCGTCCGGGTTGACGACGGCGATGTCGAGGTCTTCGAAAGTACGCAGGGCCAGCGGCAGAGCCAGGTCTCCGACCAGGCTGTCCCAGTGCCCCGGCCGCGGCAGGTCGGTCCGGATCAGCTCGGCTTCGGCGGGCCCGATGCCGAAGGCCGCGAACATCGCCGGGTCCCGCCGGTAGTCGCCGATGAACGTGTTGGTGATCAAGGCGCGCAGCGCGGTCGGCGTCGCCGGCAGGCCGGCCGCGCTCAGACGCGGCGCGATGGTTTCGTGGGCGGCCTCCAGAAGCGAGGCGAAGAAGCCGTCGCCGTCCACGACCCGGTCCAGCACGACGTGGTCGGCGAGCGCCACCGCCGTCAGCTGCTCAGCGGTCAGGCGCAGCGACAGGAAGGGGTTGGGTTCGCTGTCGGGACCGGGCGGCGGGGCTCCGCCGCCGTCGCCGTCGCCGCCGGATCGGTCCGCCGGATCAGGGATCCGCGGACGCGGTGCCAGGGACGAGAGATCGACCACTTCGACGGGCGTCTGGGGCTCGAGTCCGCTCAGCAAGTCGTCGAGCCATTCCCGCACCGCCGCCGGGACCTCGACCCCGGGTGCGGACAGGACGACCCGGCGCAGGCCGGGCTCGGGCCGCTCGGCCACGTCCCCGGCATCGATCGGCGGCGCGTCGGCGGGGCGGACGGCCAGACCGAACCGGGTCTGCTCGGCGGTCCAGCCCTCGGGCACCTGGAGCCGCGCCGGCCGCGACGCCGGGCTGTGCGACGGCCTGATCGCGACCGCGACCGCCAGCTCGGGGAAGGTGGGACGGCCCACACCGTCGAGCGGCACGGCGAGTTCGGACATCGGCGGCGGCGCGGTGAAGGTGTCCAGGGGCACGATGAGGGACGGCTCGCCGCCGATGGCGCCGAAGAGCCGGTCGGCGAGCAGGCCGGCGCCCTGCGGGGTCAGCCGCCGCGCGTCGGGCACCAGGCGCAGGCGCAGATCGGTCAAGCGCGACTCGGGCACGGTTTCGAGGACCGCCTGAATCTGCGCGACGCTGCGCACCGAGGAATCGACGACGATGGTGAGCGGCCCGGACCGCGAGCGGCCCGCGGCCAGCTCCACTGCGGACTCGTGCGGGGCTTCTCCGGTGAACAGGACCCTGTTCCCAGATCTGTCCAGGATGAGCTGGCGCACGGGCTCGGCGGGGCGGCGGCCGACTGCGGGAGCCGTCACGGTGCGGCCGCGCGGGGGCACGATCTGCGGGTCGTCCGATGCCCACGGCAGGGGGCCGAAAGCCCGGGGAAGGACGACGACGTGTGTCGCCTCGGCGATGCGGATCGGGGTCGGGGTGAAGGCGCGGTCCGCATCGAACCCGAGCGCGCGGCCGCCGCGCTGCGGGAGGAAGTCCAGCCCCGCCACGGGCACCGCGACAGCGACCCCGAGCATGTCCGCCACCCGCAGCACGTCGGAAGGCCGCAGCACCTCCTCGGGCAGCGGGTCGACAACGAGTCCGGCGAGCGCCGGGGCGGCGGTTCCGTCCTCGATGACGGCGCGGCCCTCGCGCACGGCCTCGGCGAAGAGCAGTCCGATCTGAAGGCGGACCGCGAGCGGGACGGTCCGCTCCGGATGGCCGGTGTCGGCGATCACCCGGATCGGGGTGCCGGCGGCCGGCGGCACTGCGTCGAGCGGGGCATCGAGCGGGGCGGCGGCCGACTCGCCCGCCGGATGGAATCGGTACCCGGATCGGTCGCGACGCAGGATCCAGTCGTCGACGAGCAGGAAGGCTCCAGGCTGGTTCGCTCGGGGCAGGCCCCATGGCGTGGACGGCGCTACCGCGTCCAGCGCGGCGCGGAACTCGAAGCGCGCGGCGAGCCCGGCCAGTGTCGCCGTCCCGTCGGCGGCCAGTGCGACCGCCGGTGCCGCGTCGTCGGGGCGCTCGGTCAGGACGGCCGCGTCCAGGACGACCACGACCGGCCGCCCGGCCCCGGCTCGCAGGCTCTCGGCGATCTGCTGGGCCCGGTCGGGGGTGATCTGGTCCCGCGCGCCGGCGAACTCGACGAAGATCGGGGCCTGGTCCCGGACCCCCGCCAGGAATCGGGCCAGGGACTCGGTCGCGTCGGCGGCATCGGCGTCCACGGCGATCGTCTCGTCGACGATCACCGTGAGGCGTCCGGGTCGCCGGTGCTCCCACGCGGCGCGGGCCAGGCGCGGCGTCGGTCCGGTGTGCAGGACGACCGAGTCGCCCCCGGCTCCGACCGCCACCGCCCACCCGGGAGCGAGCCCGGCGGACAACTGCTGGAACCGGGCCCACTCCCGGGGCGACAAGGGGACCGGCCGGTCGGACGGATGGAAGAAGTAGCCGATGGCTTGGCGCGGAGCGGTAGCCTCCAGAAGGGGGTTGACGGCGCGGATGCGCCGGGTCGTGTCGCGGGCGATGGCGCCCGCGATGTCGGTGATCCCGCCCGCCGCGAAGGCCAGGGCCGCGGGCTGCGGGAACCCGGCCAGGAGCGCGTCGGCGAGCCGCTGCGCGGCCTCGGCCGTGGCCGGGCCGGCCAGGCCTGCGAAGTGGACCACCAGCGGCAAGTCCTGCCCGGCCAGCGCCTGGACGGCCGCACGGACCACCGCGAGATCACGGACCGAGGGGTCGACGAGCAGTGTGAGCGTCCCCGGCTCGGTCTCGGTCCAGACCACGGTGGACCCGACCGGCTGGCCGCCGGTGTGCAAGACCAGCACGTCCCGGCGACTCCTGACAGCCACTCCGGGTGGCAGTGCGGCCGTCACCACCGCCGCGAGCCTCTCCTCCCGCTGCTGGCGTGCGACGACGCTGCGCGCGGTCGCGGTCGCTTCGAGGGCGGCGGTGGCGGGACGAGCGGGACGGTTGGCGATGATGTAGTAGCGCTCCTCGGGGGTGAGGACGCGTGTCCCCACCTCTGCGGGGACAGCCTCGCGGGCTCGCCGCACTGCCGCGGCGGCGGCGCGTTCTGCTCCAGACGTGCGCGGGGCCCGACGCGGCTGGTCCTGCACCGCGTGCAGGTCAGGCTCCTGGCCTGTGGCGAGCTGCCGCGCGTACTGGCCGACCGGCAACTCCCGTTCCGCCATTTCCGCGGCCCTGAGCCGAGCACGGAACGCCCGGTCCGCCGCGTCGAACTCGGCCTGGATCCGGTCGTTCCAGCGCGGCATGGCGGCCGGGGCCGGCGGCGCGACCGTGGTCTCGGTTATCTCAGTGGTCTCATTTATCTCAGTGGTCTCAGCCGTCCTGACGTCGGCCGGCCGGTCACCACCGATCAGCGCCAGGGCTCGCTGAACGGTGTCGTCGCCGGGAGACGGCGGCTCGTCGAGGAGGGTGAAGGTACCGGCGCCGCGGTTGCGGGACGGGCCGTCGTCGAGGCGGGGAGAAGCCAGGTCCCTGGCAGCCGGGGCATTCACCTCGCCGGGGTTCTGCGCATCGACGACAACGATTCCAGTGGCACGCGGGCGCGGCGCCTCGGCCTCGGGCAGGCGCACTCCGCCGAAGAACCCCCTGGCGAGGGCGTCCTCGTGCGCGGCTCGCAGAGCCCTGCTCTGCTCGGCGAGGGTGTCGATGACGGCCTGGTTCGACGTCGCCACGACGGACGGCCTGGCCACTACCGGCGCCCCGGTCCCGTACCGGTTCGCGAAGGAGCCGTGCTCGATCGCCGCCCGGTGCACGTCGCGGAGGAACCGGTCGGCCCTGATGACGTCGTCCGTCCCCGGCTGGGGCTCCACTCCCAGTCCGCGCAACCGGACCTCGGCAGCCTCCTGGGCCGCGAGCGCCTCCGCATGCCCGGCATTCCCCGGCGTGGTCTCCGACGTGCGGACCTCGAACCGGGACGCCCGCCAGCGGGTCCACGCGTCCAAGCGGCTCCTGACCGCCCCGTCGGACAGCCCGCCCAGTGTCCCGCGGAACCTCGCGTAGGCCTCGGCCAGCGATTCGTCGTCCAGTCCCATGGCTCGCAGCCGCGACCCGAAGTAGTCCGCCAGCTTGACGGCGTCCGCCAGTTGTCTCACCGCGGCGGCCCACTCCGGCGCAGACCCGATGCCGTCCGTCTGCGGTTCGCGCCGCGCCAGATCGTCCACCACGGCCCGGGCGTCGTGCAGGACGTCGCGCGCCTCCTGCCAATCCAGCCACGCCTGCTCACGAACCGCCAGGTCCGGCATCGGCGGCACACCGGCCGGGTCGTCTGCCGGGTCGTCGGCCGGCAGCCCGATGTCGACCGGGTCGGCGACGAGTCCTTCGGCGTCGTGACGGCCCGGGCCGAACAGCGCAGACAGCAGTCCGCTCAGGCGAGGGAGGTTCCCGGCCACCCAGTCGTTTCCGTTGTTCCGCTGAAGGCCGGTATGCGGGTCGGTTCCGGCGTTCACCCCGGTCCACGCGCTGGCCGCACCGAGGAAGAGCTGGTATTCGCCGCGCGCCGAGGAGTTGCGCGGGCCGCCGAGCACCGCTCGCCACGGTCCGTCCGGCCAGCGCGACGCGAGGTCCGCGATGGCTCCGCCGGCGGCCAGTTGCCTGATGTCCGCGTCCAGGCAGGCGCGCGTGACGTCTCTGATCACCTCGCGCCCGCTGCGTCGGCCGAGACCGCGGGGGCCGAGGATGGTGAGCGTGCCGTACGCCAGCCGGATGATCTCGTGCACGGCGAGCGCGTACCCGTCCGGGAGCCCGTCCGGGCCCGGGGCGCCGACGAGATGGTCCTCCCTGATCAGGGCCAGCACCGGCGAGTCCGAGGCGGTGCGTACTTCATCGGTGCCGCCCGGCACCACCCTCACCCGCGCTCCGCGCCGGAGCAGTTCGGCGGCGGCGGCGTTGCTGAGCGTGCGGGCCACGAGCTGTTCGGCTCTGGCACGCAGGGCCGACGGTATCTGGACCCCGTCGGGTCCCTCCACGAGCATCCTCGCGGCCGTCGCCCTGAACTCCTGCGGCGCCAACCGGGCGAACCAGGAGTCGATCAGCCTGAAGTCGGCGGCCAGCCAGCGCAGCTCGGCCGCCGAAAGCCCGGCCAGCAGTTCCGTCCTGGACGCCTCATCGGCGGCGGCCAGCCGGTCGCGCAGCCGGGCCACGCCCACGGGCATCAGCATCGGCGGGGCCTGCCGCCGCCGCTGCGCGCCCTCCGGATCGGCCAGGACGGCCCGCACCGCCTCCCGCTCGTCGAGCCGGATCACCATCCGCCCCGGGACGGCGGCGGACTCCGCCCGCGACGCTTCTTCGACCACGATGGTGAAGCGGACCGACGGCACGTTCAGCTGTTCCTCGAGAACCCGGCGGATCGGGAAGTACAGCAAGGTCCTGATATCAGATTCCCGGCTGCGGAAGAGAGAGGATTCGCCGGCGATCGTGACGTGGACCGCGGGCAGGACCACCGCTCCCTGGGCCCGCCAGTGCGCCAAGGCCCGCGCCAGGCTCCGCACCGCCGGTCCGAGCCTTTCCTCCTCAGTGCCCAACACGGCTCTGCCGAGGGGATAGCGGATGCCGACGGGTGTCAGGGCGGAACGATACGCAGCCTGCTCCCGCTCGGCCGCTTCGTCGTCCATCAGGAGCTCCGGATCCAGCCCCGACTCCCGAAGCCGCGTCTCGGCGGCGGCCAGAGCCTGCGCCGAACCGGTGTCGGACCGGGCGGCCCGCCAGAGAATCCACGCGTCCGCCACCCCCGGGACATCGGCCAGCTCGCCCAGCCTCGCGCGGAACTCGGTGTGGGCTTCGACATGCTCCTCAGGGTTCTGATCCCAGGCCCGCAGTCGCGCGCCGGCATCAGCCATCGCCGTCAACGACTCGCGCAGCACCTCCGTCGCCTGCCGCCACTGCGGCACGGGCACGACGCCCGCCCCGCCCCGTTCCAGTTCGCCCATCAGGACACGTGCTTCACGCACTCGGTCCTGCGCGGCCCGCCAAACCAGCCACACCTGCTCCCGCGCCGCCTGCCCGGCCGCCGCTCCGGCAGAGCTGGTCTGGCCGGGCGCCTCGGTGGGGTCGGCCGTGTCGTCGAGCGCCGAGTCGGTGTCCCAGCCGGCGCCGGAAGCGCGCCCGGGCCGGCCCCCGCCCAGCATCTCCGCGACGATCGACTCCACCAGCTGCGGGAGGTTGGCGTGCGGCAGCCTGTCCAGGAGACCCTGCGTGTAGGGCTCGACGTCCGTCCAGTGCACCTCCTCCGCGCCGGGCTGCCGCACCCTTCTCTCGAAGTTCACCAGGCGGACCAGGTGGGTGATCTGCTCCGCCTGGTCCGTTTCGGCCCACGCCTCCTCGATCGCGCGTACCTGCTCCACCGTGACCTCGCCCGAGCGGCGGGGGCCGAACAGGCCTTGGAAAAGAGCGGCCAACAGAGGGAACCTGTCGGCGACAGAGCCGTTCCCGTTCTCCCGCTCCAGCCACGCGGAGACCGCCTCCACGAAGAACTGCCCTTGACCGGGCGCCGACAGGTTCTCCCGATCCTCCGCCCAGACCGCGGCGGCGACGTCCTCGACCAGCGCGCGCTCGCCGGGATCGAGAGCGAAGTAGACGAGGTAGGCGATCCCGCGCACGGCATCCGAGGCACCGGCGAGGCCGGCTTCCGGGATCATGGACACCGGGGGGAACGCCGCGTGGGAGAGACCGGCTGCGGGCAACTCCTCGACGCCGAGCCACCGGGCCTGCGAATAGTCCAGCGACCGGATGCTTCCGGATTCCGGCACGACGACCAGGCGTGCTCCCCACGACAACAGCTTGGCCGCGACACGATTGGTGAGCACACTGCCCACGAACTCTGCCAGGCGCTCACGAACCGCTTCCGGATCCTGGACGCCGGCAGGCACCTCCACCAGCGCCAGTCCCGCGACCGTCGCGAACTCCTCCTCGGTCAGCGCCGACGACAGGGCCTCGATGATCCTGGGAGCCGTGGCCACCCAGCGCAGTTCCGGGAGCGGAAGCTCCATCAGGATCCGCAACCGCGAAGCCTGATCCGCGGCGAGCAGCCGGTCTCGCAGCCCGGCGACGTCCCGGGGCACCGCCATCGGATAGGTCAGCCGCCGAGCCGCCATCGTCCAGGGATCGGCCAGCGCGGCCCAGACCGCCTCGGCCTGGACCAGTTCGACCACGACGCTTCCGGGATCGTCCAGCGACACCGCCGACGAGATCGTCACCGGAGCCTGGAGTCCGGAGACGTTCAGGGACTCCAAGGACCCCGCGAGCGCGGTCTCCAGGACAGCACGGATCTCCCCCGCCCTGGCGGTGGCCAGAGACGGCTCCCCCGTGATCACGGCGCGGACCACCGGCATGACCTCAGCGCCCTGGCCCTGCCAGTGCCCCAGGGCCAGAGCCAGTACCGTACCCGCGTCGCCGAGCGCGTTCCGGGCGGAGTCGTCCAGTGTGGCCTGGCCGGCCGCGAAGCCGACGCGAACGGGTTCCACCGCCGCGCGATAGGCGAACCGTCCCGGCACGATCTCGGGCAGCGCACCGATCACGTCCTGTTCCCCGACGCCGGCCGCCGCGGCCCCGAGGTTCACGTGCAGCTCGTCCTGATTCGCGGCGGGCACCACGTACACCGGCGCCTCGCCGGCCGCGACGGTCTCCTCCGCGGCACCCTCGATCTCGTCGAACTGCGCCTTCAGATACCGCGGGTGCAACCCCAGGGAACGCAACCCGTCCTCGGCTGCGCCCAGAGCCAGATACGCCGCCGCCGACGCGCCGGCGCTCACCTCCGAGCGGGCGGCGCGCAGGCGCATCCACGCCTCCAGCACCAGGCTTTCGGCCGCCCCGTCGGTACCGCCGGAGTCCAGTTCCAGCGTCTCGCGGAACGCGTCATGGACGGCGGCGAAGACACCAGGGTCCTGACGCCAGCCGCGCCACCGCATCTCGGCGGACTTCGCCATCTCCAACGCCGTGGTCAGGACCTCCGCCGGGAGCCGTCTCGGCACGGGCCCGAACCCGGTGACCGGGACCGCGGTCCGCGCCAGATCACCGGACACCATCGGCACTTCGGGCACGGCGTCGGGGACGGGGTCGGCCAGTACGCCCTCCGACCCGGACCGGCCCGGACCAACCAGGTACTCCAGCGCCCCGGCCAGGGTCGGGAGGTTCGCGGTCACCCAGTCGGCGCCGTTGTTCCGCTCCAGCCCGGTCTGCGGGTCGGGCCCGGCGTTCACCCCCAGCCACGCCGCGACGACCGCCGCGAAGAACGCCACCACGTGAGTCGCCGAGCTGTTGGTGCCGCTGTGCTGGTCCTCTCCGTGATCAGAGGCCGCCATCAGGGCCTCATAGTCCATGCTGCTCGTGCTTCCGCGCGGGCTCTGCGCCTCGCGGACCGCGTACAACGGCCCGTCGGGCCAGCGCGATGTGAGCTGGGCCGAGGCCCCGACCCTGACGGCCTCGGCCTCGTCCGCGGCCGTGAGGTCTTCGAACGCCGTGTGGAGGTCGCGGCGGAAGATCGCCACACCCCCTGGGAGGACGTCGAGCACCGCCATCAGGTGGCGAGCCAACTGGCGCACGACGACCGGATCCCCGTCCGGGACCCGGGCCGAGCCCGGGCCGGCGGTCACATGCTCCGCCGCGACCAGAGCCGCAGGAGGGAACGAGGTGGTCGCCACGGCAGAGGGCCGCGCGACAGGCAACCGACCGTCCAGTTCGCCGATGGACAGAACGTCGCCGGAGCGCGGCACCACGACCAGGCGGGTCTCGCGCAGCAGCAGCGCGGCGGCGACGCGCTTGTTGCCGAACAGCATCCGGACCACGCGCCGCACTCCACGGCGCACGTCCTGCAGATTCTCGACACCCGGGGGCATCTCCGTGAACAGGTCCGCGGCCGCCTCGGCGAACACCTCCGGTTCCAGGGTCCGGGCCAAGGCGTCGATCAGCTCGTGATCGGCCGCCCACCACCGGCGCTCCTCGTCGCGCATCGTCGCGAGCATCGCCAGCAGGGATTCCCGGTCGGCGCCGACCAGAGCGGCGCGCAGCCCGGCCGCGTCGCGGGGCATCCGGGTCCGGAAGGTCAGCCGCCTGCGTTCCATCCCTTGGGGATCGGCCTCGGCGGCCAGGATCGCCGACGCCTCGTTCAGACGCACCGTGGCGAAGCCCGGGGCAACAGCCGACTCCGCCCGCACAACGCTCTCGACCACGACCGAGACCGACGCCGAGCGGATGTCCAGGACCTCTCCGAGGTACCTCCCGATCCTGTCGGTCAGATCCTGCTGGACGTTCGACGCCCTGGTGTCGGACAACGACCCGTCACCGATGATCAGGACGTGGACCGCCGGCACGACCTCCGCGCCTTGGCCGTGCCAGCGCGCGATCGCACGGGCCAGCACCGGGGCCATCTCGGCGAGTGTTTCCGTGGCGACGTCGTCCAGCACGTCCACGCCGGCGCCGAACCCGACGCGGAAGAGCACCGGCGCCGCCCGCAGGCCTGCCTGTTCCCGCCCCACCGCCAGCAGGTCGTCGGCCAGCACCTCCGGGTCCAGCCCCGACTCGCGCAACCGAACCTCGGCCGCGTCCGCGGCCACGAACGCCCGCACCATCGCCTGCGTCGCCGGCCGGTCCTGCTCGACGAGTACGTCCACGTCCGCATGCAGCAGGCCCTCCCTGGCCGCCGCTCTCGTCCGGGCTTCGAACCCGAACCGCGCGGACCGCCAGCGGATCCACGCGTCCAGCAGCGACTCGGCCTCGGGCGCCCCGCCCGCCAGCGCGCGGAACTCCGCATACTGCCCGGCCAGTTCCTCAGGGTCCTGACCTGCCTGACGCAACACCGCGTCGGTGACGTCGGCCGCCGTCTCCGCCGCTTCCAGGACACCGGTCGCGGCGGACTCGGCGGGAGCCTCCCCGTCCGACAGCAGCACGCTCACCGCGGCGCGCGCGTCGCGAAGCGCGTCGTGCGCGGTGCGCCAAGCCCGCCACAGCTCCTCGCGCTCCTGCGCGTCGGCATCGGCGAACAGCTCCGGCACCTCCGCCCGCGTCAGGAAGGTGAGGCCGGCCGCGTCGCGGTACTGCCACCCGGCGGATCCCGCCAGGTCGTCGGAGACCACGGCGCCACCCGGATGACCGGG
The DNA here is from genome assembly GCF_018274385.1 of Catenulispora pinistramenti. Taxonomy (GTDB): domain Bacteria; phylum Actinomycetota; class Actinomycetes; order Streptomycetales; family Catenulisporaceae; genus Catenulispora; species Catenulispora pinistramenti. The sequence goes on along the minus strand of NZ_JAAFYZ010000043.1, from coordinate 14,510 downwards.
GCCGAACAACTCCGCCAGCACCCGAGCCGCGACCGGGAAGTTCTGGGCGACCCAGCCGTTTCCGTTGTTCCGCGCGAGACCGGTCCCATAGTCGTCGCGGGCGTTCAGTCCCAACCACGCGGCGACCAAGCCCGCGAAGAACCGGGCCTCGTCCGTCGCTGAATCATTGCTCTGATCCTCCCCGTACCCGACCGGGGACAAGGGTCCGTCCGGCCAGCGCGACGCCAACTCGATCCCGGGCCCGACCAGCTGCCGCTCAGCGGCATCCGCCTGCTGCGTGGCCGCGAACGCCTCCGCGATCCGCAGCCGACGGCTCCGGCCGGCGGGCAGCATCCGGAACACGAAACGTGCCAACTCCCGCGCCACGAACACGGCCCCGTCCAGGACCCCCGACCGGTCCCGGACCCCCATCACTTCCGCCTCGTCGATCACCCACACCGGCGGCGCCACGTCGCTTCCGGCCGACACGATCGTGCCGGACGCCTCCTGGATCCCGGCGGCCCAGCGTGCGTGCGCGAACTCCACCGACCACAGCCCGCCACCGCGCGAGACCACCACCACCCGCGTCCCCCGCAGCAGCATCTCCGAGGCCGTCAGACGGTGGCCCACCACCTGGCTCACGAGGTACGCCGCGTCGGTGTACGCGGCCCACGGCGCCTCGACCCCGTCGGCGACCTCCACCACCAGCATCGCCGCCACCGGCGCGAAGTCCGCCTGCGGCAGAGCCGACAACGCCGTGACCGTCCCGGGATCGGTCGCCAGCCAGCGAAGCTCCTTCCGGGGGATCTCCTGGACCAGCCGCTCCAGCTCGGTGCGCGGTTCCAGCGGCGCCTCGCCGTCCTGCAGCGCGTCCGCCGACAGCTGTCCGGTCGCCGGATCGGTCGCCCCGGAATGCCGGCCGGCCGCATCGACCAGCCTGGCCCGCAGGCCCTCCACGTCCGCGGGCATCCGCATCGGATAGGTCAGCCGCCGCCGCTCCATCGCCTCCGGATCGCGCAGGGCCGCCCAGACGGCGCGCTCCTCGTCCAGACCCACCACGATGCTGCCCGGGGCGTCGGTCGACTCGTGCTGAAGGTCCAGGGTGACCGCGACTTCGACGGCTTGCGGCGGAAGGTTCAGGAACGCTGCGCGCTGACTGATCGCAGCGGTCAGATAGCCCTGGATCTGCTCTCTTCTGCGGCGGGCCATGGACAGGTGGCCCCTGATCGTGACCCGGACGACGGGCAGGACCGTAGCGCCCTGACCCCGCCAGTGCCCGAGGGCACGGGCCAGATCCAGCGCCGCCCGGTAGAGCACAGCCCTGTTGGCCTCCTCCTGGCCGTCGGCGTACAGGACCCCGACGGGTTCCAGCGCCGCGCGATACGTGGCCTGCCGCAGGCCGATCGCGGGCAGCGATTCGAACGCGCCGGGCTCGGCGAGGACATCCGTCGCAGTGCTGGACACCGCGGACTTGTAAATGGCCGCCACCTCCTGGTGCGCGTCCACCGCACGCCGCAACTCCGCGGCTTTGAACGCCGCCACCGCCGCCCGCAGGTGCACCCCGGTACTGGGGTTCACCTGCGCCTCCGCGGACGCCGCCCGCGCTCTGGCCTGAGCCGCCACCGCCGCGGCCCGGGCCTGCGCCGCCACCGTCTCCGCCAGCACCGCCGATTCCACCGCCGCCGCACGCATCTGGGTCTGGGCATGCGCCTGGGCTTGGGCGGTGGACTCGGCCGGCGCGGCGGTGAGATCGACCGTCTCACCGATCAGCTCGCCGATCAGCGCCCGCGGCGAGGCTCCGCCGCGCCCCACGAGCCGGACGTCGTGCAGGATCGCGTTGGCGATCTGCTCCGCCAGCCACTTCGTGGTCCATTTCGGCGCCGTCGCGGTCAGGTTCAGCTTGTAGCCTTCGATCTGCGCCGGGGTCCTGGTTTCGTCATCGCCCAGCTTCCGCAGCTCGGAGTTGACCATCACCACCAGATGGTCGTCGTCGTACTTGGACAGCGGCCGCCCACCGGCCTGGCTCACCATGCTCAAGCGGGCAGTGTGGGCCACGCTCTCGGACTCGGCGAGCTCCTCCAACTCGTCCAGCTCGTCCAACTCGGCTGGGCGCGCCGCGTTCGGCCCGGCTTCGCGCACCGTCCGGGCGGCCTGCCAACGGACCCACGCGTCCAGCCGGCTCCGGACCGCGACATCGGACAGCTCGCCCAGCGCCGCGCGGAACGCGGCGAACGCGTCGTCCGTCTGCGCCGGATCCACCCCCAGCGCGTCCAACCCGCCTTCGGCGGAACTCAGGTCCGTGTACGCCCGCAGCATGTCCTCTGTCGCCGCCCGCTTCGCCCCGAACGCTTCGTCCGCCGTCAGCCCCCGCACGTCTCCCACGGCCGCCACCGACGACCGGACCTCGAACCTCGACCAGGCGTCCTGCCACCGGAGCCAGGTGTCCAGCACCTGCGCCGCCCCGCTCCCGGACTCCCCGCCGGACCTCGCGTGGAACGCCGAATACACCTCGGTCAGAGCCCGGGGATCCTGCCCGAGAACGCGCAACCGGACCTCGGCGGCGTCCAGTGCCGCCCGGGCCTGCTCGACGTCTCGGATCGCCGGCCGGTCCGCCTGGAGCGCTTCCTCGCCGGTCCGCACCGCCCCGGCGGCGGCCACCGCCGACCGGGCCTCGAACTCCGAGGCGGCGGCACGCCAACGGATCCACGCGTCAAGGGCCTGATTCATCGCGGCGGCGGGCATCGGGCCCAACGATCCCCGGAACGCCTCATACGCCCCGGACAGGGCAGCAACATCCTGACCCCAGTTGCGCATCCGCGCATCGGCGACATCCGCCTCCGCCAGGGCCGCCGCCACGGCGTTCACCGACCCGAGCCATTCCCGGGACGAAGACCCGGAGGCGCCTTCCCCGTTCCGTTCCCGAACATCCTGCTGAACCCGCGCGCGATAGACCGCGTCGTGCGCCGCGCGCCACGTCCGCCATACATCCTGGCGCGCGGACACGGTCCCCATGAACGGGAGATCGGCCTCGTGACCGTGTTCCAGTGCTGCCATCGACACGAATTCGACCAGGTTGCCGTACTGCAGCTCGACGTTCACCGGGTTCGCCGACGGGAACTCGCCCGCGCCGCGGTTGCCGGGACCGACCAGATCGGTCAGGAGTCCGACCAGGGCGGGGAAACGTTCGGTCACCCAGCGGTTCCCGTTGTTCCGCTTGAGGCCGGTGGCAGAGTCCGCCCCCGTGTTCGTCCCCAGCCAGGCGCAGACGAGCTGAGCGAAGAACTCCCCCACGGTGGTCGCCGCATAACACTTCGCCACCGCTCCGCGCTCGACCGAGAACAGCGGCCCGTCCGGCCAGCGCGAGGCGAGTTCGAACCCCGGTCCGACCACGGCCAGCTCGGCGGCGTCGGCCTGCTGGAGCTCGAGGAAGGCGTCGACGACCCGCTGCCAGTTCTCGGGGGTGAGGAGGGTCGAGATCTCCCGGACGGCGAGAGACTTCAGGATGCCTCCCAGGCTGTGGAGCGCGGTGAGCCACTGCAGGAGGTGGGTCACCTCGTGCACGAGGACCGCGTACCCGTCCGGGTCCCTGTACTGCGCGGGGAGACCGATGACGCTTTGTTCCGGGACCAGGGCGACCGGGGGGAAGTTGAAATCGGACACGCCTGCCGGAGCCGTGGAGTCGGCCCACCGGATATTCGAGTGGCCCACCGTTCGCGCCACGGTGTAGCGCGGCATGGCAACCAGGCGTGTGCCACGCAGCAACAGCTCTGCGGCGACCTGCTTGTTGAAGCTCAGCATGCTTGTCAGCTGCCGTACCACCTCGTAGCGCAGGGCCAGCGGCTCCTCGGCGCCTTCGGGCACCTCCGCCAGCAACTGCGCCGCCACCGCGGCGAAGTCCTCCTTCTCCAGCCGGGCCAGCCAGGCGTCGATGAACCGTGGATCGGCCGCCACCCACCGTTGCTGGGCCGTCGGCAGCTCTCGGATCCCCTCCAGGATGGCGTCCTTGGAGAGGGTGACACCGGTCAACCTCGCACGGAGCTGCCGCATCTCGGGAGGCATCCGCAGGGGATAGGTCCGCCGCCTCAGCTCCAGCCCCGAGGGGTCGGCCAGAGCCGCCCGGACCGCCGCGTCCTCGTTCAGACCCACCACGACGGTTCCCGGGTCGGCCAACGATTCCGGCCGCCCCACCACGTCGAAGTCGATGCGGGCAGGAACCGTGGGGACACGCAGGTGCTGGAAGTTCCGATAGAGGGCAGCCGTCAGGTAGGCGTGGATCTCACCCTGCCTGTCGACGGCGAAGGACGGCTCGCCGGTGATCTGGATGTGGACACTCGGCATGATCGCGGCCCCCTGGCCGCGCCAGTGCCCGATGGCACGGGCCACGGCCAGCGCCGCCTGATCGAGCCGGTCCCGGCCGGCGCCGTCCAGCAAGGCGCCGACCGGGTAGACGGCGCCGACGGGTTCCATCGCCGCGCGGTACGCGCCCTCCTCTCGCCCGGCCAGCGCATAGGGCGCGTTCCGCGTCACAGCGCTCGACCAGGCAAGCACGGCCGACGCCAGCAGCCGCTCCGCCCTGGCACCGGTCGTTTCCTGCTCCACATCGACAGGCGGTTCCTGGTCCGAGGTCTGACTGAACGCCTCGTACGCCACGGTCAGTTCCTCAGGGTCCAGCCCCGCCGTGCGCAACTGGTCCTCGACGGCATCCCGCTCCGCCAGCGCCGCGGCGAGGGCACCCATGGCGTCCCGCCACTCCCGCGACGGATCGGTGACGACCTCCCGGCCCCTTTCCACGCCGTCCACCGCGACACGTGCTTCATCCGCGCGCTCGTGCGCACCCTGCCAAGCCCGCAGATCCTCAGGGCCCAGCTCCGCGGCGCGCAATCGGTCCTCGACGGCATCCGCCGCCGCCAGCGCCGCGGCGAGGGCGGCCATGGCGTCCTGCCACTCCTGCGACTGCCCGGCGGCGGCCGCCTCGCCGAACCGCTCGTGCTCAGCCACCAAGGCTCGTGCTTCATCCGCGCGCTCCTGCGCGGCCTGCCAAGCCTGCAGATCCTCGGAGCCAAGCCCTGCCGCACGCAACTGGTTCTCGAAACGGTCTACCGCATCCAGGGCCTCCCCCAGATCGCCCACCGCTTTGGCCCACTTCGCCTCCGCCAAAGACTGGGCCTCAGCCTCATCCTTCCGCTCAAGGCCGTGCAACAACTCGCGTGCGGCGTCGACCGTGTTCTGCGCTGTTCGCCAAGCCGTCAGTTCCCCGGGGTCCATCCCCGACGCGCGCAGCCGCCCGTCAGCGACATTCGCCGTCGCCAGAGCCTCCGCGAGGACTCCCATGGCGTCCTGCCACGTCGGCGACTGCCCGGTGGCAGCCCCCGCGACGCGCTCGTGCTCAGCCACCGAAACACGCGCTTCACTCACCCGATCCTGCGCCGCCCGCCAGAGCAGCCACGCCTCCGTCCGCGCCGCCGTGAGCACGGCAGCCGTTTCAGGGGCAGCGAACCGGGCCCCGGCGGCACTGGTCTCCGCCGGCGCCGCGGTCGCGTCGATCGGCTCGACGTCGACCAGGACGCCGCCGGCCGCGCGCCCCGCCCGCAGGCCGCCCAGCGACTCCGCGGCGATCCCCGCCACCAACTGCCGGGGGTTCGCGTGCGGCACTCTGCGCAGGAAGTCCCGCCTGTAGGGCTCAATCTGCTCCCAGCCGATCGACGCCGCGCCGGGACTCTGCGAACGCCGCTCCCGGTTCACCTCGTCGACCAGGGCGGCGATCTGACGCGCCTGGTCTGTCAGCGGCGCTTCGGACGCCTCCAGCTCATCACCGCTCGTGAGCGCGGCCGGCGACGGCGGCTCCGCCGCCTGCAGGACAGCGGCCTGATATTCGTTCCACGCGTCCCGATGCCGCCGGGCCGTCGCGGCGGTCATCCCGACCAGTCCGTCCCGGATCCCCGCGTACTCCTCCGCCAAGGACGCCGAGTCCGCCCCGAACGCGGCCAACTGCTGGTCGACCGCCGATGCCGCCACCAACGCGGCTCCGAGCGCGACCGCGTCTCGGGACTCACGGGCGTCGTATACCGCGTCGTGTGCCGCCAGCCAGGCCGACCAGACCTGCTCACGCGTCATCGCCACGACCGCCTGCGCGGGGGTCTCCGCCAGGTGTTCGACGTCGTCCAGGGCCATGACGTCCACGGCTGCGTCGCTCAGGACCGTGTCGTCCATGGCTGCGTCGCCCTGCGCCGCGTCCAGCAATTCCGCTTCTTGCCGCGCCACCACCGACACGAAGGTGGCGTCGTCCAGCCGGCCGTATCGCAACTCCCTGTCCGCCTGCTCGGCCAGGAGTACGTCCGGGCCGGCATGACCGGGACCGAACAGCTCCGTGAGGACACCGACCAGCTGAGGGAACTTCTCAGCCACCCAGCCGTTCCCGTCGTTGCGCCGCAGGCCGGTCCGGTAGTCCCGGCCGGCGTTCAGGCCCAGCCAAGCGGCGGCCAGGCCGGCGAGGAACCGGCCTTCGTCGAGCGCTGAGATGTTGGTCCCGTCCGCTTCGCGCTCGACGGAGGACAGCGGGCCGTCCGGCCAGCGCGCCGAGAGGTCGACGCCGGGCCCGACCTGGGTCCGCTCAGCGGCGTCCGCCGCCCGCAGGGCGGCGAAGGCCTCGCCGATCCGCAGCCGGCGACTCTTTCCGGCGGGCAGCATCCCGAACACCGACAGGGCCATCTCCCGGACGAGGAACAGGGCGCCGTGCGAGACCTCGAGCCTGCTCCGGACCCCCGCGAGGTCGGCCGCGCCGATCAGCCACACCGGGGGCGCGCCGCCGCTGCCGACGGACACGACGGTGCCCGGCAGTTCGGTGAGGCCTGGCCACCTGGCCTGCGCGAAGTCGACCGATCGAAGCGTGTGGCCGTATGGGACGACGACCACGCGCGCGCCCCGCGACAACATCTCGCCGGCGACGACGTGGTTGGCCATGACCAGGCTCGCCAGGTACGTGGCATCCGCGAGCACAGCCTGCGGCACCTCGACACCGCCGGCGACGTCCACCATCAGCGCCGCCGTCTCGACCGTGAAGTCCCCGGGCGTCAGCGTGAACGACAGGGCGCTGATCAGGCCCTGGTCCGACGCCATCCAGCGCAGGTACGGCTTCGGGAGTTCGGCCAACATCCGCGACCGGGTCAAGCGGTCCACACCGGTCAGCCGGTTGCGCAGCTCCGCCACGTTCGGAGGCATCCGCATCGGATAGGTCAACCGTCGCCGCGCCATCGCCTCCGGATCCACCGCGGCGGCACGGACCGCCGCCTCCTCGTCCAGACGGAGCGCGACACTCGCCAGTTCGCCGAACGCCAGCTCTGTTCGCGACAGCCCGATCGGGACCAGCAATCCCTCGATCCCCATCCTCGCGAGCGGCGTGGCGATCGCCGCCTCCAAGACGTCGCGGACGAACCGCTCCCGAGTCTCGGCCAACGGCCCGCCGCTGGTGATCTCGACCCGGACGGTGGGCAGAACCTCCGCGCCCTGACCCCGCCAGTGCCCCAGGGCTCGGGCCACCGCCACGCCGAAATCGGCGATCCGGTCCTGGGCGATCCGGCTCAGCGTGGCGGCGTCGAAGGTGACCCGGACGGGGTCCACCTCAGCTCGATACGTCCTGAGCTCATGGCCGGGACCGAACAGTTCGGTCAGGAGTTCGGCCAGGTCCGGGTACTTGTCGGCCACCCAGCTGTTTCCGTTGTTCCGCGCCAAGCCGGTCACCGGATCGGAGCCGGTGTTCGCTCCCAGCCACGTACTGGCCAGGGCCTTGAAGAACCGGCCTTCATGGCTCGCAGAGACGTTGATCCGGTCCGCTCCGCGCTCGACCGAGTACAGCGGCCCGTCCGGCCACCGCGACTCGAGCTGGATCTCGGCTCCGAGCCCCGCCCCGGTCAAGATCAGCTCAGTCTGGTCCGCGGTGCGGATCGCGGACATGGTATCCCCGACCAGGCCGCGCCCTTCGGAATCCAGGACGGAGTGGACGAGCGCGGCCATCACGCGCACCGCGGGCAGGAATCCGGCCAGATCCTCCAACGGGCCGGGGACATCCGCCAGACTTGCTTCCGCGAACAGGGACACCGGCGGGAACGTGAGATCGGCGAAGTCGGCCGCGGGCAGCTGCTCGACTCCGGTCCATCGGGACGACAGATACCCCAACGACCGCGCGTGGCCGCCGCGCGGCACGACGACCAGGCGCGTTCCCCGCAGCAACAGCTCCGTGAGGGCACGAGGCCCGAGCATGTGGCCGACGAGCCGTGTCAGGCCCTCGTAGGCCCCCGACGGCGCCTCGACGCCGTCGGGCAGCTCGATCAAGAGCACCGCCGCGAAGGCCGCGAACTCCTGCGGGGAAAGCGCGAACGCCATAGAGCTGATCAGGTCGCGATCCGCCGCCATCCAACGGAGGTAGGGCCTCGGCAGACCCTTGAGTATCCGCAGTCTTGAAGCTTGATCCGCACCGATCAGCTCGCTGCGCAACCCTGCCACATCCGGGGGCGCCCACATCGGATACGTCATCCGCCGCTGTGCCGTCCCCTGCGGATCGGCGAGCACGGCATCGACCGCCGCGTCCTGTTTCAGACTCACCTGAACGCCGTCCACGCCGGCCGACGACGCCGTGTGCACAACCGTGAGAGGAACCTGGATTTTGGGGATGCCCAAGGAGTCGGAGACGCCGGACAGCACCGCGGCCAGCGCCGCACTCATCTCCTGTTCCCTGACACCGGCCAACGACGACGTACCGATGATCTCGACGTGCAGGCCGGGCATGACCTGCGCCCCTTGGCCCCGCCAGTGTCCGAAGGCCCGGGCCAGAGCCATGCCGAGGTCCGAGAGCTTGTCCTGGCCGAAGCTGCCCAGCAGCGTCCCGTCGGTCGCGAAGGGGATCCAGACGGGTTCCACCATGGCGCGATAGAGGCCCTGCTCGTGGTCGATCACGGACGGAGGCGCGTCCACCGGGGCCACAGTGCTCGCCGTTCCATGTCCGAGCGCACCGGCGGTACTGCTCTCCGCGTGCGCCGCGGTGGGGTCGAACACCTCTCCCGACCGGTACATCCCTGCGTAGGCAGCCAACCGGCCGCCGTGCTGGACCGAGTGGGCGATCTCCTCCACCAACTGCGGATAGCTCACGTTCGGGCGTCTGCGAAGTGCTTCCTGCTGGTGGCGCGCGACCATTGCGACGTCCGCCACGGCGGCGTCCTCACCGAACAGGCGCTTCATCGCGGAATTCACCTCGCCCACCGGAACAGCCGCGCGACCCGATCCGCGCGACACCCCGGCCGGTGGGTCCGCCAACGGCAGGCCGGACACCGGAGCATGTTCGGCCGACGACTCGGTCCGCGACGTCGCCGCCTCGACCACCGGGACCGGATGCGCCGCAGCCGTCCAGGCCTGGGCGAACCGGTCGCCGTGCGCCGCCTCGTCGGCGAGCCAGGCTTCGAGGTCGACGACGCCGGCCGGCGCTCCCAGCGTGCGGACTCGTCCGGACGTCCAGTCATGGCGGAAGTCGTCGCCGAGCCCGTGCAGCACCGTCTCGGGCAGAACCCGGCCGGCGGCCAGCGCGGCGAAGGCGGATCCGGCCGCACTCACCGCTTCGGTGAGCTCCGTCTCCGTGGTCAGGCGCGGGGGCAACGCCACGCTGAGTATGTCCAGAGCGCGGTCGAGCTCGGCGGAGGGATCGAACTGCTCTGCTGCGAACCGCCCCGCGACCATCTCATCCCGGACGGCGGACACCGCGGTCCGCACGGCGGCGGACTGTTCGCTCATGACACGCCGCACGCCGTCGGTGGCCAGCGGCGTGACGGAGTCCTGGATGTAGTGCTCGACGATTCCCGCGTCCCGGGTGAGGGCCTGTTCCACCTGCGGATGGATCCGTGTTTCACAGGCGAGGCGGTCTTCGACGCCGATCAGCATCGTGTCGAGCCGCCGCTGGACGAGGTCCACGTCGTCCGCCGGGCGGGCGCGGTCGGCGACGGTGCGTCCGTACCAGGTGTCGGCGGCGGTGACGAGGTCGTGCAGGACCTGGTCGGCGACCGCGACCGTGACGCCGCCGGCGGACTCGCGCACCGCATCGGCTATCCGCGATCGGGCCTGGGCCCGGAAGGCGAACAGCGCCCGCAGGTCCCCGGCCAGCCGGTCCAAGCGGGTACGGACCAGCGACTGCGCGTCAGAGGTGGGGCCAAGAGCGGTGACCTGACGGTAGATTCCCTGGGCCTGAACCATGATCCCGGCTGCGGTCTGCTGGACCGCCTGCGTCTCGTTTTCGTGGTCCAGCCCCTCCAACGACGCTTCGACCACCGGGCGCAGATGGTCACCGAGTCGGGGCAACGCGGCGGTGAACGCGAGTGCCGCGGCGGCCTTGTCGAGCAATGCGGATTTCTCGGCCCGGAAACGGTCCCGCGCTTCCTGCGGCTGCGTGGCCCAGCGCAGGCCGCCACCGAGGGCGTCGGCCTCGGTCATAAGAGCCCTGAAAAGGTGGGCCGACACCAGACGTGTCGTCCCGGCGAACGCCGACCCGAACGAGCCCTCCGCGGAATCGGCGACGGTCCTCGCCGCCGCGGGCTCGATCGCCTCGGTCAGCGGCGCGAGCACCTCGGCCAGGCGTTCACGCGCCTGGGCGACCATGACACGCCGCTCGCGCTCGATGTCCCGGCGCACATCCAGTCCGGCGACAAGCTCTCCCAAAACCTCGTCGTAGACGAGACGGGCATTGGCGTCGACCTGCCCGGAGGACTTCTGCACGACGTGGGTTTGCGTGAACAGGCCCCTCGCCTGTGTGCTGAAGTCGGCCAGCACCGCGTCTACGAGTCCTTCGTCGGTCTCGCCGCGATCGGACCAGCGTTGGCGGGCCGCCTGCGCGAGGGTCTGGGCCTCGGCGGTCCGCACCTGCGACAGCTCGACGATCCGCGCCTGCGACTCCAGCGATGTACGCAGGCGCAGGAGTTCCTGCTGCCATCGGCTCTGCGCTTCCCGCCAGATCGAGGACCGTGAATCCGCCCCGGTGACGACGACAGCGCGCCAGGACTGGTCGAAGGCCTGATCGAACTGCTGCCGGAACGCCGGCGGGCTCGACAGGGCCGACAAGCCCACCGCGTCAGCCCCGCCGCCGGCAAGCGTGTCCGCCAGCACCGCCCGGTACACCGCCGTGGCGTCCGGCCGCAACCGCTCCACCTGTTCGACGACTGCGATGCGCGCGGCGTAGGTGTCGGACAGCTGGGTGTGCTGCCGCTGCCATTCCTCCGAATGCTGGAGCGCGACCACCGCGCTCCCGCTCACGACAGCAGGCTGTATAGCGGGAGCCACCGCGGCGAGCGTCGCGGCCCGCAACCGCGGCAACGCCGCCAGCACCGCGGGGCTGGCCTCCACCCGGTCCTGCCAATCGGCCACGACCTTGTCGATCCGCCGACCGACCGCTTGACTGATCCACTTCTGCGGCTCGGCACTCGTCGATGCGGACCGCACGAACACCTGCCGCGCCTCGTGGCCGAGCTGTACGTCGATCGAGCGGTTCAGCTGCTCGCCCACGGCCGCCAACTGCTGCCGCTCCCAGTCGGCGTAGTCCGGCCGATCCCATTCGGCGGCGCGGGCACGCAGGTCCGACCCGAGCCCGTCCACGGCCTGCCGGTGCGCGACATGCAGGTCGTACCACCTGTCGGACCGGCTGACCAGGTCCTGATACCGCGCGTCCCACCCCGGGGACATCACGGCCGGTCCGATGTCCGTCATCCCGATGTGCATCCGGGCGAACTCGCCGCGAACAGCGCCGGCCAAGGACGTGGCCGCCGCCCGCACGACCTCGGGAGGCCGCCCGGCCTGAAGCCAGCTGCCGGTGATCGTGTTGATGTCCCTGGTGAGCGCGATCTCCATGCGCACACTGGGACGCGGTAGCTCAACGTGCTGCTCCACCAGGGATTCGACGACGTTCGAGGCCGGCGTCCGGAGCACGGCGCCTTCGTCTTGAACAAGATGATCGGTCGCCGGGTGGTGGGCCAGGAGCTGGTCTGTCAGGGTGCTGGCGTAGTCGGCGGGGGGAGGGCTTGTCGGCGGGTGGTCTGTCGGTGAATGGTCTGTCGGCGGTTGGTCGGTCTTGGGGAGGTCGGTGCGTGGGTGGCCGGTGACTGGTGCGGCGTCGGCGGGCGGGGGCGCTGGTTCGGGCTTTGGTGCGGTGCGCAGGTTGGTGAGGGTGGTGGTGAAGGTGTCTGCGTGTTCGTGTTCGTGTTCGTTGTTGAGCCAGGTGTGTGGGTCGCGGCGGAATTCGTCGCGGGTGTTGTGGATGTAGGTGGTGGCGGCGGTGCGGTAGTCGTTGGCTAGGGCGGTGTAGCGGTCGGTGGGGATGGTGAAGTCTTGGGCGAGTTGGTGGAAGTCGGTGGCGGCTTGGGCCAGCCCGGTTTCGAGGGCTTTTTCGAGGTGGAAGCGGCTTTCGAGGTTGCTGTCTTCGGCTATGAGGATGGTTTCGCGGAAGTGGTCGAGCGTGGCGGTGGCGGTTTCGGGGTCGGCTTTGCGGGCTGTGTCCAGGCCGTGGATTTGGCGCATGCGGGTGTTGAAGAAGGCGCTGCGTAGCCGGGTTTCGAATGCTTGGCGGACCACGGTGGTGGCGTGTTCGCTGACGCCGGCGTCGCCGCTGTTCCAGATGTCGGTGTGGTCTTCGAACAGTTGGCGGGCGCGGCCGAGTTCGGTTTGGAACGCTGCCTCGTGGTCGAGCCAGCGGGGTAGGAGGCTCAGTTGTTTGGTGTACCACTTGTTGAACCGGGTCAGTGGCCCCCCGGGTGGGACCTGGTTGTCCAGGAAGGTCATGACCCGTTCCTGGAAGTCTTTGCGGGCTTGTTGTAGTGCCTCCTCGCCCAGGGGTGCGGTGCCGGCGCGTTCACGGCGTGCCGCCCATGTGGCGGCCCGCTGGTCGAATGCCTCACCGGCGAAGTAGTGGTGGTTTTCCCGGAGGTAGTTGTGTCGGATGGTGTCGGCGAGTGTGTCGAAGTGCTGCTGCCAGTCCTGGCCGTCACGGAGTTGCCGGTATTCGGTGGCGGCTTGTTCGGTGAAGTCTTGGCGTAGCCGGTCCAGCAGGTTGGCTGGGAGTCCGGAGTGTTCGTTGATGGCCAGGTGTTCGATGAGACTGGTCACCTGGTCGATGGCGGCGGGCTGGCCGTCGGCGTAGACGATACGACGGTCCAGGCTGTCGTAGAGCTCGTGCACCCTGCCGGCCCAGGCGCTGTCGAAGTCCGGGTGTGTCCGCAGTTCCTGGAACGCTGTGGTGAGGTCTTTCTCCAGGCTGTCCCATGCGGGGGATGTGCTGGTGTGTTCGGGGCCGAGGAGTTGGGCCCGGGCTTGTTGCCAGTCCCGTCCGTGGTGCTGGATTTCGGCTTGTGAAAGGCGTAGCCGTGCTTCGGTGAGGGTGTGTTCGAAGTCGACTTGGCGTTGCAGCCGTCCCGGCAGGTCCCGGTCCAGTACGGTGAGGCGGTCGTTGAAGGCGGTGCGGGCTGCGCCGGTGGGCTGCCACAGGTTGTCGGGTGTGCCGTGGGTGTCGGTGAAGGCTGTCTTCACGTCGTCGAGGTAGCCGGTCAGAACATGCTCGCGGCCCTCGGCAGACAAGGCGATGACGCGTCCCTGGCGTGCCTGGTTTTCCCGGAACAGTGCGGTCTCATCGAACCGGTCCTCGGCGGTGTCCAGGTGCCGGGCCAGCTGGTGCTCGAAGTCCAGGCGGGCGGTGTATTCGTTGCGCAACTCCAGGCGGGCGGCCAGGATCCGGTCGGCCTGAGCCACCGGGGCGTGTTCGGTGCTGGGGCTCCAGCGCACCGCCAGCCGCTCCTGCGGCAGTCCCAGCACGCCCGGGACACCGGCCTTGTCCGGGGTCGAAGCCACGGTGGTACTGGAATGGGCGGTGGCGGTGTCATCCAGCAGGTGCAGCGCGCGGTCGGTGGTGGCGGGATCGGCGGTGCGGGCCGGCACGGTGACGTTGCCGGTGTCGAGTGTGGGGACGTGAGTCGTGGTGGTCGTGGTCGGGGTTTTGGCCTCGCCGCCGGTGAACTCCAGCAGCGGTGCCGGGCGTGTCGCAGCCGTGTCCAGGGGCCCGATGGTGCCGGTCGGTGTGGTGCCGGGGTGGGGGTCGGCGCGTCGGATCACCAGTGAGAAATCATCCATGTGGACGATCTGTGAAGTCCCCATGTGTACCGAGGAGATCTCCAACGGGCTGCGCAGATCCAGCACCGCCTCCCCGTGCCCGCCGGCCCGGGAGGCGCCACCGATGGTCTGGAACCGGTCCAACGTCATGTGCAGCGGTGAGAACGCGTTCGCCGGGTTCAACGCCACATCGTTGAACCGCATCCCGCCCAGATCCAGACGGCCCACCGTGGCGCCGGAGAACCCGCGATCACCCGGTGCCAGGCCGAGTACGTCACGCTGGAACCCGCCCAACTCCACATGCCCGCTCGCGACCCCCGGCAACAACCCCTCCAGCCGGCCCACGGGCAAAACCCCGCCCGGATCCAGATGCGAGACCGCGCCCAAACCAGATACCGGCCCCACAT